>JBJMXF010000069.1:0-10763 GCA_045809725.1 Candidatus Udaeobacter sp. | reverse complement strand
CGAGTGTGCCGCCACCTTTGAATACGAAAATGATCTCATCCGCGCCGCCATTTCGATAATATTGAAATTTGTCGTACGCCTTTTCGGGGCGCGCGCGATACGCGATCACGTCCTGGTTGAACAAGATCGGGATGCGGCCGGTATAGAGATCTCCTCTGCGAGGAATGTCGGCCGTTCTCAAGTGATGATGCCGGAGCGGACTGTCCGTGACTTTCTTTAGCTCCTCGCATTTCAGGAGCTTCACGTTGCGTACCCGCGTTGGTGGCCGCAAATGATACATGATTGAAAACGCCTCGTTAAAACCCTCGGTCGTAACTACGTGCTCGTAGTAGATGCCCTCGTTGTTGTAACCCGGTCCGGCGCCGTTGCGATGGAACCAGATGTGATGCTTTCGCGGTATGTCGCCAAGTTTTTTATAGTAGGGCATTGTCGATCTCCTCTGTCTTACAAATTACCTCTAGCCGCCTGCTCTCGTTCGATGGCTTCGAACAACGCTTTGAAATTGCCTTTTCCAAAGCTCTTCGCTCCCTTGCGTTGAATGATTTCAAAAAAGAGCGTCGGTCGATCTTGGACCGGCTTCGAAAAGATCTGGAGTAGATAACCTTCATCGTCGCGATCAACGAGGATCCCGAGTTCCTTCAACGCGTTCAGTTCTTCGTCGATGTGACCAACGCGATCGAGCAGCGTGTCATAATAAGTCGACGGCACTTTCAGGAACTCAAGCCCGCGGTTCTGAAGATCGGTCACGGTCTCGATGATGTTGTTAGTGCCCATCGCGATGTGCTGCACGCCTTCGCCATCATAAAAGTCGAGGTATTCCTCCACCTGCGATTTCTTTTTTCCTTCAGCGGGCTCGTTGATCGGAAATTTCACGAATCCGTTTCCATTACTCATCACTTTGCTCATCAAGGCCGAGTACTCAGTGGAAATATCTTTGTCGTCGAAGGTAAGAATGTTGCGGAAGCCCATTACTTCTTCATAAAATTTCACCCACGGATTCATCTGGTTCCATCCTACGTTCCCAACGCAGTGATCGACGTGCTGCAGTCCAGTCTCCGATGCGCGGAACGACGGCTCCCATCTTCGAAAACCTGGCATGAACGGCCCCGTGTAATCATCGCGCTCGACAAACACATGAACCACTTCGCCGTAAGTATGGATCCCGCTAAGCACAATTTTGCCGTGTTTGTCGTCCAGCGTTTTCGGCTCCATGTAACTTTTGCCGCCACGCTTCGTCGTTTCCTTCCACGCGGAAGTCGCATCCTTCACTTTCAATGCGATCGCTTTCACGCCATCGCCATGCATGAGGACGTGATCGGAAATTGGATGTTTCGCGCGAAGCGGCGTGGTTAAAACAAAGGTGATCTTGTTCTGCCGAACCACGTAGCTGACGCGCTCTCGCACGCCTGTTTCAGGTCCGCTATAGGCGATCGGTTGAAATCCGAGCGCGCTTTGATAAAAATGCGCCGCCTGCTTGGCGTTACCGACGTAAAATTCTATGTGATCAGTGCCCTCCAGCGGCAGAAAATCTTCCGTCGCCGTGGGAGTTTTTCTGGTTTCGGGAACAGCAATTGTCGTTGACATAATAACCTCCTAGCACTGTAGCGTCGTACGCTTCTCCTAAATATAAGATCGCCTAGCGTCAGTCGCAAGGTTGCGTGCGCCCACCACTCTTGCTTGTTATTCCGAGCGAAGTCGAACAATCTCTGGATGATTGCCTTGAATGAATTGGCTGTACTTCGGCGATAATCTGAATGGCTTTCCGATCGGAAACAATTTCCGGACGCCAGTCGATCTTGTCTATGTCGATCCGCCATTCAATTCGAACCCGATTACAAGGTGCTCTTTCACGAACCGAGTGGACAAATAAGCCAGGCGCAGTTCGATCCCTTCACCGACACATGAGGTTGGGCCGACGACGCCGACACTTACCATCGATTTATCGATACCTGACGCGATCGCCAACACGCGAGTCGCGTGTGCTCCCGGGACCGATCGGGAGCTTGACGCAGGCGGCCGCGGTCTGATAAGAGATCGGCCTCTAAACGACAAAGTTTATGCGAATTCGAACGGTAAACATTCTCTCGGCAATGTTAGCCGTCGCGGTTTCCCTCTCGGCGCCTCCTCTCGCTGCGCAGGAATTGGAACTTTCAGAGAGCGAGGCGGCCACCACTGAATTCTACGGACCACCGATAAGCCCTGCCATCTACCTGGTAAATTTCATAATCCTATACATGGTGAATCCTCGGCACGCCGCCGATATGCCTGCATTCAAGGCGCCGATTCCGAAAGCGGTCGTCGCGTGCCTGGAGCAAAATCCAAGCGGCTGTTCCTACGCAGCTTTCGAGCAGTTGTTCGACAAACAGACGTCCCGCGACCGGCGACTTCAACCTAACAAGTGCTTTTGGCCGGTCGAATGTCAGTTAGAGCGCAAATTTGTGCGCCTGGCCCCGCATAGAGCCAGACGTGGTAAACAAATCAACAAGCCATTAGGCATAGAGCGGGCTGCGCAGCTCGCCCGAGATTTGGGCATGGACGAAACCATGATTCTTACCGAGAAACAGTATCGTTGTCTGATCGGAACACCTGGGAACAGAACTCCCGACCAGCAAACGTTCTTCCGTTGCATTAGACAGCTGACCAACTCGAAAGGAAATGCTGCGATTCCCCTCTCCAGTTACGGACTGTATGTCAATGATGAGGGAGATGTTCGAAGCGTTTGTGCGCCGAATGCGCCGTGTCTCGACGTCAATGCGTTACTGGTCGGGCCATTTGAGCAACTCGCGCTCCAGTGCGGATTCCTGGAGAAGTTTCTGCGCGTGTTGAATCAGACGCCGCTTCTTCGCATAATCCCGGGCGGCTTCGCATGCCAAGACAGCCACAAACCGGCGTGCATTATCGAAACCAACTGCCTCGGACAATCAAAGATGTCGAAGAGCTTGCACTAACTCGTGATCATCCGACCCCCGGGACGTGCTCTTCGAGGATTATCTTCAGTGTCACGCTGGCCGGCGATTTAATGCACTTGCGTGATCGGCGGTGCGGCGAGGCCGACGAAAATGATGATGCCATCACCGCCCGGATTCCCACCGAGGGTGTCGATGCCGAAATCGGGTTTCCAGTTATTAACGGACCAGATGTTGCCGGCCTGATCGATGCCAAGCGCGGTCTGACGCATCATTGGTATGAAGCAAGGCGGCCCTGGGGGTGAACCGTAACCGTACAATGGGACCCCGGTATGCAGTAATACTTCGCTGCCTGCTGTAGGCACCGTGTAGCCTGTTGGCGGTGATATTGGATCCCCGACATTGTGACCCGGAGGCGGATTGGTCCCCCAAAGCTTGGTAAGCCTGCCCCTGAAATTGTTCCCTAGTTTGAGAGGACCGAAATTTGCGACCCACACGTTGTCTTCACCATCGATTGCAGTGTCCCAGGGGTGGTCCATACCGCCCCCGCTAAACGGCCCGAACTTCCTGCCGTTAGGCCGAAATAAGAAGATATTGCTACCCAGAGTAGCAAGCCATGCGTTGCCTCGTGAGTCCAAAGACAAGCCTCTTAGCCCGTCTGCTTCGGGCAAGAAGTGGAGAAACTGCTCTCGCAACGCTCCGTTAACGAGGGCATACTTTCCAACGCTCCTGGGGAATTCACCGAAGGGGAGTCCACCGGTGTAGGACACCCAGGCGGTTCCGTCGCTGGCAATTGCAACGTCGAACGGAGCCGCTCCGTCGTACGGGTGAACAGTCACGGGCTGGTGCGGATTGCCCCCCAGGAACACGTACACACTGTCATCCGCGAAGCTGGAGATCCATATGTTACCATCGCGATCTGAGCCAAGTCCCTGTGCTCTTACGGGACCGCCCTGATAGCCAAGAGGCGGCGATATCGGTGCGCCTGACGGGCTAAAGCGCGAAATGCTTCCATTTCCGGGGTTCGATGGGACGCAGTGGTCGCACATGCCCCAGCCGAAATTGCCAAACCATACGGACCCCCGCGGATCGATAGTAACACCGAAACCGCCTCCCAAGACGCCGCCACCTGTCAAAGGCGAGCGCGGCGTGCGGTCGGTACCATCGGCCGGCTGGCCATTGGGTTTAAATGCCAAGTCGAACCTACAGGAGTTTGGTGTGCCCTGGATCGTGTTATTGGTAACCCAAGCGTATCCACGTTCGTCGAACGCGAGGTTCCCAGGCCCGCTAATCAGACGATCAGGGTGGTCGCTACCGGAGTCGTTCACCTTCACCGTCACCGTCCAAGCATCCGGCATACGAATCAGTCGCGGCCTATACAAGTGGCTCAGCAAACTCAGCGCATAGATGCCATCCACATTCCGCCCGGGATCGCGAGCGAGGCTTCCCAAGGCTTCGACGGTGTTGTGTGGCCGGAAGCCGCCTGGCGGCCTGGTCAAAACGAAAAAGCTCGTCGCGACATCCCGATCTTCCACGCACGCCGCGAGCAAATTCGCCAGCGATCGCGTTGAGCGCAGTGAATTTGTCTGATCGGCGTTCGGCGAGTTCCGCAGTACCGGTGACGATTCGCCGGTCGCCGATGTCACGATGTTGTCGTTCATTCCGGCGGCGAGCTGCAAGCCAAACGAATTCCCTGAGATGACACCGGTTCTAAGGAATTGAGCCATCGAGTAACTGGCGGCGACGGTAGTTAGCTCGTTAATAATAACAGATGTCGGGAGGTTCGGGCCAAGAATAGTGATGAACCTCACGCCTTCAGTAACAAGTGCTTGGACAAAGAAGATACTCTGCGAGGTGCCTCTGGTGTAACCAATGCTAAATTGACCCGAACCATTTGTGGTCGCCTGGCCCAGTCTTATAGGCTGTCCCGTTGTCGCTTCGAACAAGCTGACGTGAACGTTAGGCAGTGGTTGGCCGGAAATCGTACCGCCCGTTTGAACCACGCCGGTTAGCGTCCCGGCATTCGCCGATAAGACTCCGTCCGCAGTCAGGAAGATCGCCCCTCCTGTCAGCAGCACACGCGTGATCGTGATCATGTAATTTCTTATCGACATTTTGTTCATTGTTGTTTGGAGAGTTGATTCGATCAATTACGAAGGGTGTGCATCGACCAGATTAGGTCTCATCAGGAGGGGGAGTGATGGAAAGCGCCCAGTGTATGCAAGTATTTCGCCGAATGCTAGCTAATTCGGGCAAGTGAGAAATCGTGGTTTGGATTCAGACCAAGCCTTTTGTCCGTGCGAATCTTGCGAGAGCTGCTACAACCGCGGCGGCAGGTGAATCGTCGCGATCATGCACCGCGCGCTGCCGCCACCAAGCTCAATCGTAGGCAGTTCAAGCGACACAAGCCGCGTGTAACGGCTCAAGATTTCTTGTTGGCCTTCCGTTAATACTCGAGCGGCGCGAGTGGAAAGCACCAGCAGTTTTTCGCCGTGCTTGTTGTGTAGTTCAATGGTATTGCCGGCGAAGTTCGCAATCTGATCTGCTGATAATTCCACGATCTCCTTTGCCGTCTTCTCCAGCCGCGCCCGCACCTCTTGCCGCTCGGCTTCGCTCGGGATCATCTTCAGACCAACCATCGCGAAGTCAGTGCCGATGCACATCATCACGTTGGTATGGTAGATCGGCTGACCATTGGAGCTGACGCTGGTGAACGTGACCGGCTCATAGCTGAAATCATCAGCAAAGTGTTGGATCACCTCCGCGTTGGAGCGATTCGATAACGAGACGTACACAATTTTGTTCGAGTGATCCAACACAAGACTGCCTGTGCCTTCCAGGCAGCAACCTTTATCCTCGAACGCTGAGTAATCGATTACCTTGGTGACCCCATAGTGCTTGCGTAGGTCCTCCACGATATCCTGCCGACGCTCGCGTCGACGCAGCGCTGAGTACATCGGGAACAAGGCGATGCGACCATCGTGATGCGTGGAGATCCAGTTGTTAGGGAAAACCGCGTCTGGTTTCTCCGGCTCAGGTGTGTCTTCAAAGACATGCACATGAATCCCAGCGGCGCGTAGCGTTTGCACGGCTGTGTCGAATTCGTTTCTCGCCATCAGCGTCAGCGCATTTGAATCGTGATCGGCGTTACGCTGGAATGCATTGTCTGCCGCTGTTTCTGGATTGGGATAAAACCGGCTGGGGCGGATCATTAGCACCGAGTTGGTGCTTTGCGTGCGCGCAGGAGTTTGCGTCATTGACCAGCTAAGATACAAACCGACTCGACGGAATGTCGAATCAGACCGGCACAAATCTTAGCGCGATTTACCAGGAGTGCCGGAATACACGACCGATTTCCACGTCTTCTTCTGTCATTCTGAGCGAAGCGAAGAATCTCAGATCATTTCCGTGAACGATGTTCAGGCTAACAGCCAGAGATGTTTCGGTTCGCAACATGACAGAATCAATCACCGAACGAAATGTCGACATCACGCAACAGTTCGGTCCAACGTGTTGGCGCACGTAAAGCTGCATTAAGTCCCCGACAATCGCCACCGCTGGTCAGAACGCCAAGGCGCGGTTTCATTTCGCACAAGCGAAATTAGAGGATCTTCTTTGGATCAGCCATCCGCCCGGCAGCTGCCCATTGATCGTACAACTGCCATCCGCGTTGCATCAAAGCTGAGCCTTCTCCAAATCGATTGGTGCTGCCCAGGAGCACCACCATCAGGTGACGGGGATAAACCGTTTCCGTGTGGCCGTCGCGAACGACTTCCGATTCACGGTTTGCATATAGAATCAAACACTGGCCCGCTCGCGATGAGGTACCTGTCTTGACGCCGTCGATGCCGTTCTGGCCGAGGAGCTCGTTCGTGTTGCGAAGCACGTAATTCAGCGGCTGACCCTGACGGTTAAACGAAATCTGGCGTTCTTTTTGCGACACATAAAAACGGAAGCTCGGCTTGTTCATCGCGTATCGGGTGAGACGCGCCATGTCTTCCGCCGTGGAAAAGGGCAGAGGCTTCACTTTCCAATCGATGCCGTGTGGATTAACAAAACGTGTGCGTTCCATTTTCAACTGTTTGGCGAGCGCGTTCATCTGAGCGACGAACGTGTCCGCTGGCGTCAATTTCGCACCCGCCTCGATCCGCTCCAGTCGCGAACCGACGTGATAAGCCAGCGTGTAAGCGGCGATATTGTCAGATTGCACCAGCGCGGCATAAAGGAGATCGCGCAAGGAAATGGAGTCACCTGGTTGAAAACCAATGTTGTTTTCCGTGGTTCCCCGGAAGGCCTCTGGCGGAATGGCTACCGGCTCATTGAGATCGCCGGATCTTTTTTCTGACCAATCTAATACTACGCAGGCCGTGGCGATCTTTGTCAGGCTACCAACCTGAAGTTTTTTCCTCGGTTCCTGTTCTTCCAAAATGTAACCGGTTTGCGCGTCAGCAATAATGTATGCCTGTGCCGCTGCGGCGGTGCGAACAACAGACGCACTTGCAAGAACTGCGAGCGAAATGATCGAAAATCGACGTAGTGAGTGCATAAGATCCCCGGAACGGCAGCACCTTAATCGGCACATTCTGATTCGCAAACGGTCGACGTGTTTGAAACAACGCACATGGAGCCGGCGCGCCCCGAGCCGCTCCTAACGTAGGTGGATCGGCTTCTCCTGATCGAAGATTCGCCGCGGCGAAAGACGATGCCAAACCAAATCGCCGAAGGCGCGCTTTTATGTCAACGCGTTCAGGACAACACGTTCCACCTATTGGCTTTTCCGCGTTGCCCTGGCGCGGCTGATGAGCAATCGCATCAGAAAATAAACAATAACCGCGGAGGGAATGGCCAGGAAGAGCGAACCGATAAAGGCAGGCCAAAAGGCGGGCCAAACGACCCGCGAAAATACGTGCCAGTGGAGATAATCGCGCAAACCAAACTGGCGAAAATGCACGCGTTGGGCCACCGGACGCTGAAGGCTCCAACACCCGAGATGGTATTCGGCGACATACACTGCCGGCATTGCCCAGATCAAAACATCGTGCAGCGTTACCGCGATGGCGGCCGCGATCTTGTTGCAGCGGAAAATCCACGCCACGACGATCGACAGCAATGTTTTCAGCGGATACAGCGGAGTGAAGCCGAAGAAAATTCCGATCGCCGACCCGAAAGCGATTGAGTGCGGCGTATCGGCGATCGTCATCAACGTCATGTGATGCGCGACCAACCAGCTTTTCATTCGCGCGAGCGGCTTCGGCAAACGCGACTGGTAAAGTGACTCGTCCCCTGTATGTCGCTCGTGCACACCTCGAACATAAACCAAAACAAATTTGATTCCTGGAAGGCGCTACACCTTCGACTGCCGAGCGAAATGGGCGGAGTTCCTTCCGCTTGGCGCGACCAGCACTCGCAGCTACAACGAAAACGTTCATGACTCGATCTGATGGGCCGGACCGCTACGCGATTCGCGGAGGCATGGAAGGCAAAAAACGTCTTGATCTGCTCGCTCGCGTGCTGCTGCCGACCACTACGGGATTACTGAATAGTGTAGGTCTGGTCAGAGGAATGAAATGCCTGGATGTCGGTTGTGGCGGCGGCCACGTGACAATATTGATGGCTCGGATCGTCGGACCTGAAGGACGAGTTATCGGCACAGACACAGACGCGGAGATTCTCGGGTTGGATAGAGAAGATGCCGAAGCGGCGAAGGTGACCAACGTTACATTTCGACAAGTGGATGGTTGCGCACGCTTGTGGCACGAACAATTCGATATCACTTATGCCCGCTTTCTGCTCTCCCATTTGAACGAGCCGGAGAAGTGTCTCACAGTGATGGCTGACGCGTGTACGGGTGGAGGAACTATTGTCATCGAGGACACAGATTTTGCTGGGAGCTTTTGTTATCCAATCTGTGCGGCCTATGAGCGTTACACCGAGTTGTATCAAAAGTTGGTACAGCGGAGGGGTGGCGACTCAAATATAGGACCCAAATTGCCGCTACTGTTGCGCCAGGCCGGTATCGACAGAGTCGAGCTAAACGTCGTGCAACCGACTCACATTCGTGGCGAAGGCAAAATGATGGCGCCGATCACCATGTCGCGGATAGCAGATGCGTTAATGGCCGAAGGACTTGCTAGCGAAAGCGAAGTGCGTCACATCTTGACCGGGTTACATCGCGTGGCAGCAGACTCCGAGACGGTGATCAGTTTGCCGAGGATTTTCCAAGTGTGGGGCAAACTCAGCAAAATCGATTGAGTTGCTCAGTTACAATCGAGTTCACAAAGGGGATGTGTCATGTTGAGCCACGAAACATCTCTGTTCATTGGTTGGGAGAAACGGTCAAAATTGATCTGAGATTCTTCGCTTCGCTCAGAATGACAAATAAAAGGTTCGAGCGGACAGCCTTTAGAACAACTCCAGTGTCTCTGACGGTGCATTGACGATTTGGCCGAGCGCCTTGCGTAAACGAATCGCTGCGTGCGGCGCGTAATCGAGATTGTTGTTGTTGAAAATCACGTGCACGTCGCGCGCTTCTCTGGCGAGTTTTTTGCTGCGTTCGGCGACCTCTGCGATTTCTTTCTCGTTGTAATCGTAATCGAAACGCGCGGCCACCGTTTTGCCAGTGGTGTACGCTTTTGCGTTGCGCCCGTGCAGGCGCAGATATGCCACATTTGAGTTGGTGACTTCGTCCACATCTGAACGCATCACAGTGAAATGGTCCGATGCGGGCGCGTCCACGTTTACAAAAATCGCTCCGTGCTTCCGCACAAAATCGATCGTCGATTGCAGTTGATCGCCGATCGCCCAATTTCGATTCCGAAACTCAATCGCCAACTGGTACCCATTCAGCGTCGCAATGAGCGGCTCGAGCTCGTTCAACTCGTGCTTTCGAGGCGAAAACGCGGGTGAAAGTTGCAGAAGCAGCACGCCCATTTTTCCTGCACTGCGAAAAATTGCGGTCGCACGCAGAAAAATTTTTACCAGCGCCTCCTGAATCTCTAGCGTCGGTTTGACCTTTCCTTTTGCGTCCGTCTCCGCGCGGCTTTGTAAATCTGGCGGTAACAGCTTCGCCGGCGTGGAGTGAAATGAAAACAGTTGGTGCAATTTTACGTCGAACGTGAAGTCATTGGGCGTCGCAGCGCACCACCGCTCCACCATTCTCGGCTCGGGCGCGGAATAGAACGTTGAGTTTATCTCGACCAAATCGAAATGCTGCGCATACCACGGCAACCGATCCGCCGCCGGCAGTTTCTTCGGATACCAACGCTCCACGAAACCGGGGTCCGACCAGCTTGCCGTCCCGATGAGAATTTTACCGCTCACCTATTCAACGAAATCGCGATGCGGCCAAAGACAAATAGGTTTCGTGCACGTCGAAGCGTTTTTCGATTTGCGGATACTTGATGTCCAAGTATTTTCATCGCGCGGGGTGGAGCAGCCTGGTAGCTCGTCAGGCTCATAACCTGAAGGCCGCGGGTTCAAATCCCGCCCCCGCAACCAATTTTAACTTGGCAGCCTACACCGTTTACATCCTCCGTAACCCGGCATCAAGGTTGTATATCGGTTTGAGTGACAACGTGCAGCGCCGGATCGCGCAGCACAATTCCGGCGTCTCACAATGGGCTGGCAAACGTGGGCCTTGGCAACTCGTCTGGCGCAGTGAACCTCTAAACCTCAGCGAAGCTCGGAGCTTGGAGAATCGCCTTAAGCGCCAAAAAGGTGGACTGGGTCTATATCGGATCATTGGCTTGCAACAGCCTGGTAGCGCGTCAGGCTCATAATCCCGCGCATGCGGGACCGCGGGTTCAAATCCCGCCCCCGCAACCAATTTTCTTCCCCAAGGCAAGCTTTACACTGGCT
>JBJMXF010000068.1:0-4836 GCA_045809725.1 Candidatus Udaeobacter sp. | reverse complement strand
TCGCGAGAGCGCAGCCCGATTGACCCTTCGATTTGCCGCGCATCACAGAGGCGAACATCAAATAGAAAAATTAGACCTAACGAGTTGTTACCCTCTCGGGTTTGTGCGTGCGTCGAAGAGGTTTGTGTCCAATCAAACTTACCTCGTTTATCCCAAGCCGGCGGGAAATTCTCAGCTACCAACGAACCACTCACGATTCGCCGACAACTGGGTTCAGCAAGGCATCGGGCATGGCGACGATTTTGCAGGGGTTCGCGCCTACGTGCCCGGAGAATCCCAACGTCACATTGATTGGAAAGCTGTGGCGCGCGGGCAACCGCTGATGACAAAAGAGTTTGCCGCCGAAACTAAAGGCGCAGTGTCTCTCGATTTTTTCGACCTCCGCTTTACTGATGTGGAAGAAAAGCTGTCACAGCTCACGCTATGGGTGATCGAGGCTGAACGTGCACACCAGCCTTATGGCTTGCGTCTTCCCGATGTTGAAATTTCTCCGGCCCTTGGGCAGATGCATTTTCACTCCTGTCTGCGCGCTTTGAGCGTGTTCGGAGAATGAGCACGAGTAAGAGTAAGAACACGAGCAAGAGTAAGAGTTCGATCAAGAGGGACACAAGTATTCCACGCCGACCGCTGCTCTGGATGGCGGCGGCTTTGCTCTTCACGGTACCGCCATTCTTCGACTCACTCGCTGTGTGGGTTCCATGGCTTTTCCTTTTCTCGCTTGCGCTGAAATTTTGGATGGAGCCAAGGGGTTACCGGCTTCGCTCTGTCATTTTGAAACTGCTACTTGTGACGACGGCAGTTATGACAGCTTTTTTCAGTTACGGTTCTGTTAAAGGGGTTGAGGCAGGCATAACACTTCTTGTGGTTCTCGCGTCTCTGAAAATTCTCGAAGCACATACGGCACGCGAGTTTCGAGTCATGGTACTAATCGGGTGGATGCTGTGTTTGTGTGGATTCTTCCTTTCACAAGACTTCACCACATCGCTTTGTCTCTTGGTCGCGTTTGCCTTGCTCGCGGTTGCACTGATCCAGTTTCATCGCGGAGCGGCACCGGGCGCGCTGTGGCCGCCGCTTGCAACGGCGTCCAAACTCCTTCTTCAGGCGTCGCCGCTCGTCGTCCTTTTCTTTCTGCTGTTTCCCCGAGTCAACACTGGCCTCCGCTTTGAACTGCGTCCTTTTCGTTCGGCGAACACCGGCTTTTCGGATCGGCTTTCTCCTGGAAGCATCGCAGCTCTTGCAAACTCGTCGGAGATCGCATTCCGCGCGGAGTTTCCTGGAAGCAACACTCGACCGTCTGGTCCGATGTACTGGCGCGGGGTTGTCATGTGGCGTTGCAACGGCATGGAATGGCGAGCTCCTTACGAACCGCGACCGAAGGCTTCGTCTACCACGGCAGACATCGCGGTCAGTCACAGCCTCACTGTTCAATCTCCTAACCCCAGGGAAATCCAACAACGGATCACGTTAGCGCCTAATGGCGCGCGCTGGATGTTTGCGCTCGATCGCCCGGCCAAAAGTGTTCGCGGTGCAATGCTCGCGCGAGGCGATTATCTCTGGAGCTTTCAGCCCATTCGAAAATCCCGCCAATACGAGGTCGTGTCATCAGAATCCACCGAGAAGGACATGACAGCAAAGGAACGATCGGACTCGCTCGAGGTGCCGGTATCTGTCACTCCGGCAGTGCGCGATCTGGCATACTCCTGGACGGTGCACAACCGTGACGCGCGCGGCATAGTAACCAGCGCGCTTCAATTCTTCCGTACACAAGGCTTTGGTTATTCGTTGACGCCTGGCGAATACCACAACCTGGAGGAATTTCTTTTCCATCGTCGCGTTGGGTTTTGCGAACATTATGCTACCAGTTTCGCTACTCTGATGCGGCTGGCAGGAATCCCTGCGCGCGTTGTTGTCGGTTATCTCGGGGGTGAGTACAACGATCTGGGCCATTTCTTTCTGGTGCGGCAAGCGGACGCGCACGCGTGGTGCGAGGTTTGGCTTCCGGAAAACGGATGGACTCGAGTAGATCCAACCGCCGCGGTTGCGCCGGGGAGAGCGAGCCTCGATTTAACCACTTATTTAGAGACGCGTAGTATTCCCGGCCAAATGGGAGCTGGCCGGAATGCCTTGATAGCGCGGTTACTCCGGTCTGGCGTGGTCACGAATGTTCGGTTCGTTTGGCAAACACTGAGTTATGAGTGGGACACTCGCCTTCTAGCTTTCGACGCCGACGTCCAGGACGTGTTCCTGGCATCCATGGGAATAGCCAGCCGCGGTCCCGCTTTCCTTATCGTAGAAATTCTGCTTGTCGCGATCGCTTTGCTGGCAATCTATTTCGCCTGGATGCAACTGCGGACTCGCTCGCGCGTGGACCGGGTAAAGGAGTTGTATGAATATTTTTGCCGAAAAACTGCCCGCCTCGGTGTGCTGCGAGATCCTTCCGAAGGTCCATTACATTTTGCGCGGCGCGCAGCCCAAATTCTGCCTAACGAATCTAACCGCATCCGACAGATTGTAGACACTTATATACTGCTTCGATATGCGCCTCAACCCAGGCCGGAAATGCTAGGCAGATTGGCGAAGGAAGTGAAAGCGTTTGGTGCGCGTCGCCGACACTGACAAGCTTTCGGTCAGACCCCGCATGCCGACAATTCGGACTACAGATACTTTTGTGGGATTTCGTGCTCAGCGCTCTCGTGCTGCCAGTAAATGGAGAGGATCCACCAGCGCTTGCCGTCATTAAAAAGCTGAAGGCTATTGATGCCGCGCATGAACGGCGCGGCATCGTTCGCATCGTGACGCGATTCGTAAGTGCTCCACACGTGAGCGATCCGGCCGAACTCTTCGGTGCGCCGCGCGATTTCTGTCTCGTAAAAGCCTTGCTGAAGAAGCGGCTCCACCCGCGCGATATAGGCTTCGACATCTAACAGTTGCGGCTCAAGATCGACGTCGTTTCTTCCCGGGACGCTTGCCGTAGGCATTATGCGCGCGCCGGGATAAAACAGAGACCGCTCGCGATTCCAGTCGCGCTTTTGTCCAGCCGGTCCGGAGATCACGTCATACGCAGCCGCGATGATTGCGTCGATCGACTCCACGTCGCGCGGATTAGCTTCTGAAGTTTGCATTTAAATATCTTGCTCGTCACTTGTCACTGGTCACTGACTACTTGCCATTATTTCAAGCACTCTCATCGCGGCGTTGTGCCCGGGAATCCCGCTAACAGCGCCACCGCGCAAGGCGCTTGATCCACAGAAAAATACATTTTCGTATTCCGTTTCAACGCCCCACGTGCCGATTTGTTCTCTGCGATCGGCAAATGGAAACGTCGGCGCATTTTGGAAAATATTCCCGTGGTACATCCCCAGCGCGTCCTCGATATCGACGGGGCTTTTGCTTTCGATGCACGGGCTGCCATCACGCGCCAGAGCGAGGCAACTTTCGATCGGCTCTTCCAACCACTGGTTGATACTTGCCAGATATTTTCTCTCCGCTTCCCGCCGCATTTTTTCATTGTCGCGCACAAACAAACTCCACGGCGCGTCCAATCCGAAAAGCGTCATTGTGTGAAAGCCCTGTTCGCGAAGCTCCGGCCCGAGAATGCTGTCGTCAGTTAATGTGTGGCAATAGATTTCGCACGGCATTTTCTCGGGCAACCTGCCGCGCGACCCTTCGTCGTAGCTGAGATTCATTTGTTGATAGCCTTCGTCGCTGTGGAACGTCCCGCAAAACGCTTCAGTCGCCGGAATTTTTTTTGCCTTCAGTTTCGGTAGCCGGCTCAGAAGCATGTTGATCTTGAAAACGGAGCCTTCATCAGTGCGATCAGGTTGAAAAAATCTACCTGTAAACTTTGCCAGCACATTTCGGCCAAAATTAACCAGGAGAAAGCGCGCCTCGGCTGTCTCATCTTTTCCGTTTACCAGAAATTGGACCGCGCGTGTTTTGCCGGTGACGTTCAGCGCATGCACATGAACATTCGTTAGCATTTCGGCGCCTGCTTTGCGTGCAGCGCGTTCCAGTTCGGACGATACAGCGCCCATTCCCCCGACCGGCACCTTCCATTCGCCTGTCTTATCGCCGATCAGATGATAAACAAAACAGCGGTTTTGCAGGAGCGAATTATCGTGCGGATACGTGAAGACACCGACCTTCGCATCTGTGAACACAAGCCCGCGCACGAGATCGTCTCGCAGGTAACGCTCGATGGCATTTCCGAGCGGCTCCTCAACTAAAGTGCGCCAGGCTTCGCGCGAAATTTCGTCGCCTTTGAACCGGCGCGCCATTTCTTCTCTGGAAACCAGCGGCTCGAGCATCGAGTCCCAGACGCGCTCAGCAAACAGGCGCGGCAAGGCGTAGAAGCGTTTCAACTCGTCGTACGCAGTGGCGTTTCCCGTTAGTTCACCCATCGACCGTCGGCCTACTCCTTCATCGAGGTTGCTCAAGAGCAGCGCACCGTGGTGCCCATGTCTCACGTATGGCGTGCAGGATGCGATAGCGCGCCGGCGCAATTCCAGATTCAGGCCGAGATCGTGGATGATCTTTTGTGGAAACAGGCTGACGAGATACGAGTAACGCGACAAGCGCGCGTTATAATCAGGAAAGATTTGTTGGGAAACCGTCGCACCGCCGATGTAATCATTTTTTTCCAATAACAACACGCTCAAGCCGGCACGCCCGAGATACGTCGCCGCCACAAGTCCATTGTGTCCCGCGCCCAGGATTACAACGTCATATCTGCTCTTGATCGTGCTCATGCTCGTGCTCGTAATCGTTAACGTTCACCTGCAAGTTGTCGAAGTGCGATGGGCGAGATGCCGTGATGCGTGCTCTGGGGAGCGCCAG
>JBJMXF010000067.1:0-22335 GCA_045809725.1 Candidatus Udaeobacter sp. | reverse complement strand
GAACGATGCCCTCCAAGTCGTATTCGACTGGCTCCTCTGCTGTGATCAGCTTCGAATCAATTGTGTTGATCTTCCGCAAGCAGGAGTAAAGCGTCGTGGTTTTTCCTGAGCCGGTCGGCCCAGTGGCGATGAAAATGCCGTTCGGTCGCTCGATCATATCGAGCAAAAAATTGAAGATGTACTCGGGCATGCCGAGCGCTTCGAGATCCAGATTGACGATGCTGCGATCCAGCACGCGCAACACGAGGCTTTCGCCGAATTGCGTAGGTAAGGTTGAAACTCGCAGATCGACGCTGCGCCCCGCGATCTGTTTTTGAATCCGACCATCCTGCGGTAGTCGTCTTTCGGCAATGTTCATGTTCGCCATGACTTTCACGCGCGAAATCACTGGCAACGCGAGGTGGCGCGGCGGCGGCGACATTTCGTAAAGCGCGCCATCAACGCGATACCGAATTTTGAACTCGTCTTCGAATGGCTCGAAGTGAATGTCGCTCGCGCGGTCCTGGATCGCCTGATAAAGAATCAGATCCACGAAACGAATGATCGGCGTTGCGTTCGCATCCGCTTCAACTGCTGCCTCGCCGTCAGTCTCGCGTAATTGCAGCGCTTCACCGGCTTCGCCGAGCTGCTTGAGCACTTCCTCCATGCTCGTCGTGTCGGTCCCGTAATACTGCTTGATTAGCTCCTCGATTTGCTCAGGCGGCGAAACCACTACCTGAATGTCTTTGCCAAGGGCAAAGCGCAGGTCCTCGGCACTGTGCAGATCAAACGGATCCACCAGTGCCACCCGCACCGCGGTTTCTTTCATGTCAATCGGCAGCGCGCCGTGCAATCGCGCGAGGCCGCTGGGAATTAGGCGTAAAACCTGCGGCGCAATTTCGTGCTGACTCAGATCGAGGAATTCAGTGCCAAGGCCATTGGCGATCGTTTCATAAAAACTCGGCTCATCAATGAAGCCGCCATCGACCATGGCCTGCGCGACGGTTTTGCCGTTCAACTCTACTTCGTTCAACACATCGTCCGCCTGCGAAGGTTGCAGCACATGCTGCTCGACAAAGAATTCGGCGAGTTGTTTTTCAGTCATGTTATCAGCTCACGTCGCCAACAGTTATCGAGATGACTTCTTCAGCGGAAGTCAGACCCGCCAGCACCTTGCGCACGCCGTCTTCGCGTAACGTACGCATGCCCAGCTCGCGGGCTCGTTGCCGAAGGATGAAAGTGGAGGTGCGCTTGTTGATCATATGGCGCACTTCATCATCGATCACAAAAATTTCGAATATGCCCATTCGGCCTTTGTAGCCAATGTGACGGCACAATTCGCAGCCGACCGGTCTCATGACTTGTGCGTCCAGGAGCTGTCCGGGCTGGATTCCGAGCGCGCGCAACTCGGTGTCGGTCAGTTCGGCCGGTTGTTTGCAGTTGCTACACAACCGACGAATCAGCCTTTGCGCCATCACCGCGCGGACTGAAGACGCGACAAGAAATGGTTGCACGCCGAGATCGATCAAACGCGCGACGGCCGAAGGCGCGTCATTGGTGTGCAGCGTACTGAAAACAAGATGGCCGGTGAGACTCGCATTCGTTGCGATGCTCGCCGTCTCGAGATCGCGAATTTCCCCGATCATAATGATGTTCGGCGCCTGGCGAAGTATGGAACGCAACGCAGCGGGAAAGGTCATCCCGATATCCGTGTTCACCTGCACCTGATTGATGCCAGTCATCTGATATTCGATCGGCTCCTCCACCGTGATAATCTTGCGGTCCGGTTTATTGATGTAATGGAGACAGGCGTAAAGCGTGGTCGTTTTCCCCGAACCGGTCGGGCCAGTCACCAAAACAACTCCATCCGCGAGCCGCATCACACGCTCGAAGGTTTCCTGGTCGTCAGAGAAAAATCCAAGCTCCGGCAATCCAAGCTTCAAGCTCGATTTATCGAGAATACGCAAAACCATGCTTTCACCGTGATTTGTCGGAATCGTCGAGACACGAAGGTCGATAGGTTTCTTTTTAATTCGCACCTGAATCCGACCATCCTGCGGCAGACGTTTCTCCGCGATACTCATCGAACCAGTCATGATCTTGAGACGGCTGATAATGGCTGATTGCAGGCGTTTGGGAGGCGATTGCATTTCCTGAAGCACGCCATCTATCCGAAATCGAACGCGAAACTTCTTGTCCATCGGCTCGAGGTGAATGTCACTGGCGCCGGCGCGATGCGCTTCGATCAATAACATCGACACCAGTCGCACAATCGGCGCGTCTGCTTCATCGATTGCGCTTGTTTCCGCGCCATCGCCAAGTTCCAAACCAAGATCGATTTCTTCGCCGATTTGCTTTTGCAGGACGTCCGCCGCTTCATCGGCCGTGCCGTAATACTTGATCAACGCTTCGCGAATTTTCTTCGGGCTCGTGCAAACCAGTTCCAGCTCGCGCTGCAGGAGAAAACCCAAACTGTCGATGGTATCGATGTCTAACGGGTTGCCGACCGCGACCACCAGCCCTGTCTCGCCAAAGGCGACCGGAATTACTTTGAACCGCCGCGCGTCCTCTCCGCGGATCTCGTGGATGACCGGTGGCGGAATGATCATCGTGGAGATGTCGATCCAATCCATGTGCGCTTGCGCAGCGAGTGTGCGCGAGACGTCCACCTCTGATAGATCTCCGCCGCTAATCAAAACATCGAGCACGCTGTGCTCGCCATTCAGACGCGAGCGAGCGCTATCGATTTGTGTGCGGTTGAGGAGTCCTCCGTCCTGGAGAACTCCGAGCACATAGTCTTCGTTGTATTGCACAGGGGGAAAACGCTGGTGCCCAATTTAGCGTAGAACCGTTCTATTTCCAGCAGCGGCGGAAGAAACATGGCGGTGGGATATCAGACCCTGAACTTCCGTGGCCATTTCGTCAGCAGGTCCCCGCAGGCTTCGGCGAGACCGCCCCTCCCCTGGCTCGCGTCGCCTTCGCCAGATTCCTGTAATTGATAATCAAAGACTATCGTTATGATCGAACATTAGTCTTCGTCAGGCGCCCCACGAGATGTTTAACTCTCCCGATGATGACCCTGCAAGTAAGACCATTCAGCCAGCATAATAATGGAACCAAGAATCCGATTTATGTAACCAGCCAGGACAAACAGCGTCTCGAAGACTTGCTCATGGAAATAGAAGTTTCCGATCCGCGCGAGCATGGGGATCTGAAAGCTCTCACCCAGGAATTGCGCCGAGCTGTCGTCGTTGATCCGAAAGATGTATTTAATGACGTGATCACGATGAACTCGCGTGCAGAGATGCGGGATCTCCAGACTGGCGAAACTGTTGCCTTCACTCTTGTCTTTCCCTCTGAAGCAAACATCGACGAAGAAAAGATTTCTGTGCTCGCCCCAATCGGAGCGGGAATGCTCGGATATCGCGTCGGCGACGAGTTCGAGTGGAATGTGCCCGGCGGATTACGACGAATGAAGGTGACGAAGGTTGAATATCAGCCCGAAGCAGCCGGACATTTTGATCGCTGAGTCGATGCGGGCATGCGTTTCATTCAACCATTGGACGCGGCAACGCTCAGTTTCTTTCTTCTGATTTGCTCTTGCGACGCAATATCCGTCCGCAACGGAATTTCGCCGTGGCGGCCGTCCATTTTGCGCGGTAGAACAACCAGATGCCCAAGTCGATTCATCCTGACGTGCGCATCGGGCACGTTCACTTGAAGGTCGCTGATCTTGATCGGGCGGTGCACTTTTATCGCGATGTTCTTGGTTTTGAGCTGACGCAGCGTTACGGGAAAGAAGCGGCGTTTTTATCGGCCGGCGGTTACCATCACCACATCGGTTTGAACACTTGGGAGAGCGCAGGCGGTTCGCCGCCGCCGTCGAACTCAACCGGGCTGTATCATCTCGCAATCGCATACCCCACGCGCACCGAGTTGGCCGATGCGCTGAGGCGACTTATGCGTGCGGGTATTCCGCTGGAGGGTGCCTCTGATCACGGCGTGAGCGAAGCTCTTTACCTGCACGATTCCGACGGCAATGGCGTCGAGCTCTACTGGGATCGGCCGCGTGAGCAGTGGCCACGCACATCAACCGGCGATCTCGCGATGGTAACGGAACCGCTGAACCTCGATGATCTTCTTGCTTGAAAGGACATGGATCATTCGAGCGGCGCCGAGCCCCGAGAGGGCCAGTTTATTGCACGGCAACAAGTGCCTTATTCTTTCCGGCGGTCGCTAGCTAATTGCTTGTGACGCTCAACGCCGAGTGTCCAGGATGGTGGATCGCTCGCAGGAAAAGTTCCTATCAAGTTACCGTCAATCTCATCTTCGGTTATTTCGCTCATGGTGGGTTGATCACTGGTCTGTTCGAACTGGTCTTGATCATGTGCGTCTTTCGATTGACAACCGATTTCGCAGTTTCTCATATCGTCGCGATTAGGAAAGGGTGCACCGTCTCGCAAACAACTCCGAATGCGCATGCTCAGTAATGGCTGCGACCACCGAATGCTTCAGGCGCCGCTCAATAGTAATTGCGTAGAAATCGCTCGTACACTCTTTCACTTTGGCAATTGCTCCAAGCCCGAAGTGCTTCAACGCGACCTTGTCGACCACCGAGTGGACCATGGTAAAACCCAGCCCAGCTGACGCCGCCACTTTCATGAGCCCAGCATCCTCGAATTCACCAACAATCCGCGGCCGGATCCCTTTCGCGTAAAACCATTTCTCGAGCGGCTCGCGCATTCCCATGTTGTCACTCGGTAACAATGCCGGAGCTTGATGCAGAGACTTGGGAAAATTGCGCCGTAGTTTTTTTGCCATTTCTGGTAACGCACAAAAGGTAATCCCAGAGCGGCCGAGCCGGTGATTGAATGTTTTTGCCTTCAGGCTGCTTGAGGCCGGCTCGTCAGCCAGCACCAGATCGAGCCGGTGCGCCTGCAATTGATTGACCAACGGTCCGATCTCCGCCTGGCGGCACACAACGTGGACTGGCTGCGAAAAATAGAACGCAGGCTTCAAGATCTGAAATCCGATAAACTTCGAAAGCGCGTCGGTCATTCCCACACTTAATCGCAGAGCGCGGCCGCCGGGCCGCTGTTTCACTGCACTCATCAACTCGCGTCCCGCCGAAAAAATTTCGTCTGCGTAAGTGAGCACCAGGTGGCCCATATCGGTAAGCACGAGGTTGCGGCCGCTGCGCTTAAAGAGTTTTTCGCCGAGCGACTCTTCCAGCAGTCTGAGCTGAGCGCTAATTGAAGGCTGTGAGACGTGAAGTTCTTCAGCTGCTTTTCGCACGCCTCCTTTTCTGGCGACCGTCCAGAAGTAGCGCAAATGATGAAAGTTCAACCATTCCACGCCGAGGATAATACATAACGAAAACCTAACGGTCTAATCGAATCTGAATCTTAGTCGCTCAGAGGAAGAGCCTTAATATTGCCGTTGCATGAACACCGAAAATAATATTGTCGTCACTGCCTCAGACCATGCTGAACTCAGCTCTGTAATCACCGCGACAGGCAAGCTGTCCGGCCGATTGAGATGGGAGTTGAGGCTTCTGGAGAACGAACTTAAGCGCGCGCGAATTCTCGCTCCCGGAGACGTTCCTTCAGACGTCATCACTATGAATACCCGCGCGGAACTACTTGACCTTGAAAGCGGTGAACACATGGAATTTACGTTGGTATTACCAAGGGACGAAAACATCGAGGACGGGAAAATTTCTGTCCTCGCGCCTTTAGGCACCGCGATGCTGGGCTACCGCGTAGGCGATGAATTTCAATGGCATGTGCCCCACGGAATTCGGAAATTGAAGGTCATCCGCGTTTATTTTCAGCCGGAGGCAAAATTAAAGCAGGCGGCATGAGAACTTCGGCGGGCGACTGCGGCCGCACCTTCCGGCTCGCAACGAAAGGTCCCACTCCGGAATACGTGATCGAATGCGCGCGATTTGATCAGGTCGAATGTGGCCTAACGAGTAGAAATTATTAATGATACAAAACCCCGGAGCCTACGGGGCTCGAACCCGCAACCTCCGCCGTGACAGGGCGGCGCTCTAACCAATTGAGCTAAGGCTCCCGATGAAAAGCGAATCTTAACGGCCTGGCTGTCTACTGCAACTCACGCGAGCAACCCAGCCTGTCGGACGAACTGTCATCCTGAGCGAAGTGGAGCGGAGTCGAAGGTTCCCGTGGAGTCATTGTACATTTTGCCGCGGGATTCCTCGACTTCGCTAGGAATGACGCGTGTTGCTGACGTTTGAAGTTGAACTTACCGCGACATTTACGGTCGCGGTTGGTTGAACATTTTGCAGATGCCTGGCGTCGAACATTGCGAACACGCCTGATGACGGTATAATTAACTCGGTTCGGCGGATCGACCCAAACCAAATGAGCGACGAGCGCAGTGAGGGATTGCAGGGCGGGGAAGGAGACCCCGGTCCCGAAACTCTTCTTGATTCACTCGATCAAATGATCGGAGCACTGCCGCCGGGCGATCCAGTTCGGCGCGAATTGTTGCAGCTGCGTCCGCAAATTCTCGATCAGCAGGAGACGATGATTGAGGCGCGGCGGATGATTGAGAAGCTGGAGGAAGTGGTCAAAAAAGTGACTTCTCCCGCAAACCGGATCGGCACGTTTCTCGGCGCCACTTCCAAGGAGACAGCGCACATTGTAGTGGGCGGAGCTGATTATTATTGCAACGTCGATCCGCGGATACCGCTCTCGAAGTTAAAAAAAGGTACACGCGTGTTAGTGAACGAAGCGTTCGTCATCGTCGGTGATCTGGGATTCGAGACAGCCGGGCCGGTAACGAAGATTACCGAGGTAATAGGCAAAGACAGATTGCGCGTGGGCTCGGAACACGGGTTGCATTCCATGGTGCTGCAGCGCTCCTCAGAACTTGTCCACTCCAACTTGAAATCGGGCGACGAAGTCCGCGTTGATTCCAATTATCGTATGGCGTTGGAGATGCTTTCGAGCACAAAGACCGACGAATATTATCTCGATACCGTGCCAGAGCTGCCGTGGGAAAAAGTCGGCGGCCAGGAAACGGCGCTGCAAGGAATCAAGGACGCGATCGAGCTGCCACTCCTGCATCCTGATCTTTTCGCCAGATTTCAGCATGCTACGCCGAAAGGTTTTCTGCTCTACGGGCCGCCGGGCTGCGGCAAGACGCTCATTGGCAAGGCAACCGCATTCAATTTGACGAAGCAACTCGGCGCGAAGTCCGGATCCGAGATGCGCGAATATTTCATGCACGTGAAAGGTCCGGAGATCCTCAACATGTGGGTAGGAGAATCGGAACGAATGGTGCGCGAAATTTTTAGTACTGCGCGCGAGAAACGAAAAGAAGGTTTCATGCCGTTCCTTTTTATCGATGAAGCCGAGTCGATCCTCGGCACACGACGCGCATCACGGCACTCGAACATTCTTTCCACACTGGTGCCGATGTTTTGCTCGGAGATGGACGGAATCGATTCGCTCAATGATGTCGTAATCATTCTCGCTTCGAACCGGGCGGATCTGATCGATCCCGCAATTTTGCGTCCGGGACGGATCGACCGAAAAATCAAAGTCAATCGCCCGGACAAGGAAGGCACGCGCGAAATCTACCGCATCTATCTCACTGACAATTTGCCATACGATGGTGTGCTTGCGAAGGAAGCCGATGGAATCGGCGCGTCTATCGAACGCTTGATCGAGCGGTTTGTTGACTGGCAATTTACCCGTCGTGATGAAAATAAATTTCTAGAAGTAACCTTGCGCAGCGGGCGCAAAGAAACGCTTTACCGCAGCGATCTCATCAGCGGCGCGATCATCGCCTCGATCGTGGAGCGCGCGAAAGCGATCGCGATTAAACGAGCCATCGGAACTCAACAGGACCAGGGAATTCGCGAAACGGACTTGCAACTCGCCTTCAACGCCGAGTACGCGGAGAACGATATTTTTCCGGCCACTGACATTACCGAGGATTGGCTCAAGTTGATCGATTACGATCCGGAAAACGTCGTAAAGATTTCACCGGTCAGGCCAGTGTCGGAGTCCCGCATGCGCGCATCGTCGGTGATTTAATGCGCGTGGAAACGCCGATTCGAGTCCGTAGGGGAAGCTGACAGCTTCCGGTGCATATGGCCGAGCCTCCGCGCTTACCAGCAATCCGCCTGCCTTGGGAGAAATCGAGCATCTAGTTTGAGACGATCTGGGCGAAACATCGGCGCAACGTTTTAGCAACACCGGAAGTACGATGAGGAGAGTAGTGATCCAATGAGACGGGTCTTTGGGCTGGAGACGGAGTACGGCATCACACTGTCTGGCGCGGAAACGGTAGATGTTGTGGCCGAATCGATCGAGTTGGTGCGCCGTTACACCGATCACGGCGCGCTGATGAAATGGGATTATGACCTCGAAGATCCGCACCTCGACGCCCGCGGATTTCGCGCTCGGGAACTGCTTCAGGACACCGACGAATCGGCGTACTACGAAATCGACAAACGTCGTCCGCTTAGCTTCGAGGAAATAAAAAGCGACCTTGTGCTTTCAAACGGCGCGCGCTTCTACAACGATCACGCGCACCCGGAATATTCGACGCCCGAGTGCACAACTCTTCAGCAGATCGCGGCTCAGGATAAAGCGGGGGAGCGCATCCTCGCGGAATGCGCACGCCGGCGAAATCTAAAATTGCCGGCCGGCTACGAGGTTCGCCTTTACAAGAACAACACCGATTTCGCCGGCCACAGTTATGGCTGCCATGACAATTACCTCATGACCCGCGATATCGCGTGGGACCGTCTCGTCGCGGGCATGCTGCCGTTTCTTGTCACTCGCCAGATTTTCTCCGGCGCGGGGAAAATGGGTATTGAAGGGGAGAGCAGCCAGGGAGATCCAGGAGTCTATCAGATTTCGCAACGCGCCGATTTTTTCAGTGTGATCGTAAGCATCGACACGATGAACCGTCGGCCGCTGATCAACACCCGCGATGAGCCGCACGTGGACGCCAGTCGTTACCGCCGATTTCACGTGATCCTCGGCGATTCCAACATGAGCGAATGGGCCACAGCCATGAAGATTGGTACGACCGCGCTGGTTCTGGATCTGATCGAACGCGGCGAAGCGCCACAGTTGGAAATTGCGCAACCGGTGGACACCAACAAATCAATTAGTCGCGATCAAACCTACGATTGGATCATCGAGTTAAAGGACGGCCACAAAATTTCTGCGATTGATGTGCAACGCATTTATTTGCGCGCTGCCAGCAAGCTATGGCGCAATCCGCCAGACCACGAGCACGCATGGATTTTGTCCGAATGGGAAAATGTGCTGAACGATTTGGAACGCGATCCTATGTCAACACGAGATCGCGTCGATTGGTCCGCCAAAAAATTCCTGCTCGATGCGCTGCAGCAGGACGAGAAACTCTCATGGAGCGATCCCTGGCTGCAATCGATCGACCTCGAATACCACAATCTGGATCTCGATCGCGGGTTGTACTACGAATTGGTGCGCAAAGGTCTGATGCGTCGCGTCACCAGTGAGGAAGAAATCAAGGCTGCAATTTTTAATCCGCCGGAAACCACGCGCGCATTTTTCCGCGGCCGCGCCGTGGCGCGTTTCAACGACCAGATCTCGTCCATCCAATGGGACGAAATCGTCTTTTCGAACGGCGGCTTGTCACAACGCGTGCCCCTGCCCGAAGCCGCCATGGACAAGCGCCTTGACGCGCTCAATCACGCCGCGCACAACGGCAAAGATTTTCCGGACTTTATGGGTGCCGTCGCACAGATCGGTTGATGTCGCCCCTGCAATCGGCAATCGGCAATCGGCAATCAGAAATCAGATCACTCCCACTCGATCGTGCTCGGAGGTTTACTGGATATGTCGTAAACCACGCGATTGACGCCTTTGACTTCGTTGCAGATGCGGTTGGAGATGCGCGCGAGCAACTCGTAAGGAATACGCACCCAATCGGCGGTCATGCCGTCCTGACTCTCGACAATCCGCAGCGCGATCGTTTCTTCATAGGTGCGCTGGTCGCCCATGACGCCGACGGACTTCACCGGGAGCAGGACAGCGAATGATTGCCAGACTTTGTAGTACCAATCGGCCGCTTCCATTTCGCTTTGCACGATCGTGTCCGCCTCACGCAGGATCGTCAGTCGCTCAGGCGTGACCTCGCCCAAAATGCGAACGGCAAGACCCGGCCCGGGGAATGGCTGCCGATAAACGACCTCCTTCGGCAAACCAAGTTGCAGGCCGGCCTGGCGCACTTCGTCTTTGAATAATTGGCGCACCGGCTCAACCAGCTCGAAATGCATTTTCTCCGGCAACCCGCCGACGTTGTGATGCGATTTAATGATCTGCGCGGGATTCCCGTCGATAGACACGCTCTCGATTACATCTGGATACAGTGTGCCTTGCGCGAGAAAGCGGAACTTGTGATCAGAAACCGGCGATCCGCCTCCGCCAAGGCTACGGCCGACAGGTCCGCCGTCCGTTTTTGCCAGATCGACGATTGCATCTTCAAACACGCGGATGAACTCGTTGCCGATAATTTTGCGTTTTTCCTCCGGATCAGTGATGCCGCGCAGCTTCGACAGAAATCGCTCTGAGGCGTCCACGTACTTCAGTTTGATGTGGAAATTTTCACCGAAAACGCGCTGCACGATTTCCTCTTCGCGCGCGCGCAGCAGACCGTTGTTCACGAAAATGCACGTGAGCTGATCGCCAATAGCTTTGTGCAGAAGCGCGGCCGTCACTGATGAATCAACGCCGCCGCTCAAACCAAGCACGACCTTGTCGTCGCCGACTTGTTTGCGGACACGCGTGCAAGCTTCTTCGATGAACGAGCCCATCGTCCAGTCCATCGCGCAATGGCAAATGTTATAGACGAAATTTTGCAGGATCTCTTTGCCTCGCGGTGTATGCGCAACTTCGGGATGAAATTGCAGGGCATAGAGTTTGCGTTCCGGGTCCTCCACGGCGGCGAAATCGCAACCGTCCGTTGTTCCGACAACGCGAAAACCTTTCGGCAACGCAGTGACTTCGTCCCCGTGGCTGTTCCAAACATCGAGCTGGTTGCCTAATCCGCCGAAGAGTTCCGATCGATTCGCCATGTGCAACACGCCGGCGCCATACTCACGTCGGCCAGTGAAAACGACGCGGCCGTCAAGATGATGCGCCATCAGCATCAGCCCGTAACAAATTCCCAATACTGGAAGGCCTAACGAAAAGATTCCTGGATCGACTTGAGGCGCGCCTTTGTCGTAAACGCTGGCCGGGCCCCCGGAAAGGATCAGCCCTTTGGGTTGCATTGCCGCGATTTCAGCTGCCGGTGTATCGAAGCGAATGATCTCTGAATAAACCTGGCATTCACGGATGCGGCGCGCGATGACCTGGGTGTACTGTGATCCGAAATCGAGGATTAGAATTTTCGAGTGCGTCGGGCGTTCTGAGGTCTTCACATTCACGGATGCGTTTGCGGCACGCTATGCTCCGCCGCCGGGTCGTCGGGTGCGCGTTCCATTGGCCCAAGACTTCCCTGACCGGTGATGCCGCGTCCGAACTGCTGTTGCACTTCCTGCCCGGAGCGTTGTTCGATTGGGTCCACGCAGCCCCCCAAGCTCAGCAATGCAATCGCGAGCGAAATCGAAAGGGGCTTCATCTGCGTATTTTATGAAGCGCGGATTTCATTGCAAGGAGGTTGAACGATGGGAGCGCAGGGTCTTGTCATTCCGAGCGAAGCGAAGAATCTCTGATCAATCCCCGCCGATGCCGCCGGCGCACGAAATCAGAGATGTTTCGCTTCGCTCAACATGACAGGATGGAGACACTCTACGTAACGGTTCAATGATGATTGACCCCGACCTTTTACTTCAAGGCTACCGGCTCGGTGTTTTTCCGATGGCCATGAACGACGACTCGATTGAGTGGTTTTCACCCGACCCGCGTGCGCTCCTGCCGCTGGAGGATTTTCATGTTCCACATGCATTGCGGCGTCTCGCCCGCGGGAAGCCGTTTGAAATTACGATCAACAAAGCGTTTCCGGCGGTAATCCAAGCGTGCGCCGAACGCGAGAATACCTGGATCAATCGCGACATCATCGACAGCTACACGCGGCTGCACGAACTCGGTCACGCTCATTCAGTTGAAGCTTGGAAAGAGAACACGCTCGCTGGCGGACTTTACGGTGTCGCAGTCGGCGGCGCGTTTTTTGGCGAATCGATGTTTCATCGCGTAACCGATGCGTCGAAGATTGCGCTTGTGGCGCTGGTGGAACGTTTGCGCGCGCGCAAGTTTGTCCTGCTCGATACACAATGGCTCACGCCACATCTGGAACAGTTCGGCGGGTTCCAAATTTCGCGGAGCCATTATCTGCGCCTCTTGCGCAGAGCAGTCGATTTGCCGCGAAGATTTCAGTAGAGCGTCATCTTTAGCTGGCAGTTGCTTCGCACGGGAAGCCTTGGCGCAGACGGGCTGGCCCGTCTGCTTCGTAAATGTTGATTGTCATTCTGAGCAAAGCGAAGAATCTCTGGCTTACTTCCTTCTGTCGGCGCTGAAACAAAATCAGAGATGTTTCGCTTCATTGAACATGACAGGACGGGGCGTTTCGATGCTCGGCGGCTGTAAGACGGCCCGCAGGGCCGTGGCTACAGATTGATAGTGCAGGAATCTGACCGATATTACGGGTTCAAATGGTTGCTTGGATTTTAAAGAAAATTTTAGGGTCGAAAAATCAGCGCGAGCTCAAACGTCTGATGCCGACTGTTCGTCAGATCAACGAGTTCGACGAGCAGTTGAAGAGCTTGTCGGACGACGAGTTGCGCGCAAAAACCGCGAACTGGAAGGAAGAGATCTCCAACATTCCGGATCCGCAAGACCAGTGGAAAAAACTCGATGAAATCTTGCCGGAAGCATTTGCGGTGGTGAAAAACGCCGCGCGCCGGCTCAAGGATCGGGGACATAGCTTCACGGTATGCGATCAGCCGATGGTCTGGGACATGGTGCACTTCGACGTGCAATTGCTCGGTGGCATTGTTCTGCACAGAGGCCGAATCGCAGAGATGGCGACCGGCGAAGGTAAAACTTTGGTTGCGACGTTGCCGCTTTATCTGAACGCGCTCACTGGCCGTGGTGCGCATCTCGTCACGGTAAATGATTACCTGGCTAGGCGCGACGCTGAATGGATGGGCCAACTTTACGGCTTCCTCGGTCTAACCGTTGGCTGCATTCAACACGATGAGGAACCCGATCGGCGTCGCGAGCAGTACGCGAAGGACATCACGTACGGCACCAACAGCGAGTTTGGCTTCGATTATCTGCGTGACAACGGCATGGCCACCACCCGCGAACAACAGGTCCAGCGCGGCTATCATTTTGCTATTGTTGATGAAGTCGATTCCATCCTCATCGACGAAGCGCGCACTCCGCTGATTATCAGCGGGCCTGCGACCATTTCCACACATCAATACGACAAATGGAAGCCGCTGATCGAGCAGTTGGTGCGGAAGCAAAACATGCTTTGCAACCGCGTAGCGAGCGAAGCGATCGAGAAATTTGAGCAGGGCGAAGTCGAAACCGCCGGTCGTCTCATGTTCAAGGTGAAACTCGGTCAGCCGCGCAATAAGCAGCTTTTGCGCATGATGGAAGATCCTGACAAACGTCGCGCCATCGATAAGGCGGAGCTTTCGTTTTTTCAGGACACACGGAAAGAAGAACTGTTTGCGCTTAAGGAAGAATTGTTCTTCACCATAGACGAGAAATCGAACGAATCCGATCTCTCGGAGCAGGGCCGTGCCTTCCTTAATCCGGATGATCCGAACTCATTTGTTTTGCCGGATCTCATTAGCGAATTCACCGAGATTGATCTCGACGAGACGCTTTCGCCCGAGGAGAAGGACAAACAAAAAGCGGAACGCCAGCAGCATTGCGACGCGCAGGCGGAGCGCATCCACAACATCTCGCAACTGCTACGCGCCTACTGCTTGTTCGAAAAGGATGTGCAGTACGTCATTGAAGACAACAAGGTGGTCATCGTTGACGAATTTACAGGACGCAAAATGCCAGGCCGGCGTTGGAGCGATGGGCTACATCAGGCTGTGGAGGCCAAGGAAGGCGTGCAGATCGATCGCGAAACGCAAACCCTGGCGACGATCACCATTCAGAATTATTTCCGGCTTTATCAAAAGCTCGCCGGAATGACCGGCACGGCCGAAACCGAAGCGGCCGAGTTTCACGACATTTACAAACTGGACGTGAACATGATTCCAACGAACCGGCCGGTGCGGCGGACGGATCATAACGATCGAATCTACAAAACGCGTCGCGAAAAATACAACGCCGTCATCAAGGAAATCAAAGAAGCACACGCGAAAAGTCAGCCGGTGCTCGTCGGTTCAGTGAGTGTGGAAGCTTCGGAGTTGCTGAGCCGGATGCTGAAGCGCGAGAAAATTCCGCACAACGTGTTGAACGCAAAGTTCCACATGCAGGAAGCCGAGATCGTGGCTCGCGCAGGACAACCAGGCACTGTCACGATTTCGACTAACATGGCTGGACGCGGCACCGATATTAAGCTGGGGCCGGGCGTTATAGATCTGGGGGGGCTAATGGTAGTCGGCACCGAGCGCCACGAGGCCCGACGAATCGATCGGCAATTGCGTGGACGCTGCGCTCGGCAGGGCGACCCCGGAGCATCGCGATTTTACGTGAGTTTCGAAGACGATCTGATGCGCAACTTCGGCGCCGCTGATCGCATGACAAAAATTATGGAACGGTTCGGGCTCGAAGAAGGCCAGGAGCTCGAGCATCGCTGGCTGAACAAATCCGTTGAGACAGCGCAAAAACGCGTGGAGCAACGCAACTATCTCGTCCGAAAACGCACTCTCGATTTTGACGATGTGATGAACATGCAGCGCGAGGTCGTTTACACCTGGCGCAACGAAGTCATCGATTCCGAGGAACCGCGCACCCATATCTACGACGTAATCGATGAAGCCGTGCCACTAAGAGTGAAAGAATATCTGACCGGGGACGAACCGAATTACACCGGTCTCACGCACTGGGTAAACACGACGTTTCCATTGGGGCTGAACCAGGAGAAAGCGCAGTTCGAAACCCGGAACGCCGAAGAGAACACGCAGTTTCTGATCGAAAAAATCAAGAACGCTTACGAGCGCAAATCGAGTCACGAAGAGCCGACTGCCGTAAAAAGCCTCGAGCGTTACATCATTCTGAATGCGATCGATCGCCTCTGGCAGGAGCACCTTTATGCGATGGACGCGTTGCGCGAGGGCGTTTATCTCCGTGGCTATGCGCAAAAGGATCCGCTCATCGAGTACAAGACTGAAGCATACGACATGTTCGTCGAACTAATGGCGAACATTAAGAATGAAGTTCTGAACAATCTGTTCCGCAGCACTTCCAATCTGCAGGCGTTCGAGAATTTCCTCGCAACGTTGCCGCAATTCCTTCTGCGCGAAGAAGGGCCGACTGCGCCAACAGCAAGTGCCGACGCGCGGATGCGCCAGCCAGTCGGCGCAATGGCCGCTATTGGTGCGGACGGCGACGGCGATGGAGACGGTGGAGTCTCCATCGATCTGCCGATTCGTCGTTCATTGCCGAAAGTCGGTCGCAACGAACCCTGCCCCTGCGGCAGCGGGAAAAAATTTAAGAACTGCTGCGGCCGCGTCGCATAACGCACCGCTCGGCGCTGTAGGGCGTCTGTGTCAGACGCTGATCGATCCTACAGCTTCAGTAATTCGCCGAGTTGTTTCGGGTCCGTCACCGGCGCTTTACAAGTGAAATTCTAGCGTACATACGCCGCTGGCTTTCCTTCAAGCAGCGAGATCGGACGAACGATCGATCGGATCTTGTTCGACCTCATATAGCGAATAAGTTTTGCACATGACTCGGGTGGAAGAGATCAAAGCAGCAATTGACCGGCTCTCTCCGGAAGAGCGTTATGAATTGGCCGCTTTACTGAATCCGCTCGAAGAAGACGATTGGGACCAGCAGATGAAAAAGGACGCTGAACCGGGAGAAAAACTGGATCGGATTAAAGAAGCGGCGAATAAAGAATATAAGCAGGATAAAAGCCTGCCGTTTCCGAAACCGGCGAAGTGAAGTCCAAAACCTCGCGCGAGTTTTGGAAACTCTTCTATGACCTTCCGCTCGAGGTTCAAAGATTGGCCTACAAGAATTATTTGCTTTGGCAAAATGATCCGCGCCATCCCTCGTTGCGGTTTAAGCCCGTCAAATCGAGACTATGGTCAATCCGCATAGGCGATCATTACCGTGCCATCGGTCATTTCGTCGAGCAGGACAGTTTCCTCTGGACGTGGATCGGAACTCACGAGGAGTACAACAAGCTCTGATCTTCCTCGGCTATTTCCTCAGTAATTCGCGGAGTTGTTTCGGGTCCGTCACCGGCGCTTTACAAGTGAAATTCTCGCAGAGGTACGCGGCTGGCTTTCCTTCAACCAGCGACATTGCACGAATCGCCTCGTTGTTTTCGGCAAGATATTTCTGCCCTTCATTTGCATCGGCCAAAATCACAATTGTATTCGGGAGAAAATGGCGATGAACCTCTTGAAGTAATGCTTTCGTTTCCGGCGAATCTTTCTTGCCCACGATCACGATCTGGCGCGGCTTGCCTAACGAGTTTTCGACGGCGACCAGCATTTGCGGCATGCCTGCAGGGAACTGCAAAAGTATCGTTGCAAACGCATCGATCGTCTTTTTCGCGCGTTCAGCCATCTTTGGGTCGTCATGGATCTGCGATAACCGCAGCAAATTCAGCGCGGCGATAGAACTCGCAGCAGGCTCGGCACCGTCATTATCGTCTTTCATCCGAACGAACACATTTTTGTCCTGGCCGCTATTGCTGAAATAACCGCCGTTCTTCTCGTCGAAGAACAGACGGTCCTGTGTCTCCTGCAACTGCATCGCGAACTTCAGCCATTCGACGTCGAATGATGCCTCGTAAAGGTCCAGAAGGCCCTGGATCACCAGCGCATAGTCGTCAGCGAACCCTTCGATGTTGCTTCGGCCCTCGCGGTAACTCCGGAACAAAATCTTACGTGATGAATCGTACAACTTTGTCCGAACAAAAGTTGCGGCACGCGTCGCGATCTCGAAATACCGCGGGTCGTCCAGCACTTGTGCCGCGCGGGCAAACGCGGAAATCATCAAGCCATTCCAGGACGAAATGATTTTGTCGTCCAGATGTGGGCGCGGACGTTGTGCGCGAAGCGCGAACAATTTCTCCCGCGACTGCTTCAAGAGGGTGCGAATTGCATCTTCTGGTTTCCGATCGGCAGGCGAGACGCCCGCCGGCCCCACAGGCAGGATGCCTGTGCTACGGAAATGCTCCGCCGTTTCGGCGATCGTGTGCCGCTCGATGAAAATGTTCTTCCCTCGGAATTCGTCATGCGGATCGCTTCCTTCCGGAGCGTTGCCGTGCGCCTGGACGCCGTAATGGAACTCGAAAAGCTCCGCCAAATCTCCAAGCGCATTATCGATTTCTTTTTTTGTCCAAACATAGAATGCGCCTTCTGCCGTCTTATGATTGTGATTATCGATTTCAACAACGGGGCTGTCGGCATCCTCGGCAGAGAAAAAGCCGCCTTCTTTAGACGTCATGTCGCGAGCGACGTAATCGAGGATATCGCGCGCGACTGATTCGTATTGCTTATCATTTGTGATTTGGAATGCGTCGAGATACGCAACGGCGAGCTGCGCCTGGTCGTAAAGCATTTTCTCGAAATGCGGCACGTGCCAGTAACGATCAACCGAGTACCGATGAAACCCGCCGCCGATGTGATCGTGCATTCCGCCGGCAGCGATTTTCCGCAGCGTGAACGCTGCCATATCGAGAGCGTGTTTGCCGGAATCGCTGTTGGGATCGCGCGCGTAGAATCGCGTGAGAAAATTGAGCGTGACTGGTCGCGGAAATTTCGGTGCAGTACCGAACCCGCCCTCCTTCGGGTCATAACTGCGATCGATTTGACGATAGGCAGTATCTGCAATTGAGACATCGATTTTGCCTTCACCCGGTGCAGCTGATTGAGACCGCTGGAGCGCCTCCACGATTTTGCTCCCCTGCTCTACAATTTTATCGTGATCTGCCTTCCAAGCTGTCGCGATCTGCTCCAGCACTCTTGTGAAAGCTGGATGCCCATATCGCTCTTCCGGCGGAAAATACGTTCCGCCAACAAAAGGCTTCAGATCCGGCGTCAACCAAACACTCATCGGCCAGCCGCCGCTGCCTGTAGTCGCTTGAACAAAGGTCATGTAGACCCGGTCAACGTCGGGGCGTTCTTCCCGATCCACTTTGATGTTCACGAACTCGCGATTCATGATCGCAGCCACGTCTTCACTCTCGAATGATTCGTGCGCCATGACATGGCACCAGTGGCACGTTGAATAGCCGACCGAAAGGAAGATCGGCTTGTTCTCCCGACGCGCCTTCGCGAACGCTTCTTCGCCCCACGGATACCAGTCCACGGGATTGTGAGCGTGCTGGAGAAGATATGGCGATTTCTGGTGCGCTAGCCGGTTGGTGTGTTCGGAAGGCGCAGGCGTGTGGTCAGCAGAAGCGTGGATCGATGTCACTAACCATGTTACCGCGAGAAATCCAAAGCGGAAGCGGCTGGTCATGCTTTGCCAGGGTAATCGTTAAATGGATAAACCGTTCAAGGGCAAAATCTCAAAAGGCAAAACCGAAAGGCGGGGAGTCGCCAGCCAAGCCAGACGCTTATGCCAAGGCTAAGAAATGTCTCCCGGAAAATTCCCAAGTCCTGAACAACGTCCACCGCCGCGCTGCTCACATTTTCGTTATTCGTCATTGATTCGTCATTCGTCATTCGTCATTCGTCATTTATTGGACACTACTCATCTCATTCTTCTGTTCCTTGCCGTTGGCGTGATCGCCTTGCTTTACTCATCCGTGGGTCATGCCGGTGCGTCGGGTTACATCGCAACGATGACGTTGTTTGGAATTGCGCCCATTGTCATTCGGCCAACTGCCCTTGTGCTTAACATTTTGGTCGCATCCATCGGCACGTTCCAATTTTGGCGTGCAGGGTATTTCTCGTGGAAATTGTTTTGGCCGTTCGCACTTCTCTCTATTCCGGCGGCATATGTCGGTGGTTATTTGCAGCCCTCTGCTTCGGTCCTGAGGATTCTCATCGGTCTTGTGCTGCTGTTCTCCGCAGCGCGACTTCTGGTTCGCCGTGGCGATCCGCCGCAAACATCTCCTCCGTCGCACCCGGTCGCGATTGGTGTGGGCGCAACGCTCGGGTTCCTTGCGGGATTAACCGGAACGGGAGGCGGAATTTTTCTCACGCCGGTTCTGCTGTTTTGGCGCTGGGCTCACATTCGTCAAGCAGCCGCTGTGTCGGCGCTGTTCATTTGGGTGAACTCAATCGCCGGACTGATCGGTTACTTCACAAAAGTCCGCACCATCCCTTCGCTTGGATTTATTCTCGCAGCGGCAGCAATTATCGGCGGCATCATCGGCTCGCATCTCGGGAGCAGACGTTTTGCGGTTCGCGCAATCTCGCTTTGTCTCGCGACAGTTCTGATCATCGCAGGAATCAAACTAATCTTCACGAGGTAGAGGAGATCCCATTAACACCTGGCTTCAGCCAGTGGCCACAATGGATGCTCTCGCAACAGCCGTTCAACGGCTTCTCGCCGCTCTGTCTCTCATTAACACCTGGCTTCAGCCAGGTGACACAACGGGAATCTTATCACAGCAGCCGTTTCAACGGCTTCTGGTCGCCCGTTTCTCTTACTGGAGCCGTTAAAACCGCTGGGATACCTGCGACGCTGCAGACACCCGTCTGAAGACGGTGTTAATGAGAAGTCCCGGTGCCGCTGCGCTACTCGAGCCGAATGAAATACGGGTGATTGACCTCAACGGCCCGGCGGTTCGGGTGAACCCGCCCTTACCTCATCGTAAACGCAGCTTCGGCGCAGTGTCCGGTGACCACGGATTGATCCTGTAATCCGACCCGACGATCTCATCCGCGTATCGGTTCAAAAGCTGGCAAAGCGCTGCAACGTCCAGCGCGTGATGCCACGGCGAGAACCTCGCCAGATTTTTCTCCGCGAGCCGAAACAGACGCACTGCGGGAGGCAAGCGTCTGCTGTGCTTGGCGTGCGATGGATGTTCGTAATGCTTTTGCAGATGAACGAACGCGCCGGCTGCTTGAATCAATCCCTTAAAGAAGTCTGAATCGGCCGACCTCGTGTTGAGCCAAAGCTGTTCCAACACATCGTGCGCCTCATAGTACTGCTGTCGGTTCCAGCAACCAAAAAACGCACGGTAATACGGGTGTTTTTCCACCTCTGGCTGATCCGGCTTCACCTCTTCCCCAGTCGCGTCGGCCAACCACTGTGAAATCCTCTCGCGTTTGTTCATCCGGAGCTTTAACTTGCGTGTGGCTCAGAGGATGAGCAAACCACGAACCAACAACGCTTCGGAGGGACCTCGTCCGTCCTCCACTCTCCTTCGCCCCGAAAAGGCCATGCAAGGTGCGCGAGATTTGGCGCCGAAAAGATGAGTGGCCCTACTCTCGCCATTGTACTCGCTGCCATCGCGATTTTGATCTTCTGTTCCGCGCTTTTTTCCAGAGTGGAGACAGCGCTCTCTTTGCTGAAGCCGCATCAGTTGCGCCGCCTCGAAGAGAATCATTCTGGCCTAACGAATTTCATACAGCTGTTCCGCGAAAATCCGCGACGCGTTCTGAACGTGCTGCTGCTGGGTGACGGATTAGTCAACGTGCTTCTGGTGGTGTTGTGTCTTTTCTTTCTTTGGGAAGGCCCTCTCGCGGGACGTGTTCCGCAGTGGCTCGCCGGCATCCTGATCTTCGCCATCGTGGTGTTGCTCTGCGATCTGGTGCCGAAGCTGGTGGCACTCGCCGCGCCTTCCAAGGTTTCAGCCATCGGCGCTTTCACATTACAAATCGCGATGCCGTTTCTCGATCGTATCGGCAGGGGACTCGAGAACATGAGCGATTTTGTGGTCGATTGTTTCACGCCAACGCATTTGCGCAGTCGACCACGCTTAACCGACGAGGAACTGGGAACACTGCTTCAAATCGGTGAAGAGGAAGGCACGTTGTACCAAGGCGAAGCCGAGATGATCCAGGAAATCATCAAGTTGGGCGATAGAACAGCAAAGGATTGCATGACGCCGCGCGTGGACAGTTTCATGCTGCCGGATGATTTGACTAACGAGGAAGCGATCGCGCGTTTAAAAGAGAAACGGCATCGGCGTGTTCCGGTTTATGCCGACACGCCTGATCAAATTCTCGGCATCATCGATGTAAAACTTTTCCTGCTCGATCCGTGCGAACATTACACCGAGAGACTGATCCCGCCGTCGTTCATCGCAGAGACAATGCGCGCGGTGGAATTGCTCAAGCGTTTTCTGACGCATCCCCAGGGCATGGGCGTCGTGGTCGACGAATTCGGCGGCATTGAAGGAATCATCACCATGGCCGATATCGTGGAGGAAATTCTCAGCGGCACCGCGCCCGATGATGGTTCAGAGTTTTACATCGAACCGCTCGGCAACGGAAAATTTCTCGTGAGCGGCAATGCGCGTCTGGACGATTTGACGGAACATCTCGGGTTTCAAATTGACGCCGAAGGTATCGATACGATCGGCGGATTTATTTTTACTCACCTGGGTTATATGCCGTCTTCGGGAACGAAACTCGAGATCCCGCGCCTTGCGATCACTGTCCGTCGTGCCGCGCGTAAGAGAATTGAAGAAGTCCTGCTGGAGAAAACCACAAACATTTTAGAGGAGGCGGCATGATTGTCGCGATCATCATCGTTGTTTGCTGCTGGATCATTTCGTTTTTCTTCAACGGAATCGAAAGCGGCCTGCTGTCCATCGATACGGTGCGGTTGCGGCAAAACGTGAAGCAGCGCGTGCCAGCGGCTTTGAAATTGAACCATTTGCTCAAGCAGCCGGAACGGTTACTGGCAACCGTTCTGCTCGTCACGAATGCAGCAGACATTGTTGGTCTGCTGTTGCTGACGAGCCAGCTGGTTCGCTGGTACGGCTATGCGGGATTTTTGTTTGCCGTGGTCATTGCCCTTCCGGTGTATTTATTTTTGTTGTCGGTTCTGCCTAAGTCGCTGTTCCGACGATTTCCGTTTCGCGCTATGGCACGTCTCGCCGGGGTGCTCGAATTCGCGTCGGTTTTATTTTCGCCACTCCTTGAATTAGGCGCCCGGCTCGGCAAGCTTCTCCTGCCAGGACAAGCCGGAAAAAGGGGCCGCCTTTTTGCCGCGCGCGAGGAACTGAAACAGATCACAATAGAAAGCGAGCGAGAGGGGGGTCTTACTG
>JBJMXF010000066.1:0-14091 GCA_045809725.1 Candidatus Udaeobacter sp. | reverse complement strand
CCTCGACCACTTCCAGCGTGGTCTCGATCGATTTGGCTTCCTCGACCGTGATGGTGCCGTCCTTGCCAACCTTGTCCATGGCGTCCGCGATGATCTCGCCGATCGTCTTGTCCCAGTTAGCCGAAACAGTCGCCACCTGCGCGATCTCGGTGCGATCGCTGACTTTCTTCGAGAGCTTCTTCAGCTCTTCGACGATTGCCTCGACACCTTTCATGATGCCGCGCTGCAACGAAGTCGGGTTCGCGCCGGCAGTGACGTTGCGCAAGCCTTCGCGATAAATGGATTCCGCGAGGATCGTCGCTGTTGTCGTGCCGTCACCCGCCACATCGGACGTTTTGGATGCGACTTCGCGCACGAGCTGAGCGCCCATATTTTCATACGGATCTTCGAGCTCGATCTCTTTCGCGACCGTCACGCCGTCTTTGGTGATCGTGGGACTGCCGAATTTCTTATCGAGAATGACGTTGCGACCGCTCGGGCCGAGTGTGGCCTTCACGGCTTTCGCCAGTTTCTCGATACCGCGCAACAACGTGTGCCGCGCGTTTTCATCGAATTGTAATTGTTTAGCTGCCATATTTTAAGTTGATAGTTGTTGGTTGATTGTTGATCGACGGATTATCCAATGATGCCAAGGATGTCGTCCTCGCGCATGATCAGATAATTTTGATCCTCGATTTTGATTTCGGTGCCGCCGTATTTCGAGATCAGCACCTTGTCGCCCTTCTTCACCGTGAAATCGACTCTCTTTCCGTTGTCATCGATTTTGCCGGTCCCTAAAGCGACCACTTTCCCCTCTTGTGGTTTTTCCTTGGCGGTGTCGGGGATGATGATCCCGCCTTTTTTTACTTCCTGCTCTTCGAGCGGCTGCACCAGCACCCGATCTCCGAGAGGTCTTACATTAACTGCTGCCATAGGTTTTCGTTTACTCCTTGGTTGGTTTTGGGTTACGCCGGCAACCCCGAAACGTTCGGGGCCGTCGACAAATTCATTTATTTTGGGGAGCGCACGCTTGCAGCGCGTTGGTCGCCGCATTCGGCGGCGACGGACTTCCCATTGGATTGCGAAGACGATTGCAGATGCGGTTGGAAAGTTCGTGATCGCAGAATGCGATCACCAGCACTCAAAATGAGTGCGCTCCCCGGAACTGTGCTGCAACACAACGTCACCATTACTTTTTCTTGTTCTCGTCCACCACTTCGAACTCCGCATCGACGACGTCGCCGCCGTCGCGTTTAGCTGCGCCCTCTTCCGCGCCGCCGCCTGGCTGCGCTTCAGGACCGGGTTGCGGCTCTGGCCGCGGACCGGCCTGCGCCGACGCTTGTTTGTAAAGGTCGGCGCTGACTTCCTGGAATTTGTTCTGCAAATCGTCGTAGGTCCGTTTCATCGCGTCGACCTCGTTGCGATTGATCGCGTCGCGCACCGCAGCAATGGCGTCTTCGACCTGCTTTTTCTTGTCGCCCGAGATCTTATCACCGAGTTCCTTGAGCTGCTTCTCGGATTGGTAAGCCAGCATGTCGGCGTTGTTCTTGATCTCGATCGCTTCCTTCGCCTTCTTGTCCTCCTCGGCGTGCGTTTCGGCTTCGCGCTGCATCTTTTCCACTTCGTCCTTGGAAAGACCGGAGCTGCCGGTGATGGAAATTTTCTGTTCCTTACCGGTGCCCAAATCTTTGGCCGAGACGTGCAGAATACCGTTCGCATCGGTATCGAATGTCACTTCGATTTGCGGAACACCACGCGGGGCGGGTGGGATTCCATCGAGGTGGAACACGCCTAGCTGCTTATTGTCGCGAGACAGTGGCCGCTCACCTTGCAGCACCTTGATCTCCACGCCTGGCTGATTGTCGCTGTAGGTCGAAAAGATCTGCGATTTTCTCGTAGGGATCGTGGTGTTGCGTGGAATCATCGGTGTGGCCACGCCGCCGGCTGTTTCGATCGAAAGCGTAAGCGGTGTGACATCGAGAAGTAGCACATCCTTGACGTCTCCCTTGAGCACGCCTCCCTGAATGCCAGCGCCGATCGCGACCACTTCATCAGGATTCACTCCCTTGTGAGGTTCCTTGCCGACGAGGTCACGGGCAATTTGCTGAACCTTGGGCATACGCGTCATGCCGCCCACCAACACCAGCTCGTTAATCTCCTTCTCCGTCAGTTGCGCGTCTTTCAAGCACGCTTTCACTGGCGGAATGGTGCGTTGGAACAAATCATCGCAGAGCTGCTCCATCTTGGAGCGCGTCAGTTTCTTCTGGATGTGTTTCGGCCCGCTGGCGTCCGCCGTAACAAACGGCAGATTGATTTCGTATTCCTGCGTCGATGAAAGCGCAATCTTGGCTTTCTCGGCTTCCTCCTTGATCCGTTGAACCGCGTCAGGCTGTTTGCTGAGATCGATGCCCGTATCTTTTTTAAATTCGTTGATGATCCAATCCATGATGCGCGCGTCCCAGTCGTCACCGCCCAGGTGCGTATCGCCGTTCGTCGCTTTTACTTCGAAAACGCCGTCGCCAATCTCGAGAACCGAAATGTCGAACGTGCCGCCGCCCAAATCGTAAACCGCGATCTTCTCATCTTTCTTCTTATCCAATCCGTACGCGAGCGAGGCGGCCGTCGGTTCGTTGATGATGCGCAATACTTCCATGCCCGCGATCTTGCCGGCATCTTTCGTAGCGTTGCGCTGTGAGTCGTTGAAATACGCCGGCACAGTGATGACGGCCTGCGTGATTTTTTCGCCGAGCTTCGCTTCCGCGTCGGCCTTTAACTTCGATAAAATCATTGCCGAGACTTCCGGCGGCGAGAATGTTTTGCGCTGGCCGTCGATGTCGACCTGCACGTGCGCGTCGCCATTAGCGGCCTTCACGACCTTGTAAGGGACGCGCTTAATTTCCTCTTGGACTTCATCGAACTTGCGGCCCATGAACCGCTTGATTGAGAACACGGTGTTCTGCGGATTCGTCACCGCCTGCCGCTTGGCGGCCTGGCCGACCAACCGCTCACCGCTCTTTGTAAATGCGACAACTGAAGGTGTCGTTCGAGCGCCTTCGCTGTTTTCCAAAACTACCGGATCGCCACCTTCCATCACAGCCATGCAGGAATTGGTGGTTCCCAAATCGATTCCTAAAACTTTCGCCATAAATTTAAAAATTCCTTTCTTTTAAAGTCTCCCGACGAGTGGAGGACTCGCTATTCGGCAGACCAACCCAGAATGAATCTAAGCAAGGCGCAGACCAACTGGAGGCATCCCGCGTAAGCGCCTGCTCAAGAGGCAATAAACCAGATATAGCTTCGGACTGGGAATCGTCAATCGAGACAGTTCGGCTCGTTTTCGAGCTGCGACAACACAGCAGTTGCGCCAACGCGGCACTGCTTCTGAGCATTTTTCAATCGGGGGGTTCCAACTACTTCACCAGCGTGAATACTTGCGTGTATGTACCATCCGTGTTCCGCGTGCTGGTGACCTGACCACGCGCACCCATGTACTTGCCGGTGCCGCCTAGAACCGGGCGCACGACTGACTGGTCCGCGTCGAATTCAGGAGCGGACGCCGCATAATCCGCAGCTCCGAACGCAATAATTTGGTCTTTGCCGCCGGCAAAGGTAAAAAACAAAAGCGTTGCGCGCCTCTCCAAGTTCGGGTTCGCATCGGTCGCCACCTTCACCAGAGTCTTTGAGCCGATTACTTCACCCGTGACCGGACCGCCGCGCGTTGAATGTAGCGCAGCAGAAAAATGATAAACGTCGCCCAGACTTTTTCCCGTCGCGCCAAGATCGAGCAGGCTCATTTTTGGTGCGTCTTCATAAACCGTAAAAGTTTCGGTGGATTGCCTGGTCGAATGCGCACCACACGCTGTGATCAAAACTGAAGCGAACAGCGCAGCCAATCCCCTCACCGTCCGTTGAAAGATGAGATCCATCCCAAATTCCTTTTGAAATCGAAACCGCAGTTCGAAAACTGCGTCCGCACCCGCATCTCTATTTCGGAAATGCTACGAGCATCACGCCTCTCGCAGTCAGAAATTCATCGGAACGAACGAATTCTATTTCGCGATTCCGCGCGCCGCGGTAAAATTTCGGCGTGCGACAATATCACGATTTGCTCCGGCTCGTGCTTGAGAACGGCCGTGATCGCACCGATCGCACAGGAACAGGAACGTTATCAGTGTTTGGTGCACAGACGCGATTCGATCTGCGCGACGACGGGCCCGGATTCCCGCTGCTGACAACGAAAAAGTTGCACATCAAATCCATTATTTATGAGCTGCTTTGGTTTTTGCGCGGCGACACCAACGTTCGCTACCTGAACGAGCACGGCGTCACCATCTGGGATGAATGGGCTGACGAAAATGGCGAGCTTGGCCGCGTCTACGGTGCGCAATGGCGGGATTGGCGCGGCGCAGACGGCGTGCACGTTGATCAAATCGATAACCTGATTGAGCAAATAAAATCCAATCCGCAAAGCCGACGATTAATTGTCAGCGCGTGGAATCCGGCTGAGATCGGTCAGATGGCGCTGCCGCCGTGTCACGTGCTGTTTCAGTTTTACGTGCAGGACGGCGAATTAAGTTGCCAGTTGTACCAACGCAGCTGCGATCTTTTCCTTGGCGTGCCATTCAACATTGCGTCGTACTCGCTCCTCACAATGATGATGGCTCAAGCTGTCGATCTCGCGCCGGGCGACTTCGTTCACACATTCGGTGATCTCCATCTTTACAAAAACCATCTCGATCAGGCCCACGAACAACTTTCCCGCGAATGCAGGCCATTGCCGCGATTAAAACTGAATCCGGCCGTTAAAAACATTCACGACTTCAAATTCGAAGATTTCGAACTCATCGGGTACGAGCCACATCCATCGATCAAAGCACCAATCGCCGTGTAAACTGCGACTTTGGGGCGGCGCGCGGGTTTAAAAACAATGTGAGGGTTATTCTCGGGGTCGTAATTTTTTTCTGCGCAGCCGCGTTGCTGCGCGCGGAAACGTCAGTGGAGATCGACTTGCAGGAACAGAGGGCGTACCTGCTGGAAAATGGGCGTCCAGTTCTAGCGTCACCCATCTCAAGCGGCCGCTACGGGCATCTGACCCAGACGGGTGTATTCAAGGTTATTGAAAAAGAGCGTAATCATTATTCCAGCATCTACGGGAAGATTGTGGACGCGTCCGGACGAACCGTTGTCGCGGATGCGGATGTCGACATGAAAGTGCCGAGCGGCTGCAGATTTGTTCCAGCGCCGATGCCCTATTTCATGCGGTTCCATGGCTCCGACGGAATGCATGCCGGATATTTGCCAGGCTATCCCGCTTCGCACGGCTGTGTTCGCATGCCCGATCAATATGCGGTTGCATTTTTCAATGCAGTGAGCGTCGGCACTCCGGTTACGGTGTTCGGCAGGACGCCAGTCAGTCGCTACTACTCAGGCCAAAGCCAACCAGGTTTCCAGCGCCGTCCACGTTACGGGCCGTTTATGGGTCGAGGCTATCCGCCTCCACCTCCTCCAATGTGGTGGCGGTGATCGACTCGTTAGGTCAAGTCCACATTTCATGCGCCGCGGACGGCGACCGCGGGATTACGAAGGTGAGTGCACGCGAGCCGCCTCACCTCTGCTGGGATCAACTTGAATGGAGCCAGCTTGCCTACGTTTTCGCTGCTGTTCGGGTGCATCAAATTTGACCCGCATCCCAACGACCCGGCGATCTGCTTTCACGCATCGAGACTGGCGAAATCAAGTTCCGTAAGCTGATCGTAGAAGAAGAATTGCTGTATCACGCCGACTTGCGCGAATAACGTGTTAGTAATACGCGGCTCATGAGAGTAACCCTTGGAGCGACCAGGACATCATCTTGTTCGCCCCTGCTGACGAGCGCGGCATTGGATGTCCAGTAGAACCGGGGAGTAAAAAGAAATCGCGAACGGTTGATGGTGCTGCCTATCCCACTGGAATGAATTTTAAAATCCCGCAATAGAGGTATAATGCGCGCGTGAATTGGCTTGGTCGCTATCGGCTTTTGATCCTGGCATCGATCTGCGTTTTTTGGACGGGGCTGATTTTTCTCGGACATTTCCTCCCGACGACACCATTTCTTTCGGCGCCGTGGAGAGGTGAACAGAGTTTCGAGGACTTGCTTCGAAAAGAAGGTCGAAAAACTGCGACGCGTAACGATTTTGTTTTTCTGGGACTGGACCAAAGCACATTGGAACTGCCGCCATTGGCGCCTGATGAGATCGCGAATAACCGCGCGTTCCAGGTGATGACCGAGCGGCCATTCCCGTGGTCGCGCGAAATCTGGGCGCTGCTACTCGATCGCCTGTTTAGCGCGGGTGCGCGCCTGGTGATGTTCGATGTGATGTTTGACCAGCCGAAAGACGGCGATCCGGAGTTTCATGCCGCGCTCGACCGCTATCACGACAAAGTAGTACTCGCTGCCAATTTCGATATGGGAAAAGCTGCGCAGGAGGTTACGCCCAACAATGCGTTGATTCCGCCGCCGCAACTGCAGGATGATCGCGTGGGTTTTGTGAATTTCTGGGCGGATCCCATCGACGGAAAAGTTCGCACTGTGCTTTATCATGTGACTAACCGGCAACTGGCCGGGTTGCCGCCGCATCCGAGCCAGGAGGTTTACGAAGCTCTTTCCGGACGCGCCCTAACGAAAATAGGCCATGCGAGCGACGTCCCGCAGGATTCTGATGGCCATATGATTCGCTTTAGTGGGCCTGACGCATACGAACCGCGTCCACTCTACGAAGTGTTCGATCCAAAATTATGGCGTGCGAATTACGCTGACGGGGCGTTTTTCAAAGACAAGATCGTGATGGTTGGGGCGTCGGCACAGATATTGCACGACGTCGTCGATACACCGATGAGCCCGGCCACTTTGGGGCCTGCACTTCATCTGCAGGCAATGGCTGCCGCGCTCGGCCACGAGTATTTGCAGCCCACGCCGCCGAAGGTCGGCTTCGCGTTGGTGGGTGCAGCAGGGCTTGTCGCATGGTTGCTTGTTGCCTTCTTGCGTCGGCCGTTGCTTTGCGTCGGGGCACTCGTCGCAGTTACGGCTACATATCTTGGAACGGCGCGTTTGTTCTACGACAAAACAGGGCTGCTGCTGCTGACCGTTCCGGTGTTGTTAGCGCTAATGCTCAGCGGATCCTTTTCCCTCGGCTTCGAATACTTTCTCGAGCGGCTGGAGAAATTGCGCACCCGGCGCACCCTCGAACGCTATGTGTCGAAAAATCTCGTCGCGGAAATCCTGGAAAATCCAGATAGCTACTACAGCTCGCTTCGTGGTGTGCGCGTGCCGGTGACGATCCTGTTCTCGGATTTGATTGGTTTTACAACGCTGGCGGAGAAAGCCGATCCCGAAGCGTTGGTCGCGCAGCTGAATGAATATCTCTCAGGAATGACTTCTGAAATTTTCAGCAACGGCGGAACCCTCGACAAATTTATTGGCGACGCGATCATGGCCGTGTGGGGTAACGTGCGCAGTCTTGGCACGGCGCAGGACGCGAAATGTTGCGCGCGCGCGGCGTTGGGAATGCGCCGGCAGTTGAGCCAACTCAATCAAAGCTGGCGGCAACAGGGCCGAATGGGATTGGGCATGGGCATTGGCGTCAACCACGGTGAAGTCATTGTTGGCAACATTGGTTCGCAGGAGCGAATGGATCCCACCGTAATAGGCGATGCCGTGAATCTCGCATCCAGGCTCGAAGGGCTTACCCGAATTTACGGCGTGGATATGCTGGTAGGCGCGTCGGTTGCCGAGCTCGTCCGGGACGAAGTTTACTTACGGTCGGTGGCTCGCGTGCAAGTGAAGGGCAAAACTAAACCGGTAGACGTTTTTACGTTCGTCGCTGCCCGAGGCGAAGAGACGGATCTGGAGTTTTTGAAATGGCTGGAAACATATGAGGAAGCGTTGGAGAAATTTCGAGCCCGCGATTTTGTCGACGCGAAAATTCTTTTTTCACGTTTTCTCGAATTCTATCCCGACGATTTGCTGGCCAAGATGTATTTGCAGCGCGCGCTCGAATACGAACAAGCTCCGCCCGACGAAGCGTGGGAAGCGATCGAAGTCTTCAAAAAGAAATGACGGGCGCTTAGCGACGGGTCATCTCCAGGCGAAGTCGATAGGGAACCGGATCGTCCTCGTTCTCGTCGTCGTCCTCGCAAAACACCTCAAATCGACGACGAGGAGGAGAAGGAGGACGAGGACGAAATTGTTTGGTTAATCAGATATTTCTTTTTGCGCCAGCTTGCGTAAAGAATGCGCCGTGAAAGAAGCGCCCAACAGTTTTCATTTCCTCGGCATTTGCGGGACAGCGATGGGTGCGGTTGCCGTCGCGTTGCATGAGCGCGGCTTTAAAGTCACTGGGTCGGACGCAAATGTTTACCCACCGATGTCCAGTTTCCTCCAGGACAAGGGAATTGCGCTTATGGAAGGGTATCGCGCGGAAAACACCCCAGCGGATGCGGACGTGGTGGTAATTGGTAACGCAATTACACGTGGCAATCCCGAAGTGGAGGCCGTGTTAAACCGGAAACTACTTTATTTGTCATTGCCAGAGGTGCTGAGGAATTTTTTCCTACGCGGCGGGCATAATCTCGTGGTCACGGGAACACACGGGAAAACAACGACTACTGCCTTGCTTGCCTGGATAATGGAAAAAGCTGGTCGCACGCCGGGTTATCTCATCGGCGGCATCCCAAAAAATTTTGGCGAAGGCGCGCGGCTCAACGATTCAAAATGTTTTGTGATCGAAGGTGACGAGTACGACACGGCATTTTTCGACAAGCGCTCAAAGTTCGTTCATTACCTGCCGGAACTCGTGATCGTGAACAACGTCGAGTTCGATCATGCGGATATCTTCAACAATCTCGATGAGATCAAGCTCAGCTTTCGCCGTTTGCTGAATATCGTTCCTCAGAACGGTATGGTCGTCGTGAACGGCGATGATCCGAACGCGGTTGAGGTCACCAAGGATTGCCTGGCGCAGATGGTCGAGGTCGGTTTCTCGAAGAACTGCGCCCAAAGGATTCGAGACGTTTCTTACTCGGCCGGTGTTTCTCGATTCAAACTCGGTGACGATGTTTTCGAAATTCCGCTTATCGGCGAATTCAATGTTCATAATGCCGCGATGGCAGCGACTGCCGCGCGTTTTTATGATGTGCCGACAGAAGCAATTTCCAATGCGTTCTCCAGTTTCCTGGGCATTGCGCGCCGGCAGGAGCTTCGCGGCGAAGCTGGCGGCGTTAAAGTAATCGACGATTTCGGGCATCATCCAACTGCAATCTCTCAAACATTGCAGGCGCTCCGTCATCGGTTTCGCGGCCAACGGCTATGGGCGGTCTTTGAGCCGCGCTCGAATACGACTCGGCGCGCGGTGTTTCAGCAGCAACTTCCTGAAGCACTCAAAGTGGCGGATGGTGTATTTATCTCGCAGGTCGCCCGAATCGAACAAATTCCGGAAGATCAGCGGTTAAAACCGGAGCGAGTCGTTGCGGCAATCGCTGAGGCTGGCCGGCCTGCATTCTACGAGCAAAATGCGAACGCGATTGTGGACCGAATCATTCCGATGCTCCAACCAAAAGACGTGGTGGTGGTATTCAGCAACGGCGGCTTCGACAATATCCATGAGAAGCTTCTCACCCGACTGCGGGCCTAAGTGATCTGGAGCTATTGCGAAGGAGCAGCGGACGTATGATCGTGGACGATGCGCCAGCCTTCCGGCAGGTGTTTGAAGATAAGTGTGAACCGCCCGTGCGGCTCGTCGGTTGTGCGTTTTAGCCGCCAGCGACCGAGCACCACTGCTGTCTCCGGCGAAAGCATCGTGACTTGAATCTCAGAGAAGCTGAGCGTTCCCATTTTCGTTGGGTCGGAGTATTTCACCCGGTAGCGGTCACGGACTGTTTCCCAACCCCGACTCACTTCATCTTGTGAGACAAATACCGTCGATGCCGACCGAGCATAGCCGTTCATGAACGCCTCGATGTCGCCATGATTCCAAGCGCCCTGCTGGGCGCTTAATACGGACTGAATTTCAGCGACTGAAGTCGAAGTCTGTTCGGGCGCAGCACAAGCAAAGGCCGCTGTGACGATGTAGCAGATTAAAGGAGGCGTGAGTCTGGTTTGCAATAACACCGATCTCTTATAAACTAGCACTCCCTGCCGCGTCCAGGGTTACAATTGAAGCACTTTCCACAGAGGGAAATACGTTGACGGGTTTCATATATCTACTAGCGTCGGCCATCCAGGGAAAAAGGATTGTGCATAGGGTTTTCTGCATCGTGACCGTCGTGCTTGCCAGCGCGACAGCAGCTTTCGCTCAAAGGGACTCGCAACGTCCTGCTCTGCCCGCGGTCAAGCAAGTCAGTCCGCCGGTACAAGAAGATTCGCCTGCCGCTCCGCCAAATGCGCCGGCTACGGTGCGACTGCAGTTCCCTAACAGCGATGTAGTCGACGTATTGCATCTCTACGAGCAGCTCACCGGCAAAAAGTTGGTGATGGACAATTTCGTGCAGGGCAAGGTCAACATTTTCATCGCCAAAGATGTGTCGCGCGAAGAGGCGATCAAGATCATCGAAATAAGCATGGCGCTCAATGGAATTTCGCTCGTCCCAGCGGGTCGCGACATTGTTGATGTCGTTGGCGCCGGCCAGAATCCGCGCAAAGCGCCAGTTCCGATCATCTCGGACTTGTCCGACATTCCGGCGGGAAATCCTGTAATCAGCTTTTTGTTCCGGCTGCAGTACGCCGACCCGCAGGAACTTCAGCAAGTTTTGATGGCTTATTTTCAGGGGAGCTCGGGCACGATCAACATCTTGGCGCTGCCAAAATCTTCCAGCCTGCTTGTGACACAGAACGCTGACATTATTCGGCAACTTGCCGGTGTAATTGAGCAGGTAGACGTGGCGCCGGCGGAAGTGGTGAGCGAGTTCATCAAGCTGGAACGCGCGGATGCCAGCAAAGTCGTTGACATGCTTAAGGATATTTTTGAGAAGGGCTCTGAAACACCGGGCCAGCCGGGGGTTCGTGGCGTGAAGGTCCCTGGAGGTGTGCCACAGCCGATGCCGGTAGGGGATTCAGGGGTCGGCGGTATTCTTTCCGAAGAAGCAGTGATCGTCGGCAAAATCAAGATCACTCCGGATGTCCGCACGAATCGTATCCACGTCGTGACAAGGCCGATCAATATGCCGTTCATCCGGCAATTGATCCATGAATTCGATGCCAACGTTGAGTTTGGAAAGCCAGTCACTCGTTATTTGCAGTACGTTTCTGCCGGCGACATTTTGCCCGTTCTTGTCCAGGCATTGACCGAACCGGGAACAGAACAAGGCGCCGGCGCTGGAGCAGCGGGAGGACTTCCGGGCGTTGGCCCATCGCCTGGGCAAAATCAACAACAGCGGGGGGCCGGTACTTCGCCACTGACGAACCAATACAGCGGCAGTCAGGGCGGCACGGGCAGCACGCTAAATATTTCCGAGGAACTTTCCACTCAGCCCGTGGACACCGTGCCAAAGGCAGTGACGATTGGTAATTCGAAGCTGATCGCGGATCAACGCGCCAACTCAATCATTATCCTTGGCAATCGCGAAGTGGTCATGAAGGTGGAAAAGATCCTCGATGAGATGGACGTCAAAGCGCCGCAAGTGGCGTTAAGCACGGTGATTGGGCAATTGACCCTTAGCAATAACGAGGAATTCGGTGTCGATTGGTTCGCAAAGTACAACAGAAGGTTCGTGGGCACCTCACGGAACAACAGAAGTGTCTTTGGGGACAATGCCCCTGGGATTCCCCTCCCTGGCTCCTCCGTAGCGCCTGGCAGCAGCGTGGCACCGATTGTCCCCAATGTTCTCGATCCAGCCAATTTGATCAACTTCAGCCAGATCATCCAAAACGTAGGCAACGGAACTAATATTTACCTGGCAGCCGGCAACGCGTTCGCAGCCATTGTGCATCTGCTGGAGTCCACGAACCGGTTCAGAGTTCTTTCTCGGCCAACGGTTTTCACGAGCAACAACAAAAAAGCTATCATCGCTTCGGGACAGGAGGTTCCCGTTCCCGTAAGCACCCTTACAAACGCGAATGTTGGAGGGGTTATAAATAACACAGCTGCTGTTTCGGCGAGCATCGAGTACAAGAAGGTGGTGTTGCAGCTTGAGGTCGTCCCGCTCATTAATTCTGAGAAGGAGGTGTCACTCGATATTCTGCAAAAGATCGACAGTATTGTTCCCGGGGGCAACGTAAACATCAGCGGCAACTCGGTACCGACAATCGACACGCGTTATATTCGCACGAACGTCTCGGCGGGGAACGGATCGACCATCATCCTCGGTGGATTAATCGAGGACCAAAAGCAGAAGAACTATGAAGGGTTTCCTTATCTCTCGCGCATACCGCTCATCGGCGCGGCATTCCGTTCCACAGCGAGTGGCAAGCAGCGTCGCGAACTGATCATTCTCATGTGTCCAGAGGTTACCTTGACGAAACTGGATCTTTATCGACTGCGGCAAAAATGGGAGAACAAGAACACACATTTTGGTCCGGAGCTGGATCAGGCTGGGTGTCCGGATTGTCCTAAGGTCGAGTCAGGCAAACAAATAAGCTTACCGCAGCCGGACCTTCCAGAAGCCAAAGACATGCATTAGCGCTCTTAATTATGAAACGAATGGCCCTCGTTTTGATTGTCGGGTTGAGCGCAACCGTCGCGCAGGCCGACGAATTTGACCTCGTCGATTATGGTATCTTTCGATCGCTCGATCCTCTGGCTCAAAGGGACGAGTGGGGAACCACTCATCAGACGCCTCACGTGAATGCTACCGATTTTGCGCCGAGATATAACTGGCGCTGGAGGTACTATTTTAAGGCGCGTCAACAACTCCTCTTGGATCCGGCTTACGTTGGTTCGCTGCAAACGGCGTTGCGTCGTCTCGGTTACTATTGCGGACCGGTGGACGGCGTATTCACACCAGAAGTGAGCTACTCCATTGCACGCCTGCAGAAGAATTATTCCATGCGTGTAACTGGCAATCTTGATACCCCGGTGCGGCGGGCGCTACACATGCCGTGAGTCTTGCTGGATGAACGCAGCTCCAAGTCAGTCGTTGATTAATTTGCTTCTCGAAAGCGGTGTGCCTTCCACCGAAGAGGCAGCCCAATTAGCCACTAATCTCAACGGAGGCTCGTGGGTAAGTCAGGTGCTCGATTCGGGCAAGGTGGACGAGCAGCGTTTTCTCGGCGCAATCGGGAAGTTCTTCCGGGTGCCGATCGTTTCGGTCGACGCGAAGAAAATCGATCGCACGACTTTGTCGATCCTGCCGAGCCGTTTCGTTTTTCAACACCACATTCTGCCGATCGAGTCGAAGGAAAACTCGGTGGTGCTGGCGACCTACGATCTTTTCAATTCGATCGGGCGCCAGCTTGCGGGGCAGCTGTTGAAGAAACCACCCGAATGGGTGCTCGTGCCGCGCGCCCAGCTTCTGCGCGCCATGAAAACTCTTTATGGCGTTGGCGCGGAGACGTTCGATGAGATTCTGAAGACCAGAGGGTCCATGGACGTGCTGGAGGACACCGAAACCGCGATTGAGTTGAATGCGGACGATCCCGAAGCCTCGGTCGTCAAATTTGTTAATCAGATCATTCGCGAAGCTATTGCGGAGCGTGCAACTGATATTCACGTCGAACCGCTGGAAAATGATTTGCGTATCCGATATCGGATCGACGGTATTTTGCACGAAGTCGCTGTGCCACCGCAATTGCGCGTGCTGCAATCCGCGATCATTTCGCGTCTGAAGGTGATGTCACATATGGACATTGCCGAGCGACGGCTTCCACAGGACGGACGAATGAATTTGCTCGCGGGCAACGTGGAGATCGACGTGCGTGTGTCCACGATTCCAACCGTCAATGGTGAATCAATCAGCTTGCGTTTGCTAAGCCGCGGGCAACAGGAATTCAATTTCGAGAGACTCGATTTGGGCGATAAGCAGGAAGTTATCATTCGAAATCTCCTTACTCAACCGAACGGAATTATCCTGCTTACTGGTCCTACAGGCTGCGGTAAATCAACCTCGCTGTATTGTTTTCTTAGCAGCATCAATTCGGTACAG
>JBJMXF010000065.1:0-3792 GCA_045809725.1 Candidatus Udaeobacter sp. | reverse complement strand
CACGCGGCGCTTACGTCAAGAGCTGGGGCTGCCACACCGGCGAGAGCATGTCCAAGAAATGGTACGCCGCGACCGGCACCCACATGATCGGCGCCATTGGCAAGACCCAATTCATGATGGAAGAACTGCCGATCCTCGTTTCGGATGACGGCAGGTGGGTGAACTGATTTTTGATTGCGGATTGCTGATTTGCGATTGAAACACCGCACCCGCAATCAGCCGATAAGCGGGCCAATCTGCCACGCAGCGTCTTCTGTCTCGCCCTCTCATTAACACCGGGCCTTGAGGCCGGTGCTCTAGCGGCGAATCGCAACGAGCCGTTTTAACGGCTTCTCTCTGTCGACCAGTCATCGCTCCTCCGGACAATTTCACATCGACATTTGCCTGCGCTCTTGCGATGAAAGTAGGTGGGGTGAACAGGGCAGACTAAAACCTCAATAGAAAGAAGTTATGAATTGGAAGAAATTCTTTTTCGCATTCCTCGCGGCGTTCGTTTTCCTCTTCGTGTTCGGGTTCCTATGGTATGCAACGCTAATGCACGGCGCGCACAGGGAAGTGGCGACACTCTTGCGACCGGAATCTGAACTAGGGAGCTATTTCGGTTGGCTTGCACTTGGTCAGTTCGTCATGGCATTCTTTTTCACCCTGCTGTGCGCCCGCTACGTTCCGAGCGGACGTGCAGGCGCTGGAGCACTGCTCGGCCTTCTGGTCGGATTAGTGTACGCGGGCGCACATTTGATCTCGTTCGCCGTCCAACCATTAACGTTCAAAATCCTTTGTGGCTGGATCGCCGGCGCGGTACTCCAATTCACAATCGCAGGCGCAATCATCGGTGCCATCTACAAACCAGCCGTCAGCGGAATCATGTACGTAAAGGAGCGGTTGCGCTGATTCCTTGAGCCAACTTCCCCGGTCTGAGTTGATTGTTGGACGTTGAGCGTAGCGCGTTCGACGTTGGTTTTGATGAGTTCACAAGCTCCAACCGCGCTCGGTTATCGTATGCCGGCGGAATGGGGACCGCATACGGCCACATGGCTTTCGTGGCCCCGACGCGAGGGCATCAGTTTTCCAGAGTCATTCGATCGGGTTCTGCCTGCATTGCGGGCCATGGTCGCAGCCTTGATCGAATCCGAGCGGGTCTGCATCAACGTTTATAACGGCGCGCATGAAGCGGAAGCCCGATCGGTTTTGAGCGGACTGCGCATGGAAGAAATCACCTTTTATCGCGTTCCCACCAACGAGCCATGGTGCCGCGACCACGGCCCGATTTTTCTCACCCGCGATCGACACCCGCAACTTGCGGTGGTGGACTGGGATTATAATGCATGGGGAAACAAATATCCGCCGTTTGATCTCGATGAAGTCGTGCCGACACGCATCGCTGAACTTTTAAAACTGCCCGTTTTTTATCCACACATGATCCTGGAGGGCGGCTCAATAGACGTGAACGGCAGCGGCGCATTGCTCACGAGTGAGTCGTGCCTCCTGAACAAGAATCGGAATCCCAATCTTTCGCGCGAAGCGATCGAGCAACGCCTGCGCGATTATCTCGGCGTCAGCGATATTCTCTGGCTCGGTGACGGCATTGCCGGCGACGACACTGACGGTCACATCGATGACCTCACGCGGTTTGTATCGGAGCGAACTGTCGTAACCGTGGTTGAAGAGAATCGCGCCGACGAAAATTACGAACCGCTTCAGGAGAATCTCAAACGTTTGCGCGAGATGAAAATCGACGGCCGCAAACTTGATATCGTGACGGTTCCGATGCCGAAGAAGATGGTACGTGAAGGACTGCGACTCCCGGCGAGCTACGTGAATTTTTACATAACAAACACATGCGTGCTCGTGCCTACATTCGCCGATGCAAACGATGAAGCTGCGTTATCAGTCCTGCGCGATTGTTTTCCGGATCGCGGTGTGATCGGCATCGATTGCCGCGAGTTAATCTGGGGCCTGGGTACTTTTCACTGCCTGACGCAACAGCAGCCGGCTGTCTGACGTTGTCATTGCGAGCGGAGTCGAGGAATCCCGGTGTATTATTTGAAGGTTTCGCCACGGGTTCCCTCGACTCCGCTGCGCTTCACTCGGGATGACGTCGTTCAATCTGCCATCGGCGCAGGTTTATAGCCGCTCTTCAAGATTGCATCGTGCAGATCGGGCGCATGCGTTTTGCGCGGATCGAATGTGACAATCACGCGTTCGGCAGGGACATCGACTGTTACGTCTTGAACGCCGGTAATGTTCTTCAGCACCGGTCGCAGTTTGCGCACGCATTCATCGCAATCTTCACCTTCAGTGGCGATTTCGATCGTTTCCAGAATCGCATGGTCGGGGCGTTCCGGAAAAAACGGATCGGCCGGATCGGGATCAGCAGGTCGTGCAGGGTCCATCGCGTTTTCTTCGTTCTTAATGTAACGCGTCAACTCCGTGCAACGGTCGCCTCCACGTCCCTTGCCATTAACACCTGGCTTCATTCCGATGAGCACCGGCTTGAACCCGGTGTTATTGAGATGGGAGCGGTCGCGCGGCCACTTCGCGCGCTACCGGCTCCAGCACGCGCCAGACGTTTTCAGCAAGGACTTTTTGGCCAGCTGCATTCGGATGAATGCCGTCCGACAAATTCAATGAAGGATTGCCCGCCACGCCTTCGAGCAAATAAGACACTAACGCCGCTCGGTTTTTCGCCGCTAAATCGGCAAACATCTGGCCGAATGCGGACACGTAATCGTCACCGGTATACCCCGGAAGCTGCATTCCTGCGATCACCACGCGCGCATTTGGATTTCGCGCTTTCACCTTATCGATGATCTGTTGAAGGTTCTTTTGGATTTGGTCGATCGGCACACCGCGAAAGGCGTCGTTAATCCCCAGCTCCAGAACCAGGATATCGGTTCTGTGCTTCAAATGCGAAGGTAAACGTTCCAAGCCACCGGCAGTTGTCCCGCCGCTAGCGCTGGCGTTGGTCACTGAAAAATTCAGGCCCGCCGTACGCAGCTTTTTGGCAAGTAAAGCCGGGTAAGCTTCGCTGTGTCTCAGCATAAATCCCTCTGACAAACTGTCGCCGAAGACCAGAATTGATTTCGGTTCGGCGGCAGGCGCGTGTTCCGCAAAAACCAGGGACATCATGGCTAGAAACGCTGCGAAAGTGCATTTCATCTGGAAATATAAAAGGTACGGGTCGTTGTGAGGCAACTGGGCCCTTGTCCGGGCTGACGGCAGGCGAAACGCCAGCTTTTACAACGGCGTCTTCATAGTTGGACGTTGAAGCTTTTCGGCGTAACGGTTTAACTCTTCAACCTTCAAACTTTTTCTATGGCTAATTTCGCTATCAATGGTTTTGGGCGCATCGGGCGCAATGTCCTTCGCGCAATGTCACAAAAACAAGTGGAGCGTGTTGTAGCGGTGAACGATCTCACCGACACACATACTCTGGCGCATCTGCTCAAGTGGGATTCGGTGCACGGTAAATTCGAGGGCGAGATCGGGTACGATGAAGAAAATATCATCGTGCGGGGTCACAAAATTAGAGTTTTAAAAGATCGCGACCCGGCGAATCTGCCCTGGAAAAAACTGGACATTGACGTGGTACTTGAGTCGACCGGCTTGTTCACTAATCGGGAAAAAGCCGAGCTGCACTTGAAGGCCGGTGCGAAACGCGTGTTGATCAGCGCACCAGCAAAAGATCCGGACGTGACGATTTGCATCGGTGTGAACGACGACGTGTTCGATCCCAACAAGGATAAAATCGTGTCCAACGCCAGTTGCACAACGAACTGTCTCGCGCCTATG
>JBJMXF010000064.1:0-7005 GCA_045809725.1 Candidatus Udaeobacter sp. | reverse complement strand
TGTTGCAGCCCGTGTTCTGCGACTGCGAACAGGTTCGTGAAAAATCCGTGCCTGAGGATCGTTTCCTGATTTCCTGCTTTCCTGATCGCCTAATATCCCAGATCTTTTTTGCGGTCGTTTGCGGTGGGCAGAGCATCCTTTTTCACTGTGATTGCCTCCGCACCTGAGTCCTTAATCTGCACCGATTCCACGGCGTTGAATTCGATATCCTTGGTGAATTCCGTGGGAACATCTGCGTCCGCATAAATAGCGTGCACAGGACAAACCTCCACGCATGCCATGCAATCGATGCACTCGTCGGGATGAATCACCACCTGCGTATCCATCTCGTAGAAGCACGCCACAGGACAGACTTCTACGCAGTCGGTGAATTTGCATCCATTACATTTCTCGGTCACAACGTGAGCCATAGCGTTTCAGTAGTTAATCAGGGTTCAGTGAAAAAACTCTGTTACGAGTATTGAGCGACGACGGCGAGTCAAATTTCTGTCTCTGATTAAAGAGAGCAAAAACTGTAGCCACGCCCCTGCGGGCCGGCGCTAGATCCAAATGAGTTGCCGATTCAAGAGCGGTCACAAGCCGGTGGCTACACGGCCTCACTCGGTGGCTGATGCTCGCGTCCTGTTTTGAACAGGATCGCGATGGAAAACGTGACGATTGTGCCGAAGCAAATCCACCAGGGAAATGCCATCACCGGCAGCCATCCCGGTTGCTTGTACAAATTACCGCCGAACAGGCCGGCGATGTTGTTTGGGAGACCGCTCAAAATCGCGACGACGATGAAACCCACGATCATCGCGATGACGTTTCCCAAGTCGTTGCCGCGTCGCTTGGTGAACATGCCGCACAGAAAAACGCCGAGCAGCGATCCGTACGTGTATCCGAATATTCCGAGCACGATTGGGATGATCCGCACCTCCGGATGCACAATGACGAGGTAAGACGTCGTCGAGGCGACGATAATCATCAGGATCGAAAACCAGATGGTCGCCCACCGCACAGCGCGAAGACTTTGTTCCTCGGTTGATTGTGGATTGATATAGGGCTGGTACCAATCGCGCGTGAAACTCGTGGCCAACGCGTTTATCGCTGTGCTGAGCGAGCCCATGGCGGTGGCGAAAATGCCCGCGATCAAAAGTCCGCGCAGCCCAACCGGCATCTGGTACAAAATAAAGTGGCAAAACGTTTCGTTAGGCGTTTTGGGCAATGTTGGATCCGGGTGCACCTGATAATAAGTCCAAAGCAACAGGCCAATGGTTAGAAACGTCAGCACGATCGGAATATCGGCCAGACCCGACAGGACCAATGATCGCCGGCTCCGGCGAATATCGGGCGCGGTCAACATCCGTTGCACCATATCCTGGTCGGTGCCGTGCGTGGACATGGTGATGAACGTCGATCCGATCAGGCCGGCAAAAATGGTGTACTCGATCTCAAACATTCCCTTGATCTTGTCCCAGCCGTGTTTTGCGGGATCGAGTCCAGTCGTGAAGAAATCCGAAACACCGAAGCCGCCGTGGCGTTGCACGATTTCATCCCAGCCCCCCGGGATTTGAGAGTAAAGCAAACCGACCGCGACGAGGGCGCTGCCCATCATGATGGAGGCTTGGATGAAATCCGTCCAAATCACCGCTTTAATGCCGCCGAGAGTCGTGTAAATGGCCGTCAATATGACAATGACAATTGTTGAGCCGACATAGATGAACAGCGTTTCTCTTTGTCCGGGCTGCACGCCCCGAATCATTTCATATGCAAGGGCGAGCGCGATGGCCGCCACGTATAACCGCGCACCGGACGCTAGCACGCGCGTCACCATAAATATTGCTGAGGCTGCGTTCTTCGTCGGCACGCCGAAGCGCGCAGTGAGATATTCGTAAATCGAATAAACTTTGTAGTCGTAGTACGGCTTGATGAAAATGTAACTGACGAGGATGCGCGCCAGAATAGTACCGAGCGCCAGTTGCAAATAAGTGTAGTTGCGCAAAGCGAAGCCTTCACCCGGCGTCCCGAAAAACGTGCCCGCGCTTGTTTCCGCGGCGATGATGGAGGCAAGCACGGCCCACCACGGAATTGCGCGACCGCCGAGCGCGAAGTCTTTGAGGCTTTCCTCCTTGCGGCCCATATAAAGGCCGATGGAAATGATGACGACGAAATAGAGAAGTAAGACCGTGGTATCGATCGCAAGCCGACTGTCCATCTCAGGGTCATTTAGCCACGGATTGGGACTGATTCACATACATAATCTTCGATTTCCTCCTGCTCGTGCTCATGCTCTTGCTCGTCATCGATGCGGTGAGCTCAGACGCTACTCGAAGGTCGAAATCCGAATGACGAATGACGAATGACGAAGGAAACCCGAATGACAAACATCTGCGAGGCGGCGCCCATGTGGATCGGCTTCTCCGAAGACGATGCTAAAATGGCGGGTGACATCGCGTTAAGGACAACGCGATCCCACCATGAGATTTACGAGAATTCGCGCGCCAGATTTCGATGTTGAGCAGACACTCAACTCCGGCCAGGTATTTCATTGGGAAAAGGTCGGCGACGGATTTGTGGGGACGATTGGGGAACGGGCGCTTTATCTCGAGCAACGCGGCGAATTTTTAAAAGTTCGCGATGGCGAGCCGCCACCCACCTCGCCGCGGCGACCGCTCCCCCGAATAATCGAGCATTACTTCGCGCTCGATCATCAGCTCGCGGAGATTCGCAATTCGTTTCCGAAGGATCCGGTGATGAACGCTGCCCGCGTTTGTTGTCGCGGACTCCGGATCATTCGCCAGCCGAAATGGGAATGTCTCGCCACGTTCATTTGCTCGTCGATGAAACAGGTGGCGCACATCCGCCAGATTTCGTTGGCGCTCCGGAAAAGATTTGGCGAGGAACGGAGGATCGACGATCACCTGGTGTACTCGTTTCCTTCGGCACGCCGGCTCGCACAAGCTTCGGAGAAGGAGTTAATCGAATGCAAGCTTGGCTATCGCGCCAAAAATCTGCGTTCGACGGCGCGGCTCGTCAGCTCCGGGCAAGCGGAGCTGGATGCGTGGTCGGACTTACCCGATGCCGAACTCCGAAAGCAACTATGCGCATTGCCAGGCGTGGGGCCGAAGGTCGCAAATTGCGTAATGCTTTTTGCGTATGAGCGTCTGCGAGCATTCCCGATTGATGTCTGGATCGAGCGCGTGTTGAGGCAACATTATTTCTCGCGTCGAAGGAAAATGACCGCGCGGCGACTTGACGAGTTCTGCGAGAGTTATTTCGGCGAACACGGCGGGTACGCGCAGCAGTATTTGTTTCATCACGCGCGAATGAACGGTCGAACCAAGTAGAGAATGCGCTCCCCACACGCTCCTGCCCAAGTTGTCAGAGCCCGTGGCCTGAGATAATGTTCCACTCTTAGCAGAGCTTCTGCGCCCGAATGCTTCTTCACCAAGCGATCATTGCTACATGACCACGGCTGACACTGTTTTCGCCCAGCCGGGCAATCCCGACACGTTGCGGGATTATCAACAAAACGCGCGAACGGTTTTCTGGGCGCTGCTTGTCGCGATTCTGATTCATTTGCTGGTGGCGTTTTTGCTCGCTGCGTTCGGCGGTGTTTTCTCGCCCGCGCTCCCGGCGCCGGAAAAACCGGTAGAACTGACGTTCATGGATTTGTCGCCGGCGGCGAATTCGAAAAATTCCGCGTTCATCGAAACCGACGAATCCAAAAACGCGCCCGAGCCGAAGGACAAAACCTTTGAATCCAACGCCAATTCGATTGGAGCGAGCGAGCTGGCCGCTGCTGGCGAAATGCCGTTGCCGTCTCAGACGGGGAAAGACCGGCCGTTAATGGATTTTGAGTCAAATCCGTACTCGCTCGAAAGCAAAGGCGCGCAGGCTCAGCAGAAACCAGCATCGCAGCAGAAAGCTGCGCAGCCTGCCGCGCAACCCGAGCCTATTACTGCCGCAGAGCAATTTGCGTTGCTGACTCAAAAGTCAGCGTCTGCGCTCGATCCCGCGGCTGCAACATCGCAAGCGCAGTCGGCTTATCGTCGGCAAAAGGAGCGCACTCACATCTCGGGAAATATTACCACTCGCGGAATCTCATCGGTGAATGCTTTGGGCACACCGCTCGGCCGTTATCAGAAGATCGTGGCTGACTCAATTGGCTCACGGTGGTACACGTATGTCGATCAGAAACGTGATTTGATCAACATTGGGACGCTGCGGATGGCATTTATTATCGATCGAAGCGGGCGGGTGAAGAATCTCAAGGTTACCGAAAACAGTTCGAACGAGTCGTTCGCGAGCGTGTGCGTGCAGTCGGTGATGGAAGCGCACCTGCCCCCAATTCCCGCAGACGTGGCCCAATCATTGCCCCCTGAAGGTTTGGAAGTGGACGGACTCGGGTTCATTATTTTTCCTAACGGACGATGACCGCCTGGATCATTGCCGAAACGCGGGGAATCGTGGATGTCGTTCTCGGATTCTTCTCGAGGGGCGGCCTTTTCATGTGGCCGCTGCTCGTCTGTTCGATCGTATCAGTTACCATCATGATTTTGCGTGGGCTGGCGTTGCGAAGGAAAATCGTGCTGCCCGCTGCGATCGAATCGGAGATAGAGCGCATGACGCCGGGCGAAAGCCCCGAACGGCTGTCACGTCTCGTGTATCATGACCCTTCCTCGATGGCTCGAATTACTCGCGTGGCGCTGCAACACGTGCGCGGGCCGCGGTCGGAAAATATTGAGGTGGTTCAAACACGAGCGCGTCACGAGATGGTGCGACTGGAGCGAGGTCTTATTATTCTTGAAGTCATTGTTGGAATTGCGCCGCTGCTTGGGCTCATCGGCGCGGTCTCTGGTTTGGTGCACGTTTTTTCGCACCTCGGTTTAAGCTCCGGCGGTGGATCGGATACGCGTCAAATCGCTCTTGGCATCGCCGAAGCATTGAATGCGACCGTCTTCGGACTTTCGATCGCCGTGCCGACATTAGTCGGGTTCACCTATTTTTCCCGAAAAGTAGAAGTCATGTCGGTGGAGATGGAAACGCTCGTCGTCGAGTTGATCAACAAATGCTATTACGGCCGCTCTACGCGCGAACATAAGACAGCACAGATCCCGACCTCCGTCGCGTGAAGCGCGCGACGCAATTCGAATGAATTTTTCAGTAAAGAGACGACGGGCGCCGGTCATCATTATCGTCTCGCTGGTCGATATTCTCATCATCCTGCTGATATTTTTTGTGGTCTCCACAACGTTCAAAAAAGATCAGCCCGAGGTGCAGATTAATTTACCCGAATCGAAGACCGCGCAGAAACGGCCAGCCGAACTCGATCATGCGATCGTAAGCATCAGCCAGGAGGACGAGGTCAAGCTGGATGGACGAGTCATAAACATCGATGAACTGGAAACGGCGGTGCACAATTTGCCTGAACAACGCAGGTCGACACTCGCGCTGCAAGCGGACAAGAAAGCCTCATTCGGCACGATCATTAAGGTGATGGATGCGTTGAAGCTGGCGGGCGTTAAAAATTTGCCGGCGTTTATGCGGGACGAAGGACCATGATCCTGCCGATCTTGCAGTACGGCGATCCGGTCCTGCGGGCCAAAGGTGAAAGGATCGAGAAAATCGATGAGGAAATCCGGCAGTTGGCGGTGAACATGATCGAGACCATGCACGAAGCGCACGGGGTCGGGCTGGCAGCGCAGCAGGTCGGGCGGCCGTTGCAGCTCACGGTGCTCGACGTTTCGGCCGTTGAAGACCGGCCAAGCACCCTGAAGCTTAGTGGCAAAGATGTCGATCCGAAGAGCGCCATGCCGATCGTTCTGATCAATCCCGAGATTGAGTTGCGCGGCGAATCCGAACTGGGTGTGGAAGGTTGCTTAAGCTTTCCCGAGATCACCGCCGACATTGAACGGGCGCAATCGGTGCTGGTGCGCGCGCAGACGCTGGAAGGCGAGATGTTTCAAATCGAAGCGAGCGGTCTCCTCGCGCGGGCGATTCAACACGAGCACGATCATCTGCAGGGAATCTTGTTTATCGATCGGATGAACTCCGCGGTGAAAGCCGCATTGTCGAGCCGGCTGAAACGACTACAAAAGGAAACGAAACGCGGCGTTCGCCATCGCGAAGAATTTGTAAGCGAAACGGTGTTGTAGCTGATCTGTCGCAACAGCGCGAGAGAATGCAAACTCGCGTCGCATTGCTAACGCATTCGCAAAGGTGGATCGGCTTCTCCCGAGACGATGGCTCGTTGCCGACGGCGCAGATACTCAGTTCAAGTGGAAGAAGAAATCGCGAGCGCTGAAATTGCGATTCACTTAAAAACACTTGTCGTTAATGGCGGTCGATTGAAACGCGCTTTCAGCGCTTCGTTCGTGGCTATTTCGATCCTGGGGTGATGCCCCAGGCTAAGATTGAGGAGCGCCTTTGGCGCTAACGTGCACGAAAACACGTTTCCATCGGTGTAGCGTCCGCTGTCCTCAGCGGAGATGGCCTTGCGATGCGAAAAGGGATTTGCGCTGGGGACAGCGCACACTACAGCATTTTGTCGCGGAACTATTTCGTCAGAAATCCAGTCAACGGGCTCGTGGCGGATGCTGCGTTGAGCTTGTCCGCGAGCCCAATTTCGCGCGCTTCACGTCCCGCTTCGATTGCTTTCCTAAATGCTTTTGCCATGCGAACCGGATCGGATGCGATTGCAATTGCGGTGTTCACAAGCACTGCGTCGGCGCCCATTTCCATCGCTTCGACGGCGTGACTTGGCGCGCCGAGCCCGGCGTCCACTACCACCGGAACGGTCGCCTGCTCGATGATAATCTCGATCTGGGCGCGCGTTTCGATGCCGCGGTTACTTCCAATCGGCGAACCGAGCGGCATCACCGTGGCGGTGCCGATGTCCTGCAATCGTTTCGCAAGAACGGGATCGGCATTGATGTACGGAAGAATTGTGAACCCTTCCTTCACCAGAATGTCCGCCGCCGCGAGTGTTTCAATAGGGTCGGGCAGCAGGTAGCGGGGATC
>JBJMXF010000063.1:0-17395 GCA_045809725.1 Candidatus Udaeobacter sp. | reverse complement strand
TTGGAAACGAGCGCTTCAGAACAAGTGCAAAGATCATCGGTACTACGAGATCGTCGAAGAAACGCTGGAGTGCGGTTTCGAGCATCGTTATCTGTTGCTCGAGGAGGCGTCTGGCAACGTACGTGCCGTTCAGCCGATGTTCTTTGTTCGGCAAAATTTAGTAGAAGGCGTGCCTGGCAAGATCCGGTCGATTGTCGACGCAATCCGCAAGATTTTTCCGCGTTTCCTTACCATGCGCGTGTTGATGGTTGGCTGCGGAGCGGGCACAGGTGATTTGGGAGTATGCGACGCAAAAGACGAGCAATGGGTGGCAAATGCATTGCAGGCAACTCTTGGAAGCTACGGCAAGAGAAACAAAGCTTCGCTGGTCGTGTTTAAGGATTTCCCGGCGCACTATCGTTCAGCCCTCGGAACATTGATCTCGAATGGTTACGCACGGATTCCGAGCATGCCGATGACGCGGCTGCAACTCCCGTACGCAAACTGGGACGAATATTTCGGCACACTTGGCAAAGCGACTCGCAAAGATTTGCGCCGGAAGTTCCGCAAAGCGGAGCGTGCACCAAAGATCGAAATGGAAGTGGTGAACGACGTCACACCTTTCCTCCACGAAATCTATCCGCTGTATCTGGCGGTCCACGAACGATCGCCGCTGAAGTTTGAGACGCTGACCAAAGATTATTTCCGCGCCCTTGCTGAGCGCATGCCGGACCGTGCACGATTTTTTATCTGGCGACAAAACGGCAAAATCATTGCGTTCAGTTTCTGCTTCGTCTGCGATGAAGCGATCTATGATGAATGCATCGGGCTCGATTACAGTGTCGCGCTTGATTTGCACTTATACTTTTACACGCTGCGCGACATCATCGCGTGGTCGCTACAACAAGGGTTCAAGTATTACTACAGCAACCCGCTCAACTATGAGCCGAAACTGCATCTGGATTGCGAATTGGTCCCTCTCGATCTCTACATCACACACACTAATCCGCTGCTGAACCCGATCTTCCGTCGAGTAATCAAATACCTGGGACCGACCCGGCACGATCCAGTTTTGCAGCGATTCCCAAACGCACACGAGCTTTGAGACAAGTCCTGTAGCCACGGCCCTGTGGGCGGTTCGCTCACCTGAGCACAATTCGAACCGGCGACCGGCCGTTGGCTACAGTTTAGCCGAGTTGAAAATCTGTTGCGGTGCTTTGATCGCGCGTTAGAAAAAGCGGATGCGAAACCGGCCATCCGGATTTGGGAACCCGTGGCTGCAACTCGGCGTGAGTGTCGTGTGCGTATTCGCCTCCGAACTGCTTTTGAAACGCGGTGCGAGCGAGATCGCCGCGCCAGACGACGCGTTCTCCTGGACCGGAATCAATGGTTTGGCGTCGCCATTGGTGTGGTGGGCGATTGTTCTCATCATCGCAAGCTTCATCAGTTGGCTTTACGTCCTTCGCTACATCCCGCTCAACTTTGCTTATCCGCTCTCGCGCGTGGTCGATATTCTGGTTCCGCTGGGTTGCTGGATTTTTCTCGGCGAACTGATTTCTACATTGCGTTGGTGCGGGATCGCGCTGGTAGTTTTTGGCCTTGCGTTGGTGGCAAAGCCGATCGCAAAAATGGAGGAACGCCTGTGAGTTTTCTCGCTTTCCTCTTCATCCTGATTTCGCTCGTCACGTTTGTCGCGGCGCAGCTCATCCTAAAGAAAGCGATGGAGTTCTCAGCGACAGAGGGAATGGACAACTTTTATTTCGTGTCGCGCGTCACCGTCGGCGTTGTTTTAATGACGGTTTCTTTTTTCCTGACGCTCGGCCTGCTACAGCGCTTCGATCTGAGTTATCTTTACCCTTTCCAGGGCTTGAGCGTAATCTTTATCACAATTCTAGCCGCGGTTGTGTTGAAAGAAAAACTCAGCGCTCGGCTCGCCATCGGCGCGCTCCTGATCACGGCAGGAATCGTGCTCGTTTCGATGAGCTGATAACCGCTGAAGGAAGGTGTTAATGAGAGAGGATCGCGGAAAGAATGCATATCCGTCCACGGCGGGCTGCTTGCCCTATAGCGATCCAACTAGTAACGGCCAGAGTTTTTCCAGAGTCGCCAAGTTTGTCGCGCGCGCTTGTTCCAGGTTTGGCGGCGCGAACTTCGGCCGGTCGAATTCAGCAGCGAAACTTTGCTTCCAACGCGCATATTTCGGAGGCGAATACGCGCCGCAAATGTCAGCACCGATAATGCGGGAGAATTCGCGCAATTTTCGAAGCGCCCAATCAAGATCGTCGACCGTGAAGCGGCCGCTCTCCCAGTTAGTCACTGCCTCTTCGATCCGCAGGCAATCGAGATCGATCGTGAAGTAGAGAGTTTCGCCGGCGAGACGTTTCGCGAATTCTTCAAAAAGCGCGTGCCAATTCTCGCGCAGGATCGCGCCCTTTCGCTGTTGATGTTTCAACGGCCGATCGTCTGCCCACGGATGAACCTCAAGAGTGCCCTGGCGTTCGGCACGACGATTACCGAAAATCCGATGCGGCCACCAACATTCGAAATTGCCGCAGCCCCATACACTCGCGAGCCGTACATTTGGGAGTTCTAATGCGCGATTCACCCATCCGCCACAGGCCCATTTCGGCGGCCGCACATCCCAATCGGGATGGTTATCAAATGAGACGAGGACGATCGGTTCGGTAACACAACGCAATCGGAGCGCTGTGAGATAGTGAAAATCGCCGGAGCCGTAGAGCAGCAACGGAACTGCGAGATCCCTTTCGTGCTGCCGATAGAATTGTTCGACCAGCCGCGGAGGCGCGGAAAAACGCAAGCGCGGCCCCCAACTTCGCGCATCGATTACGGGAAGCGCATCCCAATCGTTAGGCCACGCGTCATCGAGATCCAGATGATGCGCACGATCGCTCAAAATCACCGGTGCGCCGCCGGGAAAATCTCGGCGTCGGCTGCCTTCGCCACACGCAGGTTTTCCTCCGCTTCCTTATATCCCGGGTTGCGCCGCAGCGCTTCAGTGAACTGGACGACCGCCTGAGAAATCTTGTCCTGGGCCAGGTAGACTCTGCCCAGATTGTTGTAAGCAACTGTTAGGTCAGGATCCGTCCGAAGCGCCGCCAGATAATATGCTTCCGCCTCCTTGAGATTTCCTTTGGCAAAAAGTCCGTCTGCGAGGCGAAGCTCAGCTTGCGGATATTTCGGCTTGAGCCTGAGAACTGTTCGGAGCTCGCTCACGTATTCATCGATTTTACCCACTGCCAAAAGGAAAGCGGCGTAGCTGTAATGAGCGTCAGCTGAGTTTGGTTTCAGGCGCGTGCCAGCTTCGAAGTGAAACGCGGCATCATCGTTGCGTCCGATCCGTTGCAGCAGATTCGCGTACATCAGATGAAAATCGCCATTGTTTCGTTGAAGCCGCACCGCTGTTTCCATGTGTGGGACCGCTGCGTCGAATTTGGCCTGCCCACTTAACGCACCGCCAAGGTCCATGTGTGCTGCTGCGTACTTCGGATCGAATCGAAGCGCGAGTTTGTACTGTTCGATGGCTTCATCTAGTTTGCCTTGCTTTTGCAATGCGGAGCCGTAATCAAAATGTGGTTTCGCGGCGTCAGGCACATCCGCGACGACCCGTGCGGTCCGTTGCACGTCCGGAACGGCAAGATGCGTTTGCCAGAACCACAGCGCGCCAAGAGGCACCATGAACACGCCTACCCATTTCAATCCGTGCCATGCCCAGCTGGGAAGCATACCGCCGAGCGATATATCAGCGGTTCCACCGGCAAGCCCCAACGATTGACGCGTCGAACGCTCCCGAACTTTCCAGATAAACCCGTCGTAATAAAAATGCAGCAAAGTCGAAGCGGTCACCACGCCGGTGAGAATCCGTTTCACGGTATCGATCCCGAGATGTGCGTTAACAAAAGAAACGGAGCCGTAGGCAAAGACGAGGCCGACATAAAGGCCAATCAGCGAGCCGCTCCTTCGGAACACGAACCGCATGAATCCGCCGATGTTGCTGTCCTTCTCCACGCGATTGCGATTGTAGATCCAGACGAGGGACAAGTATTGCACGTCGTGAAACACTTCGAACAACGCGATACCGACGAGAATATTTGAGACAAGGTTATTGCAATACCACCAGAACGCGATGCTGGTCACTAACAGCCCAAGTTTTACAGGATTTGGCCGATGTCCCGCGACCCAAGTTCGAACAAAATGCGCAGCGAACAAAACCGACACAAAAATGGCTGCGCCAAGAATTAAGTTCTGGCCGAGGTTTACAACCGACGGCGGAATAAACGGGCCGCCACACATGTAATAAGTATCCAGCGTGTCGCTCAAACGGTATGGTGAAAGCGCTACGGCAGTGCCAAACCAGATCAGGCACATCGCGAAATCGAGGCGGCGCGTAAGCGCATCAAACGTTCCGGTTTTCGCGTCGTAGATGCGGCAGAACCCGTAGGTCTGCATCAATCCGTGCCAAACGCCCCAGAAAAAAACCACCAGCAGAATGCCTTTAAGGTCCCACCAGAAAAAAGCGACGCACACTGCCAGCAGAAACAGCGGCGCCAAAATGAAGCGCCACTTAAAGCGTTCGAACAATGCCTGATCGCCGTACGCGCGGATCATTCCGGGCAGGTGATGACCCATTGCGCCGAAGGCAGCGACAAAAAGATAAATGTCCTGCGGACTCCACTTTGCCTGGGCGAGGGCGAACGCCGGCACCAGCAGGAGCGGTGTGCCAACGTACAACACCAAGTCCCGCCAGGAACTAAGTATCCACACCTTCCGTCTGGCAGCAGTCGCCGGCTCAGACGGAACAATTTGCAGACGTGAAAACCCTTGCAGCTGCTGCATGAAATCGGGGCCAAGTCTCCCCTAAAAGCGGGGTAAAATCAATCCGCTTTGTGCCTCGGCGGTCACCCAAGGTCGGCCGCGCGTGCGCGCGGTGGGGCTCTTAGGCACGAATCCTAAGTGACATGACGAATCATGCCTTGACGAAAGAATTGAACAACCAGAAAGAGCGCGATTTTTTGTGCCTCGTCCGCGACGCGTTCCGATGTTTTGCGCAGCGTTCATCCAGTGTGCTTGGCAGCGCATGGGCGTTTTGCGGGGCTGTTCTTATTATTCTCCTTTGGCTTGTCACAGGACCGACGTTTCATTTCTCGGACACGTGGCAACTGATCATCAATACCGCCACGACAGTCGTCACCTTCCTCATGGTGTTCTTGATTCAGAACACGCAGAACCGCGACGCCAAAGCGATGCACCTCAAGCTGGACGAACTAATTCGCGCCGTGAAGGGCGCGCGCAATCAACTTGTCGATTTGGAAAATCTTTCTGACGACGAGCTCAAGAAGCTGGAGAAGCAGTTTCAACGATTGCGAAAAGAGGCTGAAAATGGCCGAACAGCTTTTGATCTCCGCCAACCGGCGAATTCGCGGTAAATAACCGTCACTATTCTGGACGGTCCCAGGCCGCGCATTGCAAAGCTACTGTCTTCGCATCTAAGCTCTCCCGCATGACGTCAGTGTGGAAGCTGGCCAACGCGCAGTTACGCGATCTCGCGATTTACGAACCCGGAAAGCCGATCGAGGAAACGGCGCGCGAGTTAGGCGTCGACCCGAGCACAATCGTTAAGCTGGCGTCGAATGAAAATCCGCTCGGGCCTTCTCCGAAGGCGCTACACGCAATGCACGCCGCGCTGGAGAATGCGCATCTTTATCCTGACGGCAGCGGATTTTACCTGCGCAGAGCGCTCGCAGCAAAACTCACTGTAGCGCCTGAGAACATAATTCTCGGCAATGGATCAAACGAAGTGATCGAATTCCTCGGTGACGCTTTTCTGAACCCAGGCGATGACGTAATTACGTGTCAGTACGCTTTTATCGTCTATAAACTACTCGCGACCGCTTTCGGCGTGCGGACCATTGAAACGCCGAGTCCGGATTATCAGCAGAACCTCGATGCAACGCTGGATGCGATCACCTCAAAGACGCGGATCATTTTCATTCCAAATCCCAACAATCCGACCGGCACACTGCTCTCGCAGCGCGCTATCGACGGGTTCATGTCGCAAGTGCCGGACAGCATCATTGTCGTTTTTGATGAGGCGTATTTCGAATTCCTTGATGACCCGCCCGACACACTTCGGTTTGTTCGCGACGGGAGAAACGTCGTTGTGCTCCGTACGTTCTCGAAGATTCACGGCCTTGCCGGCATCCGAATTGGGTATGCCATCGCACCGTCGGAAATGACCGACGTGCTTCACAAGACCAGACAGCCATTCAATGTGAACAGCATCGCACAAGCGGGCGCGATCGCAGCGCTCGATGATGAACTGCACCTGATCGAAACCAAACGGGTTATCGACGAAAGCCGCGCTTATTTACAGGAACAACTTGCGCAAATGCAGGTCCGCTTCGTGCCAGCCGTCGCAAATTTTCTGATGGTAAACGTCCGCGACGGTTGTGCGGTATTCCAGAAGCTGCTGCAACGGAAAATTATCGTGCGTCCGCTGAAAGGTTATGGGTTGCCTGAATGGGTCCGGATTTCTGTCGGCACGATGGAAGAAAATCGGCAGTTGATTGCGGCGCTGCGGGATGTCATGCGCTTGCACTAACGCGGAGCGAAGTTGTGCAGTATTTGGCAACCGAGGCGATTGCCCTACAATTTGAATCCGAACGTATGACCGCTTTGGATACCGTCGCTGCTATCTCCACTCCGCCAGGCGAAGGCGCGATTGCGCTCGTACGGATTTCCGGAGCGAATGCTATTCAGGTAGCAGACAAAATTTTCCGGGGAAAAGAACAACCGTCGGAATTCGCGTCACATGTTCAGCATCTGGGGGAACTTTTCGGCGCAGAAAATCAGTTGATCGATCAAGTCGTTCTTTCAGTGCACCGTGCACCGGCTAGTTACACCGGCGAAGATCTCGTCGAGATTAGTTGTCACGGCGGCACCCTCGTTTCGGCGAAAGTTCTTGAAGCAAGTCTGCGTGCAGGAGCCACAGCAGCGCGCCCCGGCGAATTCACTGAGCGCGCATTTCTCAACGGCAAAATGGATCTCACCCAGGCCGAGGCAGTGATCGATTTGATTCGTGCCCAAACCGATCTGGCCCTGCGTTCGGCGACCGAACAACTCGAAGGCAAACTCGGCGATCAAATCAGGAAAATTCGCGAGGAATTGATCGCGCTGCTGGCGCAAATCAACGCCTCGATTGATTTTCCGGAGGAAGGCATTGAGCCCGACGAAAATGAAGCGCTTTGCGCCCGGCTCGACACTGTTCGAGATGAAATCGCTGCGTTGCTCGCGACTGCCGATCAGGGTCGTGTGCTGCGCGAAGGTGTGCGCGTCGTGATTTACGGTGCGACAAACGCCGGCAAATCGAGTTTGCTCAATCGCCTCCTTGGCTACGATCGCGTGATCGTCAGCGAGACGCACGGCACGACGCGCGATACGATCGAAGAAATGGTCAACTTGGAGGGTGTGCCGATCCGATTGCTCGACACTGCGGGCTTGCGGGCTTCGGAAAACGACCTGGAGCGTGCGGGAATCGAGCGCACACAAAAATCGCTGGAATTGGCAGATTTGCGGTTGCACATCGCTGATCGCAATTCCCCGAAGCCCGCGCATTTCAACGGAGCCGCGAGCGATTCGAACGAAATTGTTGTCTTGAACAAGAGTGATCTGCCCGAGGACAAAGACTGGAAAGATTTCCCCGCATTGCGAGTTTCGTGCGTAACCGAAGACGGCCTGCCACAACTAAAAAAAGAAATTCTGGCGCGCATTCGCCAGCAAAATCTGAGACCGGAGAGCGCGGTCGCCATTAATACTCGTCATCACGATTGTCTCCGCCGCGCTTTGGAATCGTGCGATCGCGCCCGCAGCGCGCTGAGCGAGGGATTGTCCGGCGAGTACCTAGCGGTTGATCTTGATCAAGCGCTGCGCGCAGTCGGCGAAGTCATTGGCGTCGTGGATGTGGAACAGATTCTCGACTCCGTGTTCAGTCAATTTTGCATCGGCAAGTGATTGCGCGTGCTCCGGCTGACCATATGAAGCAGTGCGCGGGACGAGATCTTTTATTAACACCGGACTTGAGTCCGGTGAACACTCCATCACCTGAGTGGCAGCCGTTTAAACGGCTTTTTCCGTCTGCTCGTGCAGGCACCCGGCTGAAGCCTGGTGTTAATGCGAAATGAAGCGCGCCCGCGGAACGTACGAGCGACTCGTTAGGCCGCTGATGTTTTCTTTAGATGCTGAAGCCGCGCATCATCTTACTATCCGAATACTTCGTCGCACGTCGCACTTCGACGTTGCGTTGCGCGCGCTCGCGTCTTTTCAGCCGAAGTCGAAACCGACCACCTTATTTGGGCTGACGTTTCCCAATCCAATCGGACTCGCGGCTGGGCTCGACAAAAACGGTGTTGCTCTTCCGGCGTGGGCAGCGCTCGGATTCGGTTTTATCGAGATCGGGACGGTGACGGCAAAAGCGCAGCCTGGAAATCCCAAGCCGCGCATTTTTCGACTGCCGGAGCAACAAGCGTTGATTAATCGGCTTGGTTTCAACAACGATGGCGCAGACGCGATGGCGCGTCGATTGGCGGCACTGCGTGAAAGCAGCCGATGGCCATCTGTGCCGGTAGGAATCAATATCGGGAAGTCCAGAGTGACCCCACTGGAACAAGCGACAGACGATTACCTTTACTCGTTCCGGGTGCTGCGGGATTTTGCCGATTACATCACGTTGAATATCAGCTCGCCAAATACACCTGGTTTGCGCGAGCTGCAGGAGCCTCAAAAGCTTTCAGAGTTATTGCACGCGATCGGCAAGGAAGCGGGTACAGCTCTAAAACCGCTGCTCCTGAAAATTTCGCCGGACGTATCAGGCGCTGAGCTGAAAGCCATTCTCGCTGTGTGTGAAGAGAACGGCATCTCTGGAATTATCGCCACCAACACCACGCTGGATCATTCAGTGATTCCGCCGCAACTGGATCAGGCAGGCGGATTGAGTGGAGCGCCACTGCGCAACAAATCGACGGAATTGGTGCGTGAAGTTGCTGCTCAATGTCAAATTCCAATAATCGCTTCCGGCGGAATTTTCGACGCAGAATCGTCGCGGGAAAAACTCCAGGCGGGGGCACAACTCATTCAGCTTTACACCGGCCTGATATACCGCGGACCGCAGCTTCTGCGCGAAATTATGGATAGCTTGTAGCGCGGATGCATCCCCTGCCGCCGCAATGGTTGGCAACCGGAGCAGTTAACCTACAGTTGATCGATTTTCCCGCATGAGACTGTCCCGCAAGGTCCTCAAGTTCACCGACCCGCTGACTTACCGGCGCGGCTGGCGCAGGGCGCGACGGTCCATTTTTCCCGTGCCGCTCAAGCCGATGCTTGCGCAGCTTGACGCGGAGCGCGCGCGACAGATCCAGCAGCGATATGCTAATTCCACTGCCGGATACGCTAAATACGCAAACATCGAGCCGTGGTTGCGATTGAATCGGGAACGCGTGCAGGATTTGAATCTTCATCGCTCGGAGCCCAAACGTGTCCTGGACCTCGGTTGTGGAGGCGGCTTCTTCTTGTTCATCCTGAAGAATCTTGGCCACTCGGGGGTCGGCGTCGACATCGATCGCGTTCCCTTATTCGGCGAACTAGTCGATTTGTTCGATGTGCGCCGAGTCGTTTACAAGATAGACGCTTTCGAGCCACTGCCGGACCTTGGTCAGCAGTTCGATTGGATCACGGCGTTCTCTGCGAACTTTTACCTTTATCATCCGGCCAAGAAACGCTGGGGAACAGCGGAATGGGATTTTTTTCTGCGCGATCTACAGCACCATCTGGCGCCGGGCGGAAAAATCTTTTTTGGACTCAATCCATCCTACAACGGCGGCTACTACACTCCTGAAATACGGGATCTTTTTCTCAGCCGCGGCGCGGACGTCGAGCGGGAACGAATTCTTTTCCGAAACGGATTGCGCTTTTAGTGCTCGTCACTAAGGCGTGGGCGACGGCACTTCGCCCCGAGGTTCATGGAAGCCATGATGTCGCCAGTGCCGATGTCGCTCTTCCAGTTCCTTCAGCTTTTGACGCTGTTCGTCGGTGAGCTCGGCACCCATCTGGCGATGCGCGTCGCCAATGATTTCCCGAACTCGGTGACGCGTGTCTCTCCGAATATCTCGCAGTTGAGTCGTTGTCTTGTCGATGATTGGCGAAATTTTCGCGAGCTGTTCCGGGGTCAGATTGAGTTCGGCCCGGAGCCTTTCTTTCATTCGCCCGCCGATCCGCTCCGGATGATGCAGTTCAAAGAAATGGTGCCGGGCATATGATCCCCCCACAAAGGCACCGGTGACTCCGCCCGCGACAAACACCAGGAGAAAGCCGGCGATGAGTTTCCATTGCAACGCCTTGTTCATTTCAAAATTCATCCTGGATCGCTGAATCCGCGATGGCGAATTCGTTCGTGAACGATTCACGGATTTCGCGGCTTTGATTTGCTTCGCGAATTGCCGCGATTGTTGATATGACGATCACGGCTATCGACAACACGGCCACGCGTCGAAGCAATTGCATCACGCCATTGGCCTTTGGCATCCCAGCGCGCCAGAGCGCGACCACGCGAGTGTCGAATCCAAAAGGCATTGACGCCGGAACCTCTTCGTTCGCGTGTGCCGCCGATTGTAACAACCGATCGATCTGTTCGTTCTTCATCGCTTTTCTTTTTCAGAAATTCTCGCGAGCTGTTGTTTCATTTTCTGCCGGGCTCGAAATGCTCGCACTTTGATGAGCGCGGCGCTCCAGCCGGTGATCTTGCGTATTTCGTCCACGCTGCGTCCCTGCAAATATAGCAAATCGATCGCCAGCCGCTCGACCGGCTTGAGAGCCGCAAGGAGATGTTCTACCAATTGCCGCGAAGCGAACCGCTGGTCCGGCGCCAGTTCCTCACTGGAGCTTGCCAGATTTTCAACGACCGCTTGCTCTTCCACACTCAAATCAGCATGACGCACTTCCGGTCGCACTTTTTCCGATTCGATTTGGTTAAGACAGGTGTTGACCGCAATGCGCGAGACCCAATGCTCCAGCGGCACGTTCCCCGAAAACTGCGACAGCTTTTGAAATACTTTAATAAATATCATTTGGCAGAGATCTTCCTCCGCGGTTCGACGCGCGCGATGCGAGTGGACGATCTTGGCCACCAACGGATAAAGCTGTCGCACCAGCGCGCGAGCTGCCTCGTCGTCATTTTGAAGCGCAGCTTTAACCAGCGCGCTTGCGTCGAAATCATCCATGTGATCGAGAGCGCATCCACACCATTAACCATGACCGGCTCGACTGCGCTTTGGTTACAACTTCATGTATACCGATTGCTAGTCCGCGCGTGCTTGTCATTTCGAGCGGAGTCGAGAAATCTCTTGAAATAATCTGTCTTGAAGCACGTCCGCGCCACGATGCTGCCAAGTTCGCCGTGAGAGACTGTTCGTCACTCCGATGTATAAAACAGAGTGGTTCTTGTTTGTGACGACGTAGATCCAAAAATTGTAATCGCACCCCATGATCGGATTTACATCGAGAGATTCCTCGACTTCACTCGGAATGACATAATTAAACGACAAACAAAAGTTTGTAACCGCTCTGCTACGCCCACGGTCATCTCTTTCAAAGGCGCAAAGGGCGCTTTGCAGAAAACAAATGAAACCAACTATGAAAAGAAACCTATTAGCAATTGCAGCCGCCGGCGCCATCGCGCTTGGGGGCTTTGTTGTCGTGCAGGCACAACCGGGCCCTGGCGGTCGACATTGGCATGGCGGCCATGCGTTCGGCCTGAGAGGGATCACCGAAAAGTTGGACCTGACCGCTGATCAACAGACCAAGGTCCAGCCGATCCTCGATGCGGCCAAACCGCAAATCACCGCTATTCATCAGGAGGCGATGCAGAAAATGCATACAGTGATGAACGACACACTGTCGCAAATTCGGCCGCTGCTGACGGCAGACCAGCAAAAGAAACTCGATGCGATCGAAAAAGCGCGTCAGGACATGCTGAACGCCAAAAAACAGCTGCACGACGCGATGGAAGATTAATTTCCAGCTCGTTCTGAGGGATAAGGGAAAAGGCGGCGATCTCAAAAGGGTCGCCGCCGGATCGCTCTCTCAGATTCGTAACTAACAATTGTAGGGCGTTTGAAAGCCCGGCCGTTGCTTCGCATCCGTTACGCGCTGTGAAACGCCTGCCTGGATTTGGTCGGCGTCTGACACAGACGCCCTACAATCTCGGCATTAGTCTCGCTTCTTCCTCAGCGAAACCAAAAACAACACGACGCCAATTCCGGCCAGAACAATAGCAATCGTAAAGCCCGTGGACGCGATCTCCCCGCGGTAATGATAGTTTGATTTGAGATGCCCGGCGAGGCCGATCAGGAATGCAAGAACGCCGACGCTGAACAAAATCAGGCCGATCGCTCGCTGGTCGTCATTGGAGATTTTCATTGGCAGCGGCAATCAAATATAGCCGGCAGCCCAAAATTCAAGTGCGCTCTTTAGCTGGAAGGCGTTAATTCTGCGATGCGCACGATTCAGCTACTGATATTTGCACTCGTTAGTCTCCAGTCAGTTTTATCGTTGGATGCGCAGATCGATCGCATCACCGGTAAAAATTTCGCCACGCGATCAGAAGTTTTGGCAACGCATGGAATGGTCTGCACCAGTGTGCCGGCAGCTACGGAAGTTGGGATCGAAATTTTAAAGCATGGCGGCAGCGCAGTGGACGCGGCGATCGCCGCGAATGCGACGCTCGGGTTGATGGAGCCCGTCTCGAATGGCATCGGCGGCGATCTGTTTGCGATCGTTTACAACGCGAAAGAAAACAAACTTTACGGAATCAACGGAAGCGGTCGGTCACCGCTTGGTCTGAGTTACGACGGGATGAAATCAGAACTGACGAAGGTGCATAGCGAGACTATCCCGCCGCGCGGCATGCTGCCGATCAGTGTTCCAGGATGCGTCGATGCTTGGGCGGAGCTAAACAAAAGATTCGGCAAACTGAAATTGAGCGACGATCTCGCGCCGGCGATTCGCTATGCCGAGGAAGGTTTTCCGGTCACCGATTTAATTGCGTATTACTGGGCGTTTGGTCCGCGCCTCTACAAAGGATTGCCCGGCGCGTTTGCGGCGACTTATACGCTTGATGGCAAAGCACGCACTCCCGCTAAAGGCGACATCTTTAAGAATCCAGATTTGGCGAGAACGCTGCGATTGATTGGCGAGAAAGGGCGCGACGCTTTTTACAAAGGTGAGATCGCTGACAAGATCGACGCGTTTATGCGGGCCAATAGCGGCTTCCTGCGCAAAACCGATTTCGAGAATCATACCTCGACGTGGATCGAGCCGGTGTCGGTGAATTATCGCGGCTATGATATCTTTGAGCTTCCGCCGAACGGTCAGGGCATCGCCGCGCTGCAGATCTTGAACATTCTCGAAGGATTCGATCTGCGCGGCATGGGACGCAATTCACCCGAGACCCTGCATACGATGGTCGAGGCGAAGAAAATCGCTTGGGCCGATCGAGCGAAATTTTATGCAGATCCGGATTTTGCGAAGAGTCCTGTGTCGGGGCTTCTCTCGAAGCAATACGCGGCAGAGCGTCGCAAATTGATTGATCCGAATCACGCAGCCAAAAGTGTAGAGGCAGGCAATCCGCAAAATGGAGCCGACGCGCCCTCGCGTCATGCCGGGATTTCCGCCCGAGCGCGGGCCCGCTCGAGTTCGGTTATCGATGATGGCGACACAATTTACCTATGCACTGCGGATGACGAAGGCAACATGGTCTCGTTGATACAAAGCAATTATCGGGGCATGGGCAGCGGGATCGTGGTGCCGGGTCTTGGCTTCATGTTTCAAGATCGTGCCGAGCTTTTTTCGATGGACCCGCAGCACGCGAATGTTTATGCGCCCGGTAAGCGTCCTTTTCACACGATCATTCCAGGATTCGTGATGAAAGACGGCAAGCCGTGGGAAGCTTTCGGTGTCATGGGCGGCGGCATGCAACCACAGGGTCACGTACAGGTGCTCACAAACCAGATTGATTTTGGCTTGAATGTTCAAGAGGCCGGCGACGCGTCGCGCTGGCAGCATGAAGGCGATAACGAACCTACCGGCGAAAAAATGAACGCGTCAGGCGGCTACGTTGAAGTGGAGAGCGGTATCCCATACGAGACGGTTCGCGAATTGCGCAACAAAGGTCACGACGTGCGTTTCGACGTCGGCGGGTACGGCGGTTATCAAGCGATCAAAGTCGAAATGCATGACGGCCACCGCGTTTATGTTGGGGCCAGCGAATCACGTAAAGACGGAATGGCCTCGGGTTACTAAGTGGGTTGTAGGGCGTCTGTGTCAGACGCCAACAATTAGAACGGCGTTTGACACAAACGCACTACAATTTTGGTTTAATTCTTCGGCGTCTTGAGCTCGGCGAGTTTTTCTTCCGCGTTGGTTACGTCGGATTTGTGCGCGCTACCGAGCTGAAGCAATCTTTGCTGACGCCGCAGATTCGCTTCGGCGAATTCAAGCTCGGCGGTCTCGCGTTTTGCTACTGCTTTTTGCTCAGCTTCGATTAATTGCGCCAGCGTTGCTTTTGTCACTTCCAGCTCTTGTTTTGTGGCTTCACCTGACGCGACGCGGGATTCCTGCTGGGCGACAGCTCCTTTGGCTTGGACGACTCGAGCACTTGCCACTTCAGCTTCGCATTTGATCACCTTCAACGCGCGCTGCTCCACCTCCACTTTCGCGAGCACGCCAGTCCTCCACATGCGTTCCGCGCCGGCGGCGTTTCGTTTCGAGCGCTCCAATTTTTTTTCGCATCGGGCAACGTCGCCGTCGGGCGTTCCCGCCTCGGCGAGTTCGTCGGAAAGATTTTGCTTCAAGATCGGCGGCTCAACGTCGAACTCACCGGGCTCGTCAGAATTGCTCGACTGATCCGCAGCTAATGCGATCATGGCGCTGGTGAGAAACATCACCGGCAACACGATCGCGCGGATCATGCTGGCAGTTTATCACAAACTTTTTGTAGCACATGCATCTTGTCCGCCACGGGACGGACTCGCCGTGGCGAGCTTGTGGGGCAGGCAGGCATCTTGCCTGCCGTTATAACACTCCGCTGAGGACAGCGGACACTACAGCAACTTGCGCGTGAGAAGCGCAATGCCTCGCATTTTTTTCTTTCCACCCCCACTTTCCTTTTGTAGAAAACAGATCCGGAGGAATTTATCTATCCGGTTGAACGTCGAATCCTGCTAACCCTGGTCATCTCAGGATTGATTCTTCCCTCGGTATCGGCCGATCTTTTTCCGAGTTCCGGACCTGTTGTGTCGGGTAAAGGTGCGCGTCTTCGATCTTGGAAAGCCGCCGCGCCGAAGAATGCACCGATTCCAGTAAAACGCGCGATTTGGGCTGCGAACCAACTTCGGTCGAAGCCTTATCGTTATGGCGGCGGCCACAAATCATTCAAAGATCACGGGTACGATTGTTCCGGCACGATCTCCTATGTCCTCGCCGCAGCTGGTTTGATTAACACGCCGATGAGTTCGACGGAGTTTCGCAGTTACGGCGAGAGCGGTCCTGGCAAATGGATCACCATCTACGCGCGCGAAGGTCACACATTCGCAGTTATTGCAGGGCTGCGCCTGGACACCACGCCGTTTGATCGCTACACGGGTAAATGGGCGCCTCGTTGGTACGCGGCTTACCGCCCACCGAATGGCTTCGACGCCAGGCATCCGATCGGGTTGTAAGTCCACTGTAGTGTCCGCTGTCCTCAGCGGAAATCGCCTTGCGGAAGCAGAAATGAATGCGCTGAGGACAGCGCACACTACAGCCCAATCAATCTTGACTGATGGCTACCATGCCGTCACTGGTTGAGCATCAATATGCAAAACAGTCGTTCAATCGTCGGAGTTTTAGCATCGTTGCTAATGTTGGCGGCGCAGTTTTGCGCTGCCGCACCGGAACAATCTCGTGTCACCTCCGAGCAAATAACTCGCGCGGTTCAAGAACTTGAAAAGCTTGCACAACAGAAAATTCAGGAAAACGCCGTGCCCGGTCTCGCGATCGCGATCGTGTTTCAGGATAAAGTTGTGTACGCCAAAGGATTTGGCGTGCGCGATGTAAATACAAAAGCGGCAGTGGATGCGGACACGGTGTTCCAGCTAGCGTCGGTATCCAAACCGATTGGCTCGACAGTAGTTGCCGAACTTGTCGGCGAAGGAAAAATCACCTGGGACTCAAAACTGAACGCGCTCGATCCCACATTCGAGATGTTCGATCCGTGGGTCACGCGTGAAATCACGATTCGCGATATGTACGCGCATCGGAGCGGCTTGCCCGATCACGCTGGCGATCTGCTCGAGGATCTCGGCTTTACGCGTGCAGAAATTTTGTTTCGTCTGCGTTACCAACACCCCGATAGCAGTTTTCGTTCGCATTACGCATACACGAATTTTGGCATGACCGAAGCCGCCGTCGCGGCGGTTAAACCATACGGGCTGGAATGGGAGGAGGCGTGCGCCCAAAAACTATACAAACCGCTCGGCATGACTTCGACCAGTTCGCGTTACGCTGACTTCACCGCGCGCCAGAACAAAGCGCTCGGACATGTGTTCGTGAATGGTAAATGGGAGCAAAAATTCAAACGGGATCCGGACGCGCAATCACCCACCGGCGGCGTGAGTTCTTCGGTTAACGATGTGGCGAAATGGATCCGATTGCAGCTCGCCAACGGAAAATTTGATGGCAAGCAGATCATCAGCGAAGAGCCGCTGGCCGAAACTCATCATCCGCACATGCTCACGGGATTTAATCCGTTCACGAACATGCCGACGTTCTACGGCCTCGGATGGAACGTCAGCTACGACGAGCAAGGTCGGTTGCGGCTGAATCATTCAGGTGGGTTTGATCTTGGCGCGGCCACTTACGTCAACCTCGTGCCTGCTGAGCAACTGGGTGTTGTCGTGCTCACAAACGGGCGCCCCGTGGGAATAGCAGAAGCTCTTGGAACAATATTTGCAGACATTGCATTGTATGGGAAGCCGACGCAGGACTGGTTCCCTCTGTATAAGCAACGGTTTTCGGACCCGGCCACAATAGGGACGGTGGTCGGCTTTGATTATTCCAAACCTCCCGCAGCGCCCGTATCGGCACTAAAGAACGGCGCCTATCTTGGGAACTATGCCAACGATTTCTTTGGCGACATTTCGATTGTCGAAAAGGACGGCGGGTTAGCGATTGTGGAGGGTCCCAAGAACCTCGCCTTCCCGCTTAAACACTACGACCGCGACACATTCACCTATGACACAATCGGTGAGAATGCCGTCGGCCGAACCGGCGTGACTTTTACGATCGGCCCTGACGGACAATCCACACAGAT
>JBJMXF010000062.1:0-58081 GCA_045809725.1 Candidatus Udaeobacter sp. | reverse complement strand
AGAAGAAGATCGTGCCCAGGCCGCGGTCTGCCTGAATGAGCAGCGTGATTTTTCATTCTATTACCTGCGCATTTCGTCGCGGACGAAGGACGGCACAGTTTGGACAACGTGGAATTATCCTTTGTCCTACGGGTTAAAACTTTCTCCCGCGTTCCGGATCAATCGGCAGCGGCCGGATCGATCTTTTTGGCAGCTTGATCAAAGTCACCGCGAATTTTTGCGGCGAAACAAAGTTGATCCTGCGGACATCGAACCGCTCGATGAAGAGCAGATTCAGGCTGATATCGAGAAAGATCTGCGCGATCAAATTGCCCATAACATTCACAAAGGCGTTCTCAAGCAAACCGCTACAGGCGACGTCAAATATTCGTGGCGCGGGATGATTTATCTTTGGTGCCAGTTTCTTGTCGATCTCGTGCGACTGTAGTTCTGTTTTGTCATCCTGAGCGGAGCGCAGCGAAAGTCGGAGGATCTCGTTGCATCGCCTCGAGACTGCTCCACGGGATTCCTCGACTTTGCTCGCAGCAGGAATGTTCATTTGAACTTGCGTCCTCCGCAGTTTGGAGGATGGTGCCTGCATGCTCACCGACAGGCAAAGGAGCGTGCTGGATTATATTCAGCGCGAGCAACGGGAAAAAGGCATTACGCCGAGCACGCGCGAGATCCAAAGTCATTTCAGGTTCGCCAGCCAGACATCGGTAATGCAATACATCGTGGCATTGGAGCGAAAAGGTTTTCTCAACCGGCACGCGCGCAAAGCTCGAGCGCTGATCACGCCAGCGATGAAGGTTCGGATCACGGACATTCCAATTTACGGCCAGATTCCGGCTGGAATGTCGGCGTTGACTGAGCAGAGCATCGAAGGGCATGTGTCCCTCGATACGCGCTCGGCAAATGTGTTGAAGAACCGAGGCACGTTCGCACTACGGGTACGGGGCGACTCGATGATCGGCGCGCACATTGTGGATGGCGATGTTGTGATTTTGGAGGACACGAAAGAAGTGCAGGACGGCGATATCGTTGCGGCGTTAATTGACGGCGAAACGTCATTGAAGCGTTATGTGATGGAGCACGGCCGGCCATATCTGAAGGCGGAAAACCCGCGTTATCCCGATCTGGTGCCGGCGCGGGAGCTTAAGATCCAAGGCGTGATGGTGTCACTGATCCGTAAGCAAGAGCGACGCAAAAGACATTGAATCGGCTCGTCGTGGCGAGCAAAGTCGAGGAATCCGGTGACAATACAGAAGATTGAGATGGCGGGATCATTTAAGTTCATTTGAACATATCAGTTCGACATGCCATGTTTATCTCCCATGGCTGCGAGCACGAAAATTATCGATCTACGCAACCTGCTGGCGGAGCGTTTTCCTCATCCTTCACTCACGACAGCAAAGCGCTTAATTACAGGGTTTCCTGTTCTGGACGAATCGACAGGTGGCGGACTGCCGGATGGCGCGATCACCGAATTGATCAGCCAAGGAACGAGCGCTGGAAGCGCATCCCTCATTCACGCGCTCGTCCATTGCGCGTATCGCCATAATTATTTCCTGGCGCTGATTGATGGACGCGATTCGTTTGACCCTTGCGGGTTGGATAATACCTGGCTGCAACACCTGCTTTGGGTGCGGTGCAGCAAAGCATCTGAAGCGGTCAAAGCGGCTGATCTGCTTTTGCGCGACGGTAATTTTCCGCTGGTGATTGTGGATCTGGTTCTGAACGCACCGGAGGAATTGCGAAAAATTCCGCAAACGAATTGGTATCGTTTGCAACGATTGGTCGAGGTGCTGCCCACGGCATGTCTGGTTCTCACGCGATATGAAATGGTTAGTAGCGCGCAACTCAAACTGGTGCTCGAAAATTCGTGGGACATTCAAACTTTTGAAAACGAGGACGCGCCGCTCTCACGAGTTCGGATTGTTGTGAAACGATCGCATTGTAGGGACATCCGCTGCGATGTCGAGACGGCGCAGCGCGCCGTCGCTATCTTTTAGGAGCCCATTGATGTTCGCCACGATTTATTTGCCGAATTTCTATTTGCAGGCAGCCACGCGGCATCAGCCGGAACTCAACCCAGTAGCGTTGATCGAAGAACACGAAAGGAAACCGGTCGTCATTCAATTAAACGAAGCCGCAGAAAACGCCGGTATTCGAAAAGGGATGACGCCGAGCCAGGCGTTCGCGCGGTCATTGCACGTGGTCATCAAAGTTCGTGCACCCACGCAGGAAAAATCAATACAGGAAATTTTGCTTCACTACGCGTTTACTCTCAGTCCTTTTGTGGAAGACACTGCGCCAGGTGTTTGTACAGTTCAGTTTATGGACTGCTGCAATTTGAGTGAAAAGGTAGGCCGCGTTATCGAGCAATTAGCCGAGTGCGAAATTCGCGCTCAAGCCGCGATTGCTCGGACCTCAGATATCAGCTTTCTGGCAGCACATCTTGCTAGCCCCGTGTTGCAGATCGAGAACGCAAAAGAATTTCTCGCACCATTGCCGATAGAAACTCTTGCCGGGAGCGTGACGTAGATCGATCGCCCGGCTCAGCGGTCTTTTTTATTTCCCTCGATTTCTTCGGTTCGCTTTACCACGAATGATTTCACCCGCGCATATTCTTTCTGCGTTCCGCTGGCAAAATCGCGTGGCCCGTATTCGAACAGCACCACGAAACAAAAAGTCAGAACCAGGAAGAGAACCAACCAAAAAAGGCCGCGCAGAAGCGCCATCTCAAAACCTAACGCTTACGTTAGTGCTATCAACAACCGCGAACGTTAACGGGAGTTGCAAGCTGTGAGACGCAAGGATATATGAACTCCCTCGCGCTAAAACGGGTAGGTACCGAAGTGGCCAAACGGGGCAGACTGTAAATCTGCTGGCTTTACGCCTTCGCTGGTTCGAATCCAGCCCTGCCCACATTCGCCCAACGAAGCCGCGCTGTCCTGGCGCCGAGAACCAAAACTGGGAACAAGCGCAATCCGCTGAGACAGCGGATTCTGCAGCACCTGTCCGTAGGCTACGTCGGTAGGCTAGTAGCCGCCGCCTCTTCGCTGGCCACCGCCACCGTCACGTCGGCCACCGCCACCCCCGTATCCGCCGCCGCCGTAACGCCCTCCGCCACCACCGCCACCACCGGGTGGCCGCTGCTCGCGCGGTCGCGCTTCATTCACAGTCATCGGCCGCCCATCCATGGTATGACCGTTGAACTTCGAGATGGCATTCTGCGCTTCCTCATCTGAACTCATAGTCACAAAGGCGAATCCACGTGATTTGCCAGTGAATCTGTCCTGCATGAGAGTCACTTCCTGCACAGCGCCCGCTTGCGAAAAAATCTCCTGCAGTTCGTTCTCCGTCGTGTTGAAGGGGAGATTGCCTACGTATAATTTGGTTCCCATCGAGTTTATTCTAGAAAAACGCAGCCAGGTAACTGTTTCCGATTATCGGATTTCAAATCGCCATTGAATAAACTCAACTGACAATCCACCAACTTCCGGGCTTTCGTTTCCCGTTTTGCGGTCACTTGTAAAATGCTTCTTTTAAGAAAGCAATACAAATCAAGGTCAATTTTTGGTGGTAGATATGGCTAAACCAGACAGCACGAACAACTCAGTCCGTGTGGCAGTTACGGCGGCAGGTGTGATCAGCCCACTCGGGTTTGGTTTGGCCGAAACGCTCGAGTCACTGCGCGGCGCAAGGGACTGTGTGACTCCGGTGATGCGCTTTTCAGTCACGCAATGCCGGTGTAAAACCGCGGGCCAGGTTTCCGATTCGCGTCTGCTTGCCAGCCACGCGAAAATACCTCGTTTCAGACGCCTGCATCGCGCGTCGCACATGATGATTCAGGCGCTGCAAGAACTCGTGGCGCAGCAGCCTGAATTTGCACCGGAGTTAACCGTAGTTGGAACAACAAGCGGAGGCATGTCTTACGGCGAGCGCTACTACCGCTCATTAAACGAAGCGGGGGATCTGCGGCGTGCCCCGACATGGATCGCGAATTACCCAGTGCAAAAACCAGTGATCGATGCGCAGACCGCTTTTGGAATTTCAGCGCCGTGCCACGTGATCGCGAACGCCTGCGCGTCCGGGACAAATGCGATTGGTCACGCATTTGAATGCGTGCGCTCCGGTCGCTACCAACGGGTGTTGGCGGGTGGGTACGACGCGCTGGCGGAAATGGTGTTCGTCGGCTTTGATTCGCTTCAAGCCTCAACGCCAGAGAAATGCCGGCCGTTCGATCGCAATCGCTCCGGTATGGTGCTCGGTGAAGGTGCCGCGGTGCTCGCCCTGGAGAATCTTGACCTCGCTCGCGAGCGCGGCGCGCCTGTTCTCGCGGAAATCGTCGGTTACGGCATTTCCACCGACAACTTTCACATCACGCAACCGGAGCCCTCAGGCATCGGAGCGCGACAAGCAATGGAGCGGGCTCTCGAAAGTGCGCACGTCTCTGCGGCCGATGTTGATTATATCAATGCGCACGGCACTGCCACAGTCTTCAACGATGCAACCGAAGGCAAAGCAATCAGCGCATTGTTTAATGGTGTGCCGGTAAGCTCAACGAAGAGCATGATGGGTCATTCCTTGGGCGCCGCGGGCGCGATCGAGGCTGTCGTTTGTTTACTTGCGCTTCAACACCAATTTCTTCCGGCCAACATCAATTTCACCGCTGCAGATCACGATACTGAACTTAACATCGTGGCGAACGAAACGCGGCCTGCTGCGGTGAGCATGGCGCTTTCGAACTCGTTTGGATTTGGTGGAACGAATGCTTCGCTGATCATGCGCAAGTTCCCGCCTTCCCGAGGGCTACGGCGGACAGGCGACGCATGAGTTTGGCCATTGCCGGCATGGGGTGGGTTACCCCGTTGGGCACCGGCATTGATTCCGTTTGGGAGCGATTGCTTCAAGGTGAGGAAGCATCTGCGTCAACGATTTCCGAACAGTTCGTCGATCGCGTTTACAACGTTTTTCGCGTACCGGAATCAACGCTGAAGGGCGTACTCCATCCGCGCCTTCGTCGCGCCAGTGCGATTTCGCGCTTCGCGGCGATAGCTGGATTGCATGCATTGGACTGTGCGGGAATAAAGCGCGACTCGCAGAGTGCCGAACGAATTGCGCTGATTTTTGCAATCTCAAATGGCGGCGTCACGTATACGAAGCGTTTTTATCATGAAGTCGTTGCGGCGGGCGCGCAGGCAGCCAGTCCGCTTCTGTTTCCGGAAACTGTGTTCAATGCGCCTGCAAGCCATCTTGCTGCGATTCTCGGGGTGACCGGGGTGACGTACACCGTTGTGGGTGACGGCGCCGTCGGCCTCACTGCCATAGCCATGGCCGAGGAATTGATGGCGAATGAAGCGCTGGACTATTGTCTCGTTGTAGGCACCGAAGAAATCGACTGGCTGTTATGCGATGCTTACCGGCGCTGGCGTTTGTTGCGCGCGGCTCCGCCGATTGAGCCTTTCAGCAAGCAGAACCGCGGAATGATTTTGAGCGAAGGCGCAGGAGCTATCGTGCTCGCACGCGATGGATTGGTAACGATCGAACGCGCGCATCCGGGCGGGCATTTTAGCAAACGAGCCGAAGCGGAAGACGTTTTAAAACGCATCCTCGGTGATCTTCGCCAGTCGGAAATCGATGTAGTTATTTCAAGTGCGAACGGGACGTTCGTCGATCAGGCAGAACTCAAAGCGCTTCAGGAGATCGTTCCAAACGCGCTGATCTATACAGGCAAACCCGCTTTGGGCGAAAACGTCGGCGGCGGAGGATTGTGGCAGATCATTCTGGCGGCCCAAGCACTGCGTTCGAAAGAACTTCCACCGGTGCTTCACGCGGACCGCAGCGTCCATTTGCGGCTTTCACTATCGCGAACGCCAGTGTCGAGCGCGCGGCGCGCGATCGTTTTGAGCTGTGGACTGAATCAGCAAGCGGCAGGTTTGCGAATGGCGGTCCAATGACACGCCTGTCGATTTCAACGCGGTACAGCCAATGATAAATCCGGCTGGGATAGTGAAGCTTACAAATGAGCATCGCGGCTGGAGTGAGCCAAAGTTTTTGGCGAATCCGCTTGCGTGCTGGGATAAACGTTCTTAATTAAGCGTCCATTTTCTCCGCGCCAGTCGAATAGATTGGCGCTTACAAGTCTCTATGGCCAAATCGAAGAAAAAGAGCAGTTCTGCGACGAAGTCGGCGGTAGGAAAGCCTCGGCCGGCTCACAAAGCTCAGGCCAAAAACACCAAGTCGAAAAGTGCGGCGCCTGAAAAGAAGATCGCGCGCCGTCTGCCGAAAACTTTGGAACCTACTGAGTCGCCCGCAGCAGTGTTGCTGGGATTGAATCATCGCGAGAAAAAGTTGGACCCATTCGTTCGCAAACAAAAACAAAAGCTGCTGCAGCTTCGCGATGCAGTCGTGGATTCGATGGCAGGCGTCGCGCAAGGTACGCTGCGCTCGCGCGCTGAAGGCAGCGAGGCATCGGCCTTCGGGATGCACCAAGCCGACGCCGGGTCGGATGCTTACGATCGCGATTTCGCGCTGAGTTTGCTTTCACAGGAACAGGATGCGCTTTACGAAATCGATGAGGCGTTGAAGCGCGTTGAGCTGGGAACATACGGCAAATGCGAGATGTCCGGGAAACCCATACCGCATGCACGTCTAGAGGCGATTCCCTTTGCCCGTTTCACGGTGGAGTGTCAATCGCAGTTGGAGAAGCAGAGCAAAGCAACCAGAATGCGACCTTCAGTTACGTCTTTGTTTGGCTTGACTGAAGAGGAAGGCGCCGAATCCGAGGAGGAGGAAGCTACTCCGTCAGAAGTAAAGGAGTGATCCGCGTATGGCTCAGGAGATTGTTACTCTCGAATGCACCGAAGCTAAAGCGCTTGGAAAACCGGCTTCGCGTTATATGACGACGCGTAACAAGAAAAGTCCACGGACACCGAATCGGCTAGAGAAGAAAAAATACAATCCGTTTTTGCGGAAGCGCACTTTGCACCGCGAGACAAGATAACGAGCCATGCAACCGAAAACTCCAAAACGCCGTTCGGCATTTCGCCGCGCCAATCGGCCCATGCCGCGGCGCAGGATCGATATCGCCATGGAGGCGATCGATTACAAAAATCCTGATCTTCTGAAAAAATTCGTTACTGAGAGCGGCAAGATTCTGCCTCGCCGCGTTACCGGCATGCCCGCGTACATGCATCGAAAAATCACGCGTGAAATCAAGCGCAGCCGTTCCGTGCTTTTGATGAAGTGAGAAACGCCATCGGCGTTTGTGATCCTGAGCGCGCGAAGGATTGCTCAGAACCCTCCTGATCCCCTCGTTAGGCGCGATCCATGGTTGGATTGCGAATTTCCTCGCTCTCTCGAAATAACGCCGCGGTAGGTGTCGCCGTTGGTGTTGTTCAAGCGGCTGTAGACGGTTTGTGCCAAGCACCTGGTTTCGGTTCGGCAGTTCGATCCGAGCTGAGCGTCGGCAACTGCGGCTTTATCCCTTCGGCGTCCGCTCGCCTTCCTCAATCAGCTTCCAGAATTCGCGCGTCTCGCCCAATTGCGCGTCCTCGGAGACAGGCAGCTTGCTGCGGAACAAAAAATCGCGAAGCGTGTTTTTGTGCAAAACGCGGTGCACTTTGACGCCTTCCTCGGTTTTGGCGAAATAGATACGATAATTCTTCGCGCGATAACGATACAGCTTCCTTCCCTCGCGTTGGATGACGCCGAAGCGCTCGGAGTCGAGCTGATCCAAGTCTTCCGGCAAAATTTGAAACTCGGCCAGCAACTCGAGTTGCAACCTTTTTGGTAAGGCCGAGATCTCGGCTGCGCTCAGCTCGTTGAAGATGATTTGAAACATCGCTCGTTGAATTGTTAAAGCGGCTTTGTCATTCTGAGCGAAGCGAAGAATCTCTGATTATTTCTCACCGTAGCTCCGAATGATACCAGAGATGTTTCGCTCCGCTCAACATGACAGCATGGCCATTAGTCTCTTTAACTCTTCAACGCTTTAACGGTTGAACGAGCATCAAAGATAAATCCGGCGCACGCGGGCGCCAATTCGCGTCACAATTTCCCACGTGATCGTCTCGGCTCTTTCGGCCAATTCAGAGCAGGAAATTTCTTCGCTGCCCTCGCGCCCCATGAGAACAACGTCATCGCCTACCTTCACGTCATCCAGCCCGCTTACATCGATCACCATCAGGTCCATTGTTACGCGACCGAGAAGAGGGCAGCGCTTTCCGCGCACCAAAACGCCGGCGCCACGATTGGACAGATGCCACGGGTACCCGTCTGCATAGCCGGCTGACAAGGTTGCAACGCGCATATTTCGCGGCGCGATGAACGTGCGGCCATAGCTGATTGAGCTGCCTTTCGGCACGTCGCGCACCAGACAAATTCGTGTTTTCCACGTCATCACCGGCTTCAGTAACTCCCGAAACTGCGGGAGCGGCGAAATGCCGTAGAGGATGATACCGGCGCGCACGATTTCGAAGGTCGGCGGATTAAACGCGAGTGTGCCGGCGCTTTGTAACACGTGCGCCTTGTAATTTCCCGGAACTTCTCCGCGAATTTGCTCCACGATTTTTCGGAACCGAACGAGCTGGTCGCGCGTATATTCGGCATCTTCGTTCGATACCGGCATATGCGTCGATATGCTGTGGATCTCAACGTTCGCCATTCCCGCCACGCGCTTGAAAACCTCGCATGCTTCGTTCTGCACTACGCCCATTCGCCCCATACCAGTGTCGATTTTGAAATTGACTGAGACCCGTTTCAACCGGTCCAAGGCTTCAGCTTCCTCCAGACTGGAGATGGTCGGGATAAATCCGTGCTCGGCGATTATCGGGCGTTCCTCAGGAGTTGCCGGACCAAAAATCACGATGGGATGCGGCAGCGATTCGCGCAGTGTGAGAGCTTCTTGAAGATTGGCGACGCCAAATAATTGTGCGTCACCAGCCAGCGCTTCTGCGACGCCGGCCAATCCGTGGCCGTAGGCATTCGCTTTGACGACAGCGAGCATCTCAGCGGATCCAATTCGATCCCGCACGATTTTCGCATTGTGCCGCAACGCGGCGCGATCAATTTCAGCCCAGCAGCGGTATGTTTCTTTCATTTCGGAACGCTGATGTGTGGTTCGCGCAAGTAAATTGGTTCCAGCGGTGGCGGATAAAAGCTGCGGTGGGAGTCCTTCGCAAGTCTGGCCAGAATATGAGCCGAGGGAAACGAAATTAAAGACCGCTGAAACTGCGACAGCGACTCCGACGAGAAAACTGGCGTTGCAGGTTCGACTGATTCGAGTCTTGCTTCGAGCTCAAGCTCGGAAAAGAGCGTCGGGCCTTCAATCACTTCGTTCTTAACGACGCGGGCGAAGAAAAAAGACTGCCTGCGCGCGTCGCCGATTGCACAGTATTCCTGCGCATCGCATTCCATTGCGCAAATCGAGGGATACCCGATCAACCGCGCACCCGAACTCACTTGTATTCCGATCGCGGCCGAAATCGCGATGCGCGTTCCAGCATACGAGCCGGGTCCAAGTCCGACGATGATTGTTTCAGGGGCGCCAAGTTTTCTTCGCAGGGCCTGCAGGTTTTCGAAAAACGCCGCTGAGTTTTTTCGGTCGTTAGCCCATTCGCGCATGAACTCGGTTTTGCCGTCCAGCCATGCCAGGCTGCCGCGCGAGGTGGAAAGCTCAAGCGCGAGAATTTTCATGACCGTGATTGAAACACCGTTAAGATTCGCTGGCGCTCTGATTTTATTTCAAAGGAAATCCAACGCGCCTTCTCTGGAATTAAATCCGGAAACCGATCGGCCCATTCGATCACCGAAACTCCATCGCTAAAAAAATAATCTTCCAAGCCAAGCCGCTCGGCTGAGTCTCGATTTTCCAGGCGAAAGAAATCGAAATGGTAGATGGGCAATCGTCCGCCGTGATACTCGTGCACGATGGTGAACGTCGGGCTCGTTACGGTGGCGTGGCTTTCCAAGCCCGCCACCAGACCCTGCGTGAATAAGGTCTTACCGCTGCCGAGGTCGCCTTTGAGCGCCAATACCGAACCGGCCACAAGATCCTCCGCGATTTGCCGCGCGATTGCTTCCGTTTCAGCGGGGTTGTTGGAAATGAACGTACCCAAGAGGCAATTTGCGATTTGCGATTGGAAAGCCCGGCCGTTGCTTCGCATCCGTTACGGGCGATTTGCGATTGAGGGAGCCGATTCGCGTCAGCGGTAAGTTTGGAAATCTTCGCCGCCATTCTCGCTCAAGAGAACTTCTGTTGCGCGGCGATATAGCAAAAAGCAGTTCATAGTCCTCCCCTTCTGAAATGGCGTTATCCATAGTTGCGCCGCGGGCTACCGGCAAATTTTCCATCTGGATGTCGAACCCCACTTTGCTCGCCCGCGCGAGTCGAGGAAGATCGGCTCCGAGTCCGTCGCTTAGATCCATCATAGCGTGGATTGAGAAATTTTGTGTAAGCCAGCGCGATTCGGTAATGCGTGCAATGAACTTCAAATGCTTTCTTTTTAGTGCGCCGCCAAGACGCCCGGTCACGAAAAGATCATCACCCGATCTTCCACTTCGACGCGAAGCCGCCCGGGATTTCTCAACAAATCCGATCACAGTTACCGAAATCGCGATTGGCCCTTGTGTGTTACTTGTTTCGCCACCGACAATTCGCACTTTGAACCGGTTCGCCGCCCGGTCCAGTCCCCGGTAAAGTCCTTGCACCCACGCAACTTTAGTTTGTCGAGGAACAATAAGGGTGATTAACGCGAACTGAGGGACAGCGGAAGCCGCAGCGAAATCGCTCAACGGACGCATCATGGCTTTCCATCCGACGTCTGAGGCCTTGGTTCCGTGCGCAAAATGCACGGCTTCGACAACGCAGTCTGTTTTTAGCACGACATATTTGTTGCCTTGCGGCGTTTCGACAATTGCGCAGTCATCGGCTAAACCCGCAAAGACTTTGCCGCCTCTCACACGTGGAAGATGAAGCAAGATCCGATTTAGCAGTCGGTCTTCACCCAGAGCACCGAGCTTCATTGAGAAAGGATCTCTGGAAACGCAAGAGCAGTGAGAGTCAGGGAGTTGAAGAGGCAATGCATTGTCATCGAAACCAGAATCGAGCCGCTCCATTCGTACGCAATCGCGAAACAGCTCCCCAAAATAAATAACGGCACAAACGAAGGAAAATGTGCATGGGCCGCAGCAAATAACAGCGAGCTCAGTACCACGCCAAGAAAACAGCCGACGTAACGTCTAAGCACGCCGTAGATGAAAAATCGAAAAACGAACTCCTCGACGAGTGGGGCGATCGCCACCGCAAAAACAATGATCAAAGCCCGCTGCTGGATGGTGCGTGATCCATTGAAGAACTCGACGATGCTCTGCTTGCTCGAGCCGCCACCAAACAACCGCTGATTTATGCTCTCGGAAACGCCGATCAAAGGATAAGCAAAAAAGAGCAGGATAGCCCCGGTGCCTACGGTTCGAAAAAAACTGATTTTGAGAAATCCCGCCAATGCGCCGACATCAAACCCTCGAAATTGTAAAAGACTGGCGATGACTAGCACTACGAAAGCGCTAACCAGGAAATTGGCCAGAAGGTTCCGTGGGTGAAATTGAAGGGCCGGATCGGGAATCGCCGAGGTGATCGTCATTAGAAAGAAAAAGATCAGCACAGTGGCGAGGACGGCTTCGGGTAGTCCAAAGGCGCGCCCGGGCACGTCGGCGCCGGAAGTGGTTCGAATCCGTGCGCTGATTTGATAAATCAGCGACACGTACACACACAGACTGGCAATGAAATAAAGAGCGGAAAGCAAACCCAGCGCGAAACCGGGGGCAGCGCCGGATATTGCAAACACGTTCCCGAATAGCATGAGGGTATGCTGAAGTGTGCGCTACCCTCAATGGCTACGGAGCGTAGTAACTTGGCAGGAAATACGCGCGCCCAGTTTCCAATTGGGGCACGAGTTGTTTTGGAAGTTGCAGTTCGATTTTCGAGTCTGATTCTCCAAATACGCGCAGGAACCGGGAAAGACTAAATGGTGGTCCATACTTCACGACTTTCGCGTCCGGCGCGTTGCCCAATTGTTTTGCCTTGGCGAAGGCGTCGTCTAATTCGCCGAGACCGTCTATCAGCTTGTTCTGCAACGCTTCCTTGCCCGAAAGAATTCGGCCGTCGGCGATGGTATTGCGGAGAAGATCGGCGGGCAGGTTTCGCTCTTTTGCGACGATGCCCAGAAATTTGTCGTACGTATTCATAATGAAGTTCTGTACGAGCTCTCGTTCCTCGGGCGTGATCGGTCGCGCTCCGTTCAACATGTCTTTGAATTTGCCGCTCTTAAAAACCACGGATGCGAGCCCGATTTTGTTGAAAAGCTGTTCGTAATTCAGGGTTTGTATAATCACTCCGATGCTGCCCGTGATCGTCGTTTCGTTCGCCATCAAAAATTTGCCACCGCACGAAACATAATATCCGCCGGAGGCCGCCAATGAATCCATGTAGACGACAACCGGTTTCTTCGCCCGTGTCTTCACAACAGCGCTGTAGATCTCGTCGGAAGCAGTGACTTCTCCGCCAGGAGAATCGATCTCCAGCACAATGGCCTTTACGCGATGGTCTTCCCGTGCCTGTTGAAGCGCTACGCGCAAGTCGTCCACCATCGAGTCGCTGACATTTCCCGGGATCGACGTGCTGATAAGGCCACGCATGGTGATAACCGCGATTTTGTCCGTAGTCGCGCGGGCACCTCTTTGAAGAAGGATCTCGCGAAAACGCGGAATTGGCTCTGCGTCCTTGATACCGCCGACGCGCTGAAAGGCGGCGATCATCAACACAAAGTTCACGAACAGGCTGGCGCAAAGGGCGACGAACAAAAAGATACTTAGACAGCCCAGCCTGCGATCAGACGCCATATCAGAACGAAACTTCCGGAGAACAGCCGCGCGCACAAGCGCTTTTCATGCCTCACGAGGATCCGTTACAACCACACGTTCACACTCCCGCGAAGTAGCGTAACGCGCGCAAACTTGGTAGAAAGAAATAGCCGCCGCCGCGGACCGTCACAAATTGTGGCAGGCCGGACACGCGCCGCCGCAGTGTGCCGTCGCCAGGAATTGTAAAGTTGCCAGTCGCCGGGCATCCAGGTATTGACTCACGATTGCCCAGAAGCGGATCGCTTTCTGCGGTCGTGCCAGAAAACTTGGTGTTCGTTATCCATGCATTTTGCAGGAATTCGAACTGGCGCGAAATATTGGCATTGAGACAGATGAAATGTAATCCGCGAGCCGACTCGTTAGGCCGCGGTGGTTGCAGCGCTTCTTCGGGCAACAGCTCTGAACCGTACTCACGACCTCTTCGCAGAATACGATGAAACCGAACCGATGACGTTAGGTCTTCGTAGAACCCCTTCGGGCCGAAGCCCAGCATGATCATTAGTTTTCGAAGAACGTTGGGGCGCCGCTCGGGAAAGTCGCTATTGCGCGGATTTGTTCGACGAACATGTGCGCCGAAAGGACACCGCGCGCCAACTGGATCGCTCTCATAAGTAAATTGATTCTGCGTAACGGTCCGCGGATCCGTGCCGGCAATCGGTTCGGCCTGGACCGGCACCAACGGATCGCCTGCTCGCGTGCGGCCGACCATTTTCGCGCCCAATTGGTTGGCGTCCGCCACATTTCCGCCGGCCTGCTCATAAACAAACTTCCAGAAGCCTCGGACGTCCTGTTCCAATTGCCGGATGACCAAATAGCTTCCGTTTCGGGCCAGATCTTTTTGTGCAGGCGCATCTTCAGCGTTGAGCAAATTTTTGGTGGCGTCGTCGGGTTCGAGCAAGGGCCGATCGGTTATCTTTCCGTACTCATTGGGATATCCCAGCAGGAACTCGCCCAGTGCGACAACGTTGGTGTATTCCGATTGAGTGCAGGGCCTTTCCAATTGCTGCTCCCAATCGATCTGCGGCTGACTGATGCCATCTGCAAATCCGAACGGTTCATCCCCATCGAGATTGCTCGTGCCAAGCGACGTAATCTCCGCGAATGCTTCACTCCAGTTCTGAGTTCGGGTTGTTTGAATGGATGGATCAAGTTGGCCCTGCTCGGCAAAGAACATTATCACCGCGTGCGGCTCGCGTCCGCCGCTGCCCCAAGCCCAATTTGATGGCGCGTTTTTACCAACGTCACCCAGATGTCGCGAGCGGCTTTCTTCTCCGATGCCTCCGCGAAACTCATGCGAAAAACCGCCAATGATTGATTCGGGAATCCCGAGCGCTTTAAGGCCCGGTGCCGTGAACGCGATGTTCAGAGCAGTGTTCGGAGGCGGTTTTTGCTCAACAGCTGTAGTTATCGGAGCGGAACGAAGCCACGCTTTTGCGGCATTTGCGTTTTTAATGCGCACGAGCACATACGACGCACTCGTCATGTGACCGTATCCAAAGCGGACGAGACCTTGCACATCGGCATAATCGACACGGATCATAACAGTGCGACCCAGTCGCGGGCTTGCTCGTCAGTCATCGACGACATCTCTAATCCGTGACGAATCCGAGTATTTCTCTCCAAATCGACTGCACTAAGTCCTGGGTAGGCTTTGTACCAAACCTGACTCGGTAGCGTGTGACGACGGAGGTACTCCTTATAATTTCGTTCATCGATGCAACCATCGCGTACGAGCCAATTCGTTCTTGGATAACCGATCCCATTGCTAAAGGAAGCGTTGAGCCCAAAACCTGTTTTGTTAATAAAGTCATCCATGTAGCTCTCAACGCTGCCGTCGTAGTTACTGCAAAAGATCATTCGCTCCCTGCCGGCAACAAACACCCACCGCGCGAAGTGAATTGAGCGTATTCGACCGAGGCGGCCGGGGCGGGTGATATGGCGTGCGCCGTAGTTCACCGTCTTGAGCACGAGACTAGTCGTTAGCAGTCGTAAGAGACCTGGCTTCAAGCTCCCCATGGCGCTGAATTGATTCGTGACGTCGTGGTCCTCGAAGCTCGAAAGGTTCTCACAATGTTTTTGATCTGCCATGGGACAAACTACGGGATCGCTTTTCTCCAAGCGGCGAAGCGCAACGATGTAAAACGGTGCAGCAAGGAGAATCAGTGGCGATAGCAGCAACCCCAGCAATGGAAATCCGATCATGTGCAGCAGATTTTTGATCTGCCATCGGATCGGTGTTGGAGCTTCCTTTGATAATGTTAGCCGTCCTGCCGATTGCTCCGCATCGACGAAGGTGCGCAATTTCTCGTGAAGTTCGCGCGGGTGCAGGTCCTGCAAACTCGCATGGTTTTTCTCGACGTGATCCTCCAGCGCGTCGCAAAGCGCGGCTTCTTCGCGGATCTGGCGCACTGTTCGCCCGCGCCAATTTACATAGACAGCAATAGCTGGAGCGTGGTGTTGTTTCATCCAATTGAACAGGTCGGTGTCAGCGGCGAATCCCTGGCAGCATGCGAAAATTTTTCCCAGGCCTTTGCCGGCGCGTTTGATCAGCTTGCCCAGAAACGCATTCGCATCGCCATCAACGTCTCCCAGGAATGCCAGATACAGCGGATAACTGCGCGGTGTTATACCATAGACGCGGATATCGTCGGTCGTTTTGTCGGCGAGGATAACGAATCGCGCGAAGTGGAGCGTCTCGAATTCAGCAAAAGGCAAGAGAGCGTTATTGGGATCGACCTGCCCCGGCCCCCGGTTCATCGAATCAAGTAACTGCCGAAGCTCGGTCTCGCGCTCCGGAATGATCGGGGCGACCACCATGAAGTTCGACTGAGGAGTCATGGCGCCTACTCGAACACCTCATCACCTGTAGGCTCGTAATGAGGCACGTTATTCATGTTATGGCGTAGCTGTGATAACTCGAAATACATCCGCCGCCGGGCGCGGCTTTGATTACCCAACGGACGATGCTCGGCTATGGTATGCCACGGGTTGTAAGAGAGCTTCCTGGCAAATTCCATTTGTGCCGGCGAATCGAATTTCTGCTTTGGAAGCCGAAGGGTTGCTACTGATACACGCGGGGAAAGTTTCTCCGGCCAGAGCACACCGTTGTTCTCAATGGGCATCAGGAAAGGATCGGTTTGCAATTGCAACCGAAACTCGAGTTCCACATCCCCTTCATTGAGGGCTTTGACCATCGCATTGCGCAAATAATCGTCTGGCGGACGCAATGGCAGCCGCGGAATCGGCGTTTTCGTGTTCGTCTTTGGCCAGATCGAATATTGCATCGCTTGGCCTTCGCCCAGCAGATAAGGCACGCAGCTAAAGTAAGGAGCTTCAAACGGGCTGCTCTGAGTCTTCACCCACAACCCCTGCATGATCATGTCCGCTATGTGAGGTTCTTCGAAATTAACAAAATGAAAAATCTGCGCATTTTTCACACTCCATTTTTGCAGATGGGCATTCGACTTGATGTCTTGTGTGACAAATGTGGGCGTGGAGACGCCGAACATGTCTACGGTAAATTTCTCATCGTCCATCAATTTTGGCCCAGGCACACCCATGAGCTTGATGCTGATGCTCATGAAACCGACGTCGTCGATGTCCGGCGTGATGTAAGGACCCGGCCCGGAAAAACGGACCCAGCAACGGAAGGTTTGCGGCCTGGCATAGATGCCGTACCGAAATTGAGGCGGCAGATTGTCGTGAACGATGAACTCGCCGCGAACGATGCCTTGAGTTTTTGTGTTACCGCCGCGCTCAAATCCGCCGGGTTTCCAGAGTCCTCGCATTTGCGTGGTGAAGCTCTCGATGACAGAATTGAGAAATTCCTCCTCGTTAGGCAACAGCTTTTCCTCGGCGATTTTCAACCCGTCGTCCTTGCGCTTTTTATTCATCAAATCGGTGACGAAGCGCGCTACCGGATCGCGCAGCGTGGCGTCGAATATCGGCCGTAGCCAGGGATCGATTCGACGTTCCATCTGCAGGAGGAACATCGTAGTGTTGCTTACCAAGTTCAGAAACCGCGAACCAGTGTTGGCTCGAGGCATTGGGCGACTGACGTTCGAATTCACGGCATCTCCGATGGCCGCACGACTTGGTTACGTGGCAGCCGGGAATTCCAAAGCGAAATCAATTAACCGCTTTTTGCCCAAGTACACTTTGCCCAGGTAAGTGTGTGGCGCGACTTCGCGAATCTCGTCGCGGATCCAATGCGCAAGCAGGGACGTTTCGGAATAGTCGAGGACGATGCACTCTTTTTTGTCCATCCAACTCGAATCCTTATAGACCTTCGCGATGATCGCGTTCAATCCGAAGGGCAAAATCTTGTTTCGCAATACGCCTTTGCTTGGATCAAAAACTTTTCCCTGCCACGCAAAATGATTAATGAAATTCGCGATATCCTGCGTGTAAGTCGTCCCCGGTGCGACGATTGCCGTTCCCCTGGCCTCGCCGCTCGGAATTTCGCCGATAGGACTTTGCGTGAACAGATCGTCGAGCTGCGTCTGTGACATCTTTAACATTTCTGGAACTGTGACTGCCATTTGTTTCCTTTCTTTTAAGGCGCTAAAACGTTTTCAAGTATTCGATCAGAGCGCGCTTGTCTGAATCCGGGAGGTCCGTGCCGAAATAATGTCCTTTGTCTTCCACGAAGTCGGGGCATTTGTTTGCTGCCACTAATTCGGGAACTGCTTTTGCCAATTCTGCCGTGGCTTCTTCCGATGAAAGATTCATCGTGTGAATCTTAACCAATGCCTTGGTGAGTTTGGCCTGCAACACGACCAATTGGCCGAGATCGGGTTCGAGGTTGCCGATTAAATTAATCGGCATGCCTTTCGGGATTGGACCGATGCTGATGTATCCATCGCTGCCGGCTAAAGGCTGAAGCGCTTTCGGCACAAACTCTTTTCGCAAATGCAGTGTGCATTCGTTTTGGGTTCGCCAGATCGAATCTTTGTTGAGCCGCTTTTCCGGCCAGAGCAATTTTTCGATCGCATCGTTAAATGCGTCGATTCGACCCGCGATCGAAGGATCGCCAGTGAATTTGCCAAGCGCGTTGTTGTGCAATAACGGAGCGGAACTCCAGACGCTCACCAGCGACGGCACGCGGTAATAGCCTGCTGCCACATTTTTTTCTTTAGGTTTGAATTTGATTGGATGCGTCTCATCAAACGGGTTGAAAAACTCAAGCTCGTCCACTGGCGAAAGCTCTTTGTACGTGAGCGAAGAGAAATTATCCCAGACGTGACCAGTTTTCGCGTTAGTTCCGAACGCGCGCGCGGAATTCGTTTCGATTTTCGTGAGTGGATAACGCCTGTCGTTCGAAAGAAAATTGTTTTCCAGAAAATCGGGCACCATCACCGCGGCGTGGAACCATGCTTTTCCTTCGCCAGAGTGCGGATCGATGTTTGCTGCCGGTTGTTTGCTGGAATGACAAGCCGCGCAGCTTTCGGCAAAAACTTCTTTTCCTCGCGTCATTACCGCGGCATCCGTGGTGATGTAAGTCTGTCCACCCGGCGTATCGGTGAGATGGAACGGTTGAAGCCGGCGAAAAAATGCGGCGATATTTGCCAGGCGCTCTTCGGTCGCGCGCCAGAAAACAGAATGCTCGCGGGCATAAGCAATCTCGAACGGTTTTTGAGGCGTGAGCCCGATCAGCCGGTTGTGCCGTGTCAGCCAATACTCAGAAAACATTCCGATGTTCACGTAAACGCGAATCGTTGCGCCCGGAACGCCGATGGAATCGGCGCCGTCCTTTAGAATGTGTGGCACCGGCATCTGTTCTTTTTCTCCGGGTAACGCAAGTGTTCCGCCGGCCATCTTCTCCGGAACCGCGATGCGCTCCCGCTCAGCAAGCAAAAAGATAGGATTGATTGCGTTTGGGTTGTTAATGTGATCGGTCGCAATGCGCGACGTATCGGAAGTGCCGCGAGGCTGTGCGAGAAGCATTTCGTAAAAGAACCCGCCTTTTTCAACATTACAGGCGAACACCTTTCCCTCGTTAATGTACTGATTGCCGATCGCCGAAGCCAAATTTTCCCAGCGCGGATTTTCTGGATCGAGGGGCGGATTGCTCGGATTCGGCGCGATGTGGCAGGCGCCGCACGCTACACCGACCCGATACGGGCGGATGAGGTTGTTGTCGTTGTAGTAAGCGGCGTCGTTCATGAAACGATCGCCATTCCATTTCTTGCGTGCTTCCTCCTTGAAATCCGGATTCGGAAAGAGTCGAAAACCGAGAACACCCGAAGGCTTACCGTAAACTGTTAGATCGATACCTGGTGGTTCGGGTTCCACCTGTTCGTCGAGCCACAAGCCGAATTCATCCGTCTTGCCGGCTGCGCGGAATCCCGGTTCGTTCACCAAGCCGAGCACTTTGAACCGTTCGCCGCGCGGAAATTTGCGATTATCAAGCATCTTGAGCAGATCCATCAGGCCAAAACTGTCCTGCGCGACGTGATTCCAAAAATGCTCGTTGCCTCCGCTCCAGAGGTTCCACGTGTTGCGGCCCATGATCTCCTCCGGCGAAAGATCAATGCCGCCATCCATCGGCTTGAAAACGTCTGCAGTGATTTGCGGAAAGTCGGCCGTGCTTTTCCCCATCGCCTTAGCTTCGTCGATCGGCTCGTCCTTCTTACAGCTGGCAAAGACGAGCAGGGAGCACATACCAACGCAACATCCGACTCGACTTAGACGGAAAAAATAGCGTCTCGCTGGCAGCATTGCCTTCACGAGTCATCATTGATACGTCGCTCGTGAATCGTGTGGCAAGAAAATTTCCAAAGCAACAAGAACGACAGTTCGCACCCGACAAATTCTTCCGGGCCGAGCAACACTGTGTAGCCGTCCCGTTTAGAACGCCCACTCGCCGCGGGCAAATAAAACGGCGAACAAGGCGAAGAACAAAAGGGACCACACTGTGAGAACACCAGCCCAAAAACGATTCTGACTAAGCAAACCGAAAAGGATGAAGATGGGGAACATCGTCAGTGTGTAGCGCGGGATGCTGCGGAAATAATTTACACTCGCGAATAAAATCAAGTTTCCAGTCATCCATGCCGCGTATATGGGGCGCAACTTGATCCAACTAATGATCGTGCAGATAAGTCCAAGAGCGAGGAAAGCCAGCTCCTGCACGCCTACCATTTCCGCTTCGTTCGGCGTGGCGTAATGCGCTCGGACCATTTTCCAGATTCCAGCCCAAGGCAATGCAAACGTTTGCTCGAACGATACTTTTCGCGTCTGCAAAAATGCCGACGCGTCTCCAGTTACTCGCCAGTTGAGCAACAGATACACTGCGAAGCCGCTAGTTACTAACGCGATCCACAACCATCGCGGATTCCATCGGCGACTCGTGGAATATTTTTGTGCTGCCTCGACGGCGAGCGTGGGAAGAAGAACAGCGCCAGTTGCGCGTGTCAGCCAGCAGAAGGCTCCTACCAAACCTGCCAGTCGCCAACGATCTACGCGCGCAGCCAGGACAGAACCAAAAGCGAGAGCCAGGAACAGGCTTTCGCTATATCCCACGTGGAGAAAGTAGCCCGTCGGAAAAATAAGAAAGAACCACACACTGCGCAGCGCTACCCCGTTGTCATAATCGAGTTGTACCAACCTGCGCAGCAGTACCGCCGCTACAACCGAAGCAATGCCGGAAACGACAAGCCCGGCAGCAAGATAACTTCCACTAATGTAAGCAACCAGTCGAACGAGCCACGGGAACAGCGGGTAAAATGCAAGCGAGCCGTCCTTCGCCTCGTATCCAAATTCTGCAATCTTTTGGTAATAACCGAAATCCCACTGATCCCATAGCGCTAACCACTGATCCGGGGTTGGTGCGTACTTGTCCCAAAGCATGGGATAGCTTTTAACTCCAATAACAAAGAGCAGGCTCTTGATTGCTACGACCCAACCGATCACGATCCAGTCTTCGCCAGGGAGCAAAGCAACTACTCGCTTACTTGCCTCGCGAATCCACTTCGGCCCCGCTGAAGATGTCATTCAACGTATTCTACGTTGATTGGAACGCCTATGTATCCTTTGTCGTAGCCGTCGCTTAGAAATTTTCGAATAGTAGCGCGCCCGGACTCGCCATAATCGCGAGTAAACTCGTTCACGTACATGCCGATGAACTTGCTGGCGAGTTGCGAGTTCATGTCGCGCGCGAAAGCCAGGGAGTGCGCAACGGCTTCGTCACGGTGGGTAAGACCGTAGTCGATGCTGTCGCGGATGATCTCGCTGATGTCACGTCGCAGTGGGGGCGCGATATCTTTGCGCACTACATTTCCGCCTAACGGCAATGGCAGCCCCGTCTTGCGCTTCCACCATTCGCCAAGGTCGACGATCTTCTCAAAACCGGACCGTGCGTACGTGAGTTGACCCTCGTGAATGATTAAACCCGCATCCGCGCGTCCGCTTTCTACCGCATCGAAAATTTTATCGAACGGAACAACGATGAATTTGAACTCGCCGAGGAAAAGCTGAAGTGCGAGAAAGGCGCTCGTCATCTTCCCGGGCACAGCGATCGTTCCGCTGCGCAGCGAATCGCGAGCATCGCCTTCTTGAGTGCAGATTGAACGTTGGATGTGCGTCGTTAGATGTTTTCGGATCACAAGCGGCCCATATCCATCACCCATGCTGGCGCCGCACGGCAAGAGCGCGTATTTATCTGCGACATAGGCGTAGGCATGAATGGAAATCGCTGAAATGTGCAATTCGCCACGCTGCGCCCGCTCATTCAACGTCTGAATGTCTTCCAACCGATGTTCAAACCGATACCCACGCAGATCGATTTTACCCTTCGCCATTGCATAGAACATGAACGCATCGTCAGGGTCCGGCGAATGCCCAAGTGTAAAGGTTTCAGTGGGATTCTCGATCATTGGGAATTCGTCACACAGACCGTATTCGCGTTTGATAGCTACACAAAAGACTCTGTAGCTCAATAGGCACTCGCGCCGATGAATTTAGCTGTAGCAGCCTTTCTGGAGGAGGCGCCGCTGAAGCGCCATGCACGCGTTCGCATTGGGATTGGCACCGCGAAGACGGCTACAGTACAAAGAACAGCCGCCGCGCGGATTCGCGCGGCGGCTGAATGTGTATCCAGGAAATGCTGACTTCTCTAACAGCGCTTCCTAATAACAGTCTTATCGATTCTCTACCACTCGTGGCGTAGGCTTGATCAATTCAACCTGTGCGCTCACTTTTTGGATTTGGGCGGCCTGCTCTCTGAGCTGGGTCGTGAGAGTCTCTATTTGTTTCTGTTGCTGCGCCACCGTTGCTTGTTGCTGAGTGACTGTTGCCTGCAACTCCTCAACTTTCTGATTGAGCGCGGCATGGTTCGCGGGGTTGGGGCGCACCCGAGGTTGAGGTATGCTACGATTAGGTGCAGCAGGTGCCGCGCCATCAGCCCTACCCACGCCAGCGTCATAGCCAAGGTGGTCGTTAGTCAGGTTTAAAGTAACAACAACAACGTCGCCGCCAACCGGCTGAGGGTTGTTCCAGATACCGCCGACGTAGCACTGTAATGACCCGGCGCCGTTCCCGTTTGAAATGTCGCCGATGCGGATGGTGCTGTCTTCGTCGGCTGCCTCACTACCCACGAAGTTGCCTAGGTAAGTATTATTGAAGCCATTGGCCAGGTTTGTTCCTACGTTTGAACCCACACCTGTGTTCTCACTACCGTTAACGTCATTTAAGAGCGCAGAAGCGCCAACTGCGACGTTGTTATTGGCCGCGCCGTCATTCGTCGCGTCATTATTCTCAAGCGCGAGATCACCAATAGCTGTATTCGCAGCGGCACTTTGATTTCTGAAGAGCGCGGAATCGCCCATGGCGTTGTTACTGAATCCGATCACGTTATTGTTGAGCGCAAACGCGCCTACAGCGCCGTTGAATGATCCCTCGCCGGATTGGTCGCCGTCGTTATTAAGCAACGCGGCCGCTCCAACAGCTGTGTTTCTCGTGGTAAACCTATTGAGCAGCAGGGCAGCAGTGCCAACGGCCGTGTTCGCGTCCCCACTACCGTGGGTGAGGACCAGCGCGCCAGCGCCAACACCAGTATTGAAGCTAGCGCCGTCGACGCTGAAAAGCGCACGCCAGCCAAGCCCCGTATTCCCAATGCCGCTGGTCTCAAACTGCAGTGCCTGCTGTCCTTCTGCGGTGTTGAACCCGGGATATCCTCCGTCCGGAGGCGGACTGACTGCTCGCGTTTGCGGCGCAAATGCGAAGCACACCAGAATGAGCGGGATGAGAAGGAACCCGCGCCATAACGGCAGCGAGCGAGCCGGATCTCGTCCGCATGAGACTAACTTATTAACTTGATTCAATGAATGCATGAATGTGTTCTTTCTCTTTCCCGGTCGTGTTTGGATTGTTTTTTTATCTGTCACAGGGATCCGAACAGACAAAGAACCCTACCGGGCAAAAGTCCTTTCTCTATTTTGGAACCTGCCACCGTGATACACAATTTCGATGCTGAGTGTCAATACTTTTTTTAACTGTTTTTCAGAAACAATTCACGACGCTCGCTCCAATGACAGGCTCATCACGCTGGGGCGTGGTGCGATTCGGACACTGCTTAGCGCTTTGCTGTTTGCGTTGAGACTCCGTTCCGCTACCCTCAGACGCAATGGCACGCTCAGGTTTGGGTAAAGGTCTTGGCGCGCTCATCGGCACGCCTGCGGTCGCTACGCCTAAAGATGGATCCGAGGCAGCCGAGAGAGTGCACCAGATCGAACTGACGAGCATTGTGCCAAGCACATTCCAACCGCGTAAGGAGTTTGCGCGAGACGTCCTGCTCGAGCTAATCGAATCAATTCGGCAGCACGGTATCATTCAGCCCCTCATCGTGCGCCAGGTCGGCACGCGATTTGAATTGATTGCCGGCGAGCGCCGGTGGCGCGCGGCGCAGGAACTTGGACTTCCCACAGTGCCAGCCATTGTCCGCACCGCGAATGATCTGGAAGTTCTCGAACTTTCATTGATCGAAAATCTGCAACGCGCTGATCTCAATTCAGTCGAAGAAGCCCACGGTTACGCAAGGTTAGCTAACGAATTTGGAATGCGGCAGGAAGACATTGCGCTCAAAGTGGGCCGTAGCCGCGCAGCTGTGGCGAACGCATTGCGGCTTTTGGATCTGCATCCACAGGTGCAGATCTGGTTAGCTCAGAACTTGGTTTCAGTGGGACACGCCAAGGTGTTGCTGGCATTGAAAGCGCCAGAAGAACAGCTGCTCGCTGCGGAAACCGTTTTACGCCGCAATGCTACGGTGCGTTCGACGGAACGGTTGGTTGCCCGCCTACTTGGTGTTGGTCGCGGACGACGCAAATCAGGGCGCGCCACTGGCGATTCGAGCGCTACGGCGACAGCAGTGGAGGATTTACAAAATCGCCTGCAACAACATCTGGCCACCCACGTCACGGTCCAGCATGGAGAAAAGCGGGGGCGAATCGAAATCGAGTACTACGGAACCGACGATCTCCAGCGGATTGTTACTGCTCTGGGATTGCCGCCGGCAGACTAGGGGATCCAGTCCTGGAAGTAGCGGAGTAAAGGAGTAGTGAATTCGCGGCACACATTATTCCATCACTCTATCACTCGATTACTCCTGGTCACGTTGGCGTGGATCGGGATTACTCAGCAATCATGCGCCTCAGAGGCGAAGATCTGGGAGGAGTTTTCGGGAGAGAAAGCTCTGGCTCACGTTCAACGGCTTGTTGATTTGGGGCCGCACCCCTCCGGGTCGGATGCAATCGACAAAGCCAGAGATTACATCGAATCGCAACTCCGGCATTCGGGCTGGCAGGTAACCCGCCAGGCATTCACCGACGACACACCAAGAGGCAAAATTCATTTCGTAAATCTGATTGCGCGTTTCGAAGGCGGCGCGAATTCGGCATCCCAGTCATTGTTGTTGTGCTCGCATTACGACACGAAATTGTTCGACACCATCCGCTTTGTCGGAGCGAACGACGGCGGCTCAAGCACAGGTATGCTGTTAGAGATGGCGCGCGTGCTCGGGCAACACGTGAGTCTTGCCAGGAAAGTTGAGCTGGCGTTTTTCGACGGCGAAGAGGCGTATGAAAACTTTTCTGCCACGGATGGTCTGTACGGCAGCCGCTATTTTGCGAGGCAACTTCAAGGAGAGGGCGCAAAAAAATTTCGTGGAGGGATGTTGTTCGACATGATTGGCGATCGCTCCCTGAATATTACGCTTCCGCCCGATTCACCATCGGCGCTTGCGCACGATGTGTTTGCCGCAGCCGAGGCGCTGAAACTGCGAAAATATTTCAGCTACCTTGACCGTGATCTCATTGACGATCACGCGCCTTTGAACGCGATTGGGATCCCCACGATCGACATCATAGATTTCGATTATCCCTCATGGCACACCGCGGACGACACGATAGACAAGATTACCGCACAGAGTCTGCAAATCGTCGGCTCCGTCGCGCTGTTCTATCTTGCCGAATTCGGATTGAAGCGGTAAAGCTGCGAAATTCCAGATTGCGTGGAAGGATTTTTGTCGGCAGGCTCATCGCTGAATTCCGACCTAATGAAACGTCCCGCGTCTGCGACCCCGCCGAAGCACACAAACATTGGCGTGATCGGGCTTGGGATCGTCGGTCGCGCAATCGCTACACATCTTCGCCGCAAAGGATTTTCCGTCTTCGTTTGGAATCGATCGCCGCGGCCTGTTCCAAATTTTGTCGGCTCACCGGGGGAACTGGCGGAGTTTTGTAATTACATCCAGATTTTTGTGTCCGATGACGGCGCTCTCCTACAGACGATCGAGCAGCTAAGCGAAAAGCTCACGCCACGTCACATCATCTTTGCGCATTCAACGGTCGCTCCGGATTCAATGCGTGCCGCAGCGGACATTGTCGAACGAAGGGGCGCGCGGTTCGTCGAAGCATGCTTCACCGGCAGCAAAGGCGCAGCTGAAAAAGGCGAGCTTGTTTACTACGTTGGCGGAACAGAAGAAGCGTTGCGTCAAGGCCGTCGAATCCTCGAGGCCAGCAGCAAAGAAATCCTGTATATCGGAGCAGTCGGCCAGGCCAGCGCTATAAAGGTCGCAACGAATATGGTCACCGCTGGAAGCATCCAGGCCGCTGCCGAGGCTCTCGCGCTGGTGCAAGCGCATGGTTTGCCGTTAGAAAAATTTGTCGAAGCCATGCGTGTCAACGCGAGTTATTCCGGCACCCTGGCGTTGAAGCTTCCAAAAATGCTCGAACGCGATTTCGCGCCGCACTTTTCCGTCAAACACATGTTGAAAGACATGCAGATCGCCAGCCAAACCGCTTTGTCGCATTATCTTGACCTCAGAGTCACTGCTGCGGCGCGCGATCAGTTGTTAGAGCAAATGCAATGGGGCCACGGCGATGACGATTATTCCGCCGTGCTGCGCAAGTATCTGCATGACCCAAATTCCGGACCTCCCGGAGAGCCACAGATTCAGGAACCGTTCGAACAATCCGAGGCTGAAGAATCGATTACTACTTTAGCCGGCGCGGAGACACCAAACGGCGAATCTCAGGAAGCTGCGGGCGTTGAATCTCCTGGGTCTGTGCTCGCTTTCAGCGGAACGACGAACGCGACAACTCCTGTTCCTGCTCCAGTGCCGTTGCGGCGTGGGTTTCTCAAACAGTTGCTAAGCCGTTTTTCATCGGCAGAGGAATGACGCAGCGCTCAGAGACGGCGCGAGTGTTCTTTGATCTCTCCGCGCGCGCCAAGCTTCGCCTGACTGGAGCGGACACATTCCGTTTTATCAACGGGCAAATCACAAACGACTTGCGCAAGCTGAGCGAAACCGCCGCGATAGAAGCATGCGTGCTCAACGCGAAAGGCAAATTGAACGCGCACATTTTCATCACCGCGCTCGGTGAATCTTTTTTGATGGATGCGGAGCCGGAGCTTCGCGAAATGCTTCGCGCACGGCTGGAACGTTACATAATTGCCGACGACGTCGAGATTCAGGATGTCACGGATGAATTCTCGCTCTTCCATGTTTTAGCGGAGGACCCGCCGAAACTCGAGTCTGGCCGAATCGCGTCGGCACGTCGTCTTGCGAAGACCGGGTGGGACGTCTTGAGCGACTCAGCGCGCCACGAGCCTGTGCGACTAGAATTGGCCTCAGCATATCGGTTTATCGATTCTGCAGCCGCGGATGTCATGCGAATCGAACAAGGGCTGCCGCGCTGGGGCCGCGAACTTACAGACGAAATTATTCCGATCGAAGCAAACCTCGAACAACGCACGATTGATTACGACAAAGGTTGTTACATCGGCCAGGAAGTGATCTCGCGAATCAAAATGTCCGGACAAACTAATAAACGCTTATGCGGATTGGTCTCGCTCAACGACATGCCGCTCCAACGTGGAATGAAACTCGCCGATCCTTCAGCATCTGGAAAAGAAGCCGGCTGGATCACGAGCACCACGCGCAGCACACGACTTGGAAAAGAGATCGCGCTCGCCTGCGTGAAACGCGGGTTCAACAATCCTGCCACGAAGTTGCAAGCACTCTCGCTCCAGCCAGCCGAAGCAATTCCAGTCGAACTCGTTTCCTTGCCGTTCCTCTGAGAATTTCGCGGTTTCCACAAATTCCTGTCGCGATCTCAACGAGCGACCGCGGCAGTGAAATTGGAAAAAGAAATTTGTTTTGCCCTCGGGCTTTGAGTTTATAGAATCCTCGTTGCTCTCCAGGCACGATTAACCTTAACCACTTTGCAGCGTCTGAAAGAAGCCTATCCTGACCACAGTTTTCATCCATTGGTAGTTCGCCACCGAACGAATCCGCCGTGGCGAACTCGGCGGCTGCGCAGCGTCGGCGCGAAGGCTGCCTGACACCATGGCGAATTTCTTTCCACGCTGGACGAATTGGATACCTCTCAAGGTAACCGTCTGCGTGATTGTAATCGTCTGTGCTTTGACTGGTGCGACATGGTATTACGCCACGCCGAAGTACACGAAGATTGGATATCAGCCGATCCAGCCGGTGCCGTTTCCGCACGATATTCACGTGACGCAACTCGGAATGGATTGCCGGTATTGTCACAGCTTCGTGGAAGTGGCCGCGCAATCGAACGTCCCCAACACTGCGACATGCATGAACTGTCACACGCAAGTGGCGAAAGATAATCCCAAGCTGCAGCCAGTACAGGAGAGCTGGAAAAGCGGTCAGCCAGTCGAGTGGGTCTGGCTGTATCGCACGGTTGATTACGTGTATTACAATCACTCCGCGCACGTGAACCGAGGCATCAGCTGTTACAGTTGCCACGGAGACGTCGACGATATGTCGGTGGTTCACATCGCACAGCCGCACAGCATGGCGTGGTGCCTCGATTGCCATCGCCATCCCGAAAATTATCTGCGGCCGGATGATCAGGTTTTCAATCTCGATTGGGAACCTGACGATGTTAAGCCGGCGGAGTTTGTCGCGAAGTACGGTCAGCCGAGCGACGCCCGTGAAGATCTTTCGAAAAAGAAGCACCTCACCCAATCCGAGATCGGCCAGACGTTGAAAGAGCGCTGGAAAATCACTCCGCCAACAAATTGCCAGGGGTGCCACCGATGACCACCAGGCGAAGCACATGAAACGCGTATTCCATCATCCGCCTGAGCCATCCAATGGCACGAAATATTGGCGTAGCATCGGCGAGCTGAAGGACACGCCCGAATTTCGGGAGTGGTTGGAACACGAATTTCCCGAGGGCACGGCGGAGCTGAATGGCGATGAATGGTCGCGGCGGGATTTTGTGAAATTGATGGGCGCATCCATGGCTCTGGCTGGAGTTGGCCTAACGAGTTGTCGCCGCCCCGAATTGCATCTCGTCCCCTTCACCAAAAATGTGGAGTGGACGATTCCCGGCAAATTCTTGTATTACGCCACTGCAATGCCGCGCCGAAATGGCGCCATTCCGCTAATAGCAACGACGGTTGATGGTCGACCGATCAAGCTCGAAGGAAATCCGCTGCACCCGGCAAGCGGCGGCACCACGGACACCTTTGTGCAAGCGTCAATTCTCGATCTCTATGATCCGACTCGCTCGAAGCGGTTTGTCCAAAAAGGGAAGGCGAGTACGCGGGAAGAATTTGAGAAGTTCCTCGGAGAATCTGGCAGAACCATTTTGAACGACCAAGGGAATGGTCTTGCATTTTTGGTCGACGAGACAAACTCCCCAACGCGCGAGCGTCTTCGCACGGAATTAGAAAAGAAATTCCCGGGCATGCGGTGGTGCGTTTACGAACCGCGCCTTGGTCAGGAAGCAAACCTGGCCATGCAAACAGGTTTCGGTCCCAACGCGCGAGTGTTGCCGAAATTAGATCGCGCCGACGTGATTCTTGCGTTGGACAGCGATTTTCTTGATTGCGGTCAGGGCGATCTCGAAACAGTGCGCGGTTTCACTTCGCGCCGTCGCGTGAACGCGTCGAAGGACAGCATGAATCGGCTGTATGTGGTGGAACATCGCTTCACCTTGACCGGCGCGATGGCGGATCATCGATTGCGTTGTGCAGCCAGTCAGATTCCCGCATTCGCGCACGCGCTCGCGACGAAAATTCAAGCAGGAACAAATGATGCCGGTCTGGGCTCTTCACTTGGAAATTTCCAAGGCGCCTCAGACACTTTCGACCAGCAATGGATCGATGAGGTTGCCGCGGATTTGATGGCAAAACCGGGAGCGAGCCTGGTGCTCGTTGGCCCTACGCAGCCGGTTGCGGTGCAGATGTTGGGTTATGCAATCAATGCTGCTCTGAAAAACCTTGGGCAAACGCTGGTCGTTCGTCAGGTGCCGCGCAACCCGAAAACAATCGATATCGCCCAGCTCGCCACCGATATAAACGAGGGCCGCGTCAAACAGCTGTTCATTTTCGGCGGTGACCCCGTCTACAACGCGCCGCGCGGATTAGTAGAAGATTTGCAAACGAAGGTGCCTCTCGATTGGGCAGAGGTGCAAAAGAAAGTGCGAAACGTTGTCCGGCTTGGTTATCACGAGGACGGCACATCCGCACTGAGCCAGTGGCACATTCCGCTTGCGCATTATCTCGAGTCGTGGGGCGACGCGGTCACAGCCGGCGGCGATTATTTATCGATTCAACCGATGATCCTGCCGCTTTTCGGTGGCATGAGTGAAATTGAGCTGATCAATATGGTACTTGGCGGCCCGAAATTACAAGGCCCCGAGCTGATACAGGATACGTTTCGCCTAACGAATCCACCTGGCGATTTTCAAACGGTGTGGTCGCGCTTTCTGCACGACGGTTTTGCTGCGCACGTTCAAAGCGCTGATCAGCAAGCCGCATTCAATGCCGGCGCGGCGGCAACTTTGCCGCGAGATTCCGCGTCGGTTTCGGCGGCTCCGACACCCGAATCACCGGAGATTGTTTTGACTGGCAGCTACGGGATGGACGACGGCCGGTACGCAAACAACGGCTGGCTCCAGGAACTACCTGACCCGGTCACGAAGCTCAGTTGGGACAATGCGGCCTTGATCAGTCCTGAATACGCAAAACGGCTGGCTGTCGAAACGGGCGATTTGTTGCAGATCGCGATCAATGAAAAGAGCTCGACCGGCACCCCGATGAAGCGAGAGCTTGTCATTGCAGCGCTCGTGTCTCCGGGTCACGCTGATAATTCTGTTACGGTGACGCTGGGCTGGGCGCGCAAAATGCCACAGTTTGTCGAGCTTCCCTATGCAGGCGGCAATTTGAAGGAAAGGCCGAGTCTTACCGAGCAAGCAGGGTTTAACGGCTATTTCTTACGAACAGCAGCGAATCCCCATGTTGCCGTTGCTGGCGCGAAGGGCATCGAAAACATCCAGGTCACCAAAGTCGGCCGGAGTTACCCGTTCTCGATCACACAGGAACATTTCAGCATCGAAGGTCGCGGTCTGATTCGCGAAGGAACCCTGGAGGGTTACCGCAAAAACAATGAATTCGCGAAAGAGGTTCCGGGCGCAGAAGACTTGCCGCACCCGCCGCCGAGTCTTTACCGCCATCCGCCGTTGGACGCGCCACAGCAGTGGGGAATGAGCATCGACTTGAATGTGTGCACCGGTTGCAACGCCTGCGTGATCGCCTGCCAGGCGGAAAACAACATTCCGGTTGTCGGAAAACTACAAGTCTCGCATGGCCGTATTATGCACTGGCTCCGCATTGACCGTTACTACGCCAGTCGCGAGCCGTTCAATCAGGATCGCGGCCTGTGGCCGGAGCATCCCGAGATGGTGTTCCAGCCGATGCCCTGCCAGCATTGCGAGAACGCGCCGTGTGAAACGGTTTGCCCGGTCAACGCGACTGTCCACAGCGAGGACGGGCTCAACGTCATGGCTTACAACCGCTGCATCGGCACGCGATTTTGCTCGAACAACTGCCCCTACAAAGTGCGGCGGTTTAATTACTTCGATTATAACCAGCGTCCGGTCGGAAAGAGAAAGCTCGTCGGCGCATTGAACATCTTTGAAGAATACTTCGCGCCGCTTACCACCAAAGGCGCGCCCGACACGATGAAGATGCAGAAAAATCCTAACGTTACTGTGCGCATGCGCGGCGTGATGGAGAAATGCACGTATTGCGTGCAACGCATCGAAGAGGCAAAGATCGTCGCGCTGGCACGCGCAGGCGCTTCCCCGGACAAGCGCATCCCGCGCGATTCATTTACCACTGCGTGCGCACAAGCTTGTCCAACGGACGCGATCGTTTTCGGCGATATCAAGGACCCGGGAAGCCGCGTTTCGAAGATGAAGCAACAGGACCGCAATTATTCGATCCTGGATTATTTGAACGTTGTTCCGCGAACGAGTTATCTCGCACGTCTTCGTAACCCAAATCCGAAAATGCCTGACGCGAAAGACGTCGGCATCGCAAGCCAGGTGGAGGCATTACCGGAGTAGCGCCATTTAATATGGACGGAGTATCAGCAACAGCACCGGAAGTCCAGGAGGCAGAGCGGCGAATCGTCCATGTTCCGCTGGTCTTAAACCGGCGCAATTTCAACTGGCTAACCGAGCGGATTTCCGGCGTAATCGAACAGCCTGCGCCGCGGTGGTGGTGGGTCTGTTTTGCCGTCACTGCAAGCGCAGCGACCTTCGGCCTTTTTTGCATTGGCTATCAGATTTCCACCGGCGTCGGCACATGGGGAAATCAGATCCCGGTCGGCTGGGCCTGGGATATCACCAATTTCGTTTTCTGGATCGGTATCGGACACGCTGGCACACTGATCTCCGCGATCTTGTTTTTGCTTCGCCAAAAGTGGCGTACGTCGATCAATCGTTCCGCAGAGGCGATGACGCTTTTTGCAGTTATCTGCGCGGCGATTTTCCCAGGCATCCACGTCGGACGGTTTTGGATGGCCTGGTATATGGCACCCATACCGAATAACTGGGGCATCTGGCAAAACTTTCGCAGCGCGCTGATGTGGGACGTGTTCGCAGTCTCCACATATTTTACCGTGTCCGTTTTGTTTTGGTACACCGGTTTGGTTCCGGATTTGGCGACGCTACGCGATCGCGCGACGACACGGATCAAGAAATTTCTATTTGGAATTTTCGCTCTTGGCTGGCGCGGCTCGAATCGGAACTGGCGCCATTACGAAATGGCGTATCTGCTGTTGGCCGGTCTATCCACGCCGCTGGTTCTCTCGGTGCACAGCGTCGTGTCATTCGACTTCGCCTCCACCCTTATACCAACGTGGCACACGACTATTTTTCCGCCTTACTTCGTCGCAGGCGCAATCTTCGGCGGCTTTGCGATGGTGCTGACGCTGCTCTTACCGGCGCGCGCGATTTTCAAATTGCAGGACGTCATCACGCCGCAGCACGTCGATAAAATGGCGAAGATCATTTTGTTGACCGGCTCATTCGTGGGTTACGCGTACGCGATGGAGTTCTTCATTGCGTGGTATAGCGGCGATCATTACGAGCGCTACGCATTTTGGAACCGCGTTTTCGGCCCCTACTGGTGGTACTGGTGGTTTGGCATGCTCTTTTGCAACATTCTTTCGCCGCAGCTGTTTTGGTTCCGCTGGTGCCGCCATAACGTGCTGGTCGTTTTCTTCGTGTGCATGTGCGTTAACGCCGGCATGTGGTTCGAGCGCTTTATCATTATCGCAGGCGGTTTGGTCCGCGATTTTCTGCCGTCGTCATGGAGAGTTTATCACCCTACCTGGGTAGACATCTGGACGTACATCGGCACGATCGGAATTTTCACTTCGTTGTTCCTTCTGTTTATTCGTTTCCTTCCGATGATCGCAATGTCGGAAGTTAAGACAGCCATACCTGAAGCAGATCCGCATTATGGCGAGCCGCCTGGACCGGAATCGGTTTCGCCAGGTGGAAAGGAGCGCACACGATGATAAGGACTCCGTACGGCCACAATATTTATGCCATGGCAGCGGAGTATCCAAGCGCGGCGGCGCTTTACGAAGCCGCAAAGCGCGTGCGCGATGCTGGTTTCCGGCGATGGGACGTCTATTCGCCCTTTCCGATTCACGGCATGGACGAAGCGATGGGACTGGGCAAATCGTGGCTGAGCGGCTGGGTTCTGTTTGGCGGAATCTCGGGATTGCTGACCGCGGTGCTCGTCGAATTCGGTCCGTCATCGATTCTTTACCCGCTGATTGTCCACGGGAAACCAAGGAATTTCTTCACCGTTCCAGCATTCTTCCCGATTATGTTCGAGCTGACGGTGCTGTTCGCTGCATTTTCGGCGTTCTTTGCATGGCAAATCATGAATCGTTTGCCGCGGTGGAATCATCCAATGTTCAACTGGGAACGTTTCAGCCGCGTGACCAATGACGGATTTTTCCTGGCAATTGAAGCTCGTGATCCGCGGTTTACGGAAAACGGCGTGTACGAACTGCTGGAGCAAACCGGCGGCGAGCATATCACCGTCGTGCACGAGGAGTAAATATGCTGCGCGCTTTCTTTGTCATTTTTGTGCTGTGCATGATTGCGATGGTCGCCGTGCTTGGCTTTCGCGGACAGGTAAGTACGCAGCCGCCGACGGAGGTTTTCCCCGACATGGTGCGACAACCCAAAGTGCGCGCGCAGGCACCGCTCGATTTTTTTGCTGATGGACGCGGCCCGCGTTTACCAGTAGCTGGCACGGTGCCCGTCGGCTACGAAATGCCGAAACCAACGATTGGGGGCTCGCCTCCGGGCATGTCGGGAGCCGACGCGCCGGAAGAAGCGCACATGCGGATCGCCTTTAGCGTCGGCACCGACTACTTCAACACTGGCAAAATGGGCGACCAATGGGGGACCGGAATTCCGCTGCCGGTAACGCGCGAATTGATGGAGCGCGGCCAACAGCGGTTCAACATCACGTGTGCGATGTGTCACGGCGCCGCCGCCGGCGGCAATGGAATTACTAAACAATACGGGCTTACGACTGTGATTTCGCTCCAAGACGATCGCCTTCGCAAAATGTCTGACGGCGAGATTTTCAACACCATTACAAACGGAAAAAACACCATGTTGCCTTACGGGCCGAACATCGTCGTCGCGGATCGCTGGGCTATTATTGCTTACCTGCGAGCGTTGCAACGCAGCCAGCACGCGACGATTGGCGATGTTCCTGAAGATCACCGTGCGCAAATGGACAAGCCGGCGTCACCGCCGCCGCCTGCAGCGGCTCCTGCCAAATGAGCGAGCGTTTACACACACCACCGATGCCGGAAGGCGAATATTTCGACAGCCGGCGGTTTACAGGGCTTTCAACTCTCCTCGGTTTAATTGCCATTGTGAGCCTGGTGCTTTGTCTTGTTGGCGCATTCGTGAATCCGCATCAATTCAGTTACTCCTGGTTATTCGCCTTTGCGTTTTTCTTCACGCTTTGCGCCGGTTGCTTCTTCTGGACGATTGTTCACCACGCCACCGACGCTGACTGGTCCGTGGTTGTGCGGCGTCAATTGGAAAACATCGCGGTGTTGTTAGGCGCGCTGGCAGTTCTTTTCATTCCAATTTTGCTGCTGCGCCGCCATCTCTATTCGTGGATGGACATTCCGGCGGGCCATGAGGCGAATCTGGATTCCAAGCGCGCGTATCTCAATTTTCCGTGGTTTTTTATTCGCGCGGTTATCTTTTTTGGTTTCTGGATCGTTGCGTCACAATTGCTGCGGCGTTTTTCCGCGCGCCAGGACAAAGACGGAAACCCATTGTTCACGATTTGGATGCGCAGGGTCTCATTCATCAGCCTGCCGTTGTTTGCGCTTTGTCTCACGTTTGGCGCAGTGGATTGGATGATGAGTCTCAACTACCACTGGTATTCAACGATGTTCGGGGTGTACATCTTTGCCGGAACAGCGGGTGCCTCAATGGCGTTGCTTGTGTTGGTAATCACTGCTTTGCGACAAGCCGGTTATCTGAATGGCATCGTCACGCTCGAGCACTACCACATCATGGGGAAGTGGATGCTCGCGTTCTGTGTTTTCTGGGCCTACATCGGTTTTGGTCAGTACATGCTCATCTGGTATGCGAACATTCCTGAGGAGACCCAGTTTTTTCTTATACGAAATACGCAGTCGTGGTGGGCGCTCAGCATGCTTCTGGTAATCGGTCGGTTCTTTGTACCCTTCGGGATTTTGCTAATGCGTTCGATCAAGAAAAAACCGCATCGGCTTAGCATCCTTGCCGGCTGGATGCTCTTTATGCAAATGCTGGACATCTATCTCATTGTTTTGCCTGCACTACACGGAACAGGCGTGCACGTCAGCATCTGGGATTTGATTTGCCTGATCGCGATCGGTGCCACGCTCAGCTTTCTTTATCTGCGAGTAGTGCCCAGGACTTCGCTGTTCCCTGTCCGCGACCCACGCCTAATTCAATCTCTGACGACGGTTAACTGAAATGGCCGAGACCGAAACAGCTCACACTATCGGCTACTCGCGCGCGCCGTTGTCCACATGGCTAGGTATCGTGTGTCTCTTCGGTTTATTCGGTATCATCGTGCTCGCGGTAATCGGGCCGTCGTCGCGCACGAGTGATTACGAAGAAACGCGTGCAAAAAAGCGCATGGAAAGATTGAAGGCACTGCAGGAAGAAAATCAGAAAGAACTCACTACCTACACATGGGTCGATAAGAACAAAGGTGTTGCCCGAATCCCGATCGATCGCGCGATGGAACTTACAGTCGCCGACCTGGCGCAAAAAAAGCCCGCGCCCGCTGGTCCCATTGCTACGCCGGCAGCGCAAACAGGGCCGGCCGGAGCTGCGCCCGCACCTGCCGCACCCCAGGGAGCTGCCGTGTCGAGCTCGCCCGCCGAAGCCGCGGCGAAAACGGGTCCGCCGTCTTCTGGCGGTGCGCAACCAGCGCAAACAGCGCCTGCCGGAGCATCGCCCGCTCCACCGCAAGGAGCGGCGGTCTCGAGTCCGCTGTCTTCGGGAGCCGCGTCGCCTTCTCCAGCAACTCAACCATCACCGCAGGCGCCGAGTTCTCCCGCACCAGCCTCGACGCCATGAATCGTCGACGCTTCAATCCTTCAACGGTTCAGCGATTCACCTTCTGAATGAACACTACCGAAATCCCACTGAAAGACCCAGCGGTCTCCGCTGCTGCCGGCGACACGGAACAGTTGGAGCGCGCGTATATCGACGCATCGACGCGGGTTCCTGTGCTGATGTTTTATACGTCCGCGATCGCATGGCTGATAGTCGGCACCGTCTTGGCAATGGTCGTCTCGTTCAAGCTGCACTCGCCCGATTTATTTGGGAACATCAGTTTTCTAACCTGGGGACGACTGCGCCCCGCTCACATGAACGTCATGGTTTACGGGTGGGCATCAATGGCCGGGATGGGTACGGCCATTTGGTTGATGGCAAGATTGTGCCGGTCGACGTTGCGATTTCCACTGTTGATCGCTGCCGGCGCTGTTTTCTGGAATGTGGGCGTGCTGGTAGGTGTAGGCGCAATCCTGCTCGGTGACAGCACCGGTTTTCAATGGCTGGAGTTTCCACGTTACGTGGCAGTCATACTGTTTGTCGCTTACACGCTCATGGCTTCGTGGGCGGTGCTCATGTTTCGGCACAGGCGTGGGGAACAAATCTACATCACGCAATGGTATTTACTCGGCGCGTTCCTCTGGTTCCCGTGGTTGTACGCAGCGGGACAATTAATGCTGTTTGTTGTCCCAGTGCAGGGCGTTTTGCAATCCGCAGTGACCTGGTGGTACGCGAACAATCTGCTGTTCCTCTGGTTCGGCGCTATCGCTCTCGGTACAGCGTATTACATGATTCCGAAGGTGATCGGTCGTCCGGTTTACAGTTATCACCTGGCAACCATCGGCTTTTGGACGTATGCGCTTTTTTCAAGTTGGACCGGAATGACGCGATTGATCGACGGTCCGTTCCCGGCATGGATGGTTACGGCGAGCATCGCCGCGACAATTTTGACGATGATTCCTGTCGCCACTGTGGGGCTGAATCATCATCTGACGATGCAGGGATATTTCCCGCTGATGCGCTACAGCCCGACGCTGCGCTTCACGGTTTTTGGCGCCATGTCTTACACCGTCTTTAGCGTCATCGGCGTGTTGATCTCGCTCCGGTCGGTTGCCAGCTACGTGAACTTCAGCCAGGTGAGCATCGCGTATACGCATCTTGGGCTGTACGCGTTTTTCACCATGACGATTTTCGGTTCGATGTACTACATCGTGCCGCGACTGGTTGGCCGTGAATGGCGTTACGGCTCATTGATTAAGCTCCATTTCTGGGCATCGGCGTACGGGATCGGATTGATGACGCTCATGCTGCTCGCGGGCGGCTTTCTGCAAGGCGCGAACTTGGAAAACCCGGCGCTGCCATTCAGCGAAAGCATTGAAACAGTGTTGCCATATCTTCGCGGACGCAGCCTCGCCGGAATTTTGCTGACCGTATCGCATTTCATTTTCGCATATCACTTCGGGCTGATGCTGTTGGGATTGGGCCGCACATCGACTGTTCCGACATTTCTCAACCCGGTTGAAGCCGAGACAGCCGGAGGCCATTGATGAAAGGGCTTGCTCCTCTGTTTCTCGGAATCTTCGGTACGTTCGCGTTTTCGTGGATCGGCCTCACTGTCATCCCGACGTGGCAAATCGGACATCTCAATCCTGAATCGGACGAAGAGGGGACGGACATTTATCCACGTCCGCAATCTGGAATGTTCAAACAGGGCGAGCACGTTTACGCAGCGAACGGCTGCGTCTATTGTCATACCCAACAAATCCGCGCCGACTATATCGCCGACGATATCGAGAGAAAATGGGGAAATCGCCGTAGCACGCCGCGCGATTACATTTTTGATCGTCCAATCTTTCTAGGAAAAATGCGAATGGGCCAGGACCTCGCCAATATTGGCGCGCGCGCGCCTGCGCCCGAAGAATCTCCGGCGGCTGGCAGTCCGAGTCCTGCGGGCGCGCTCGCAACGCAAGCAGCGGCGGGATCGCCCACCCCGCGGCCGTCGGTTGCAGCCACTGGTCCGCCGGGTACGCAAGCAACTTCAGCGGTGCCGGCGACTTCGCCGGCGGCTGGGTCTGCTGAGTCGCCCGCGGCTTCGCCTGCTAAATTAGCTTTGTTGCACACATCGCCGGCTCCTCCTGGACAGCGGACTGGAGTTGCTTCGCCGTCCCCCGGACAAATGGCGAACAGTATTCCGGGAGGAAGCAGTCCTGTGGCACCGAGCGCGCAAACGCCGGGCGCGCCATGGCCGATACAGACGGCGGGCCTGCCGCCGATGTATTCTGCCGCATGGCATCATGTGCATCTGTATGCGCCGCGCAGCATCAATCCTGATTCAAACATGCCGGCGTATCGGTTCCTCTATGAAAAACGACGCATCGGCGGAGAACGTTCTGCAGATGCGTTGCAACTTTCGGCTGGCGATGCGCCACCGGACGGTTGGGAGGTTGTTCCCACGTACGAAGCGAAATGTGTTGTGGCCTATTTGATGGGCCTTAATCAATCTCATCCGTTGAAAGAAGCTAGATCAGTCGGAGGCGCGCCGCCGACCGGCGGATCGCCCGCGCCAGCTGTGCAGGGTGCTTCACCACCCCCGCCCTCAGGTGCTGCAAAATAGAATCCAATGAACGACGAACCGAAAATGCCGCCGCGGCCAGGGCAGGGGATGGACTACGGTGAACAGTCCGACGTCCAACAAGTGCACGCGGCTGTGCAGCGCGAGAAACGAGAACCGCGCGTAGGCGCCGAGCCCTTGTCGATCTGGCTGATCGCGATCTATGGATTGGCGATTTTCTTCGGCGGCGCGTACCTCGGCCGTTATTCGGGAAATTTCACCAGCGGCGGACTCGATCCCATGGGTTCGCCGCCCGCGCCGAAGAAAGCCGTGGCGGGCGGACCTGGCGGCGGCGAGCAAGCTGAGCTTTCGCCGCACGATCGCGGCAAGAAGATTTTCGCGGCGAATTGTCAGACGTGTCATCAGGCCAACGGCCTTGGCGTTGCGGGCCAATATCCGCCGCTTGCGGGTTCAGAATTTACAATCGGCGGCTCACGGCGGCCAGCAATGATTGTCCTCAAAGGCTTGCAAGGCCCCGTCAAAGTTAAAGGCCAGGAATATGGCTCCGCTGTGATGCAACCGTGGGACAAGACGTTGACCGACGCAAAAATTGCTGACGTTCTTACATACGAACGCAGCGAGTGGGGCAACAGCGCCAGTCCGGTCACAGCCGAGCAGATCTCCGCACTTCGTAAAGAACTCGCGAATCATCCCGAATCATTCGTCGAGCACGAAATCCTCGCGGTTCCGGATGAAGATCTTCCGGGTGGTCCAGCCGCCGCAGGCGGCGCACCTCCGAAACCCGGCGAAGCCGCTAAACCCGCTACGCCACCAAAACCGTAGAAGTAATTTCGCTATAAAGCTTCTGCCAGAAGCTCCGCCATGTGTTTTGGCCGGACATTCGTTAGGTCGGTAATTTGATGACGGCAACTCGTGCCCGATGCGATTACTTCCGTGCCTGGGGGCTGATTGTCGATTTGGTCCAGCAACCGTTGCGCGACCTGGAGCGATAGATCGTATTTTTCTGCAAGCGCGCCGAATGCGCCTGCCATTCCGCAGCAGGCTGTGTCCAAGACCGTGGCTTTTGTTCCAGGCAAACGCTCGGCCAGCGTAGCCATGAAGGCAGGATTGAGAATCGATTTGGCATGACAGTGCGGATGAATGAGAATGCCGCGACTGTTGGATTCATGTTTAAACCGAAGTGCTTCTGGTTCTTTCGCCAGTAAATCGGCCACGAATTTCTCGAACAGGAAACAGCGCGCCGCGATTTCGTCAGCCTTCTGAATTTTCAGCTCGCGGTAATCTTCGACGAACATCGACCAGCAGGAGGGTTCCAGGAATAAGATTCGAGTGCTGGAGTGTTGGAGTGATGAGAGAATTTTGGTGTTGTGACGTGCGAGTTGTGCCGCGGCATCGAGGTTTCCCTGGCTGAATGCAGGTCGCCCGCAGCACCGCCGATGTTTCACGAGCGATACTTCAAAGCCGAGCGCTTCCAACACTTTCATCGCTGCCACGCCGATGTGCGGTTCGTTATACCGAACAAATGTGTCGTCCCAAAGAATGACGGGGCCGCGCTTCTTCTGTAGGGCGTTTCTGTGAAACGCCTGGGTGTCTGAGACAGACGCCGTACAATGTCTGCTGAACCATTTGTCGAAGCGCTCGGTTGCGTAATGGGGCAGCGAACGTCGTGCGGAGATTCCGATTGTTTTCTCCATGGCAATGCGCGCCGCCTTGAAACCGACAAGTCGATTTGTCAGCCTCGGCATCATACAGCCGAGTTTGCCTAACAAATCGACATTGCTCAAAAGACGTTCGCGCAGCGGCAGGCCATCGCGACGCCAGCGCGCGTGAAGCATTTCTGCCTTGAGCAATGCCAGATTCACGTTCGACGGACATTCCGGCGTGCAACCTTTGCAGGAGACACAGTTGCTCAGCGCGGCATCGAGCTCGTCGGATTTCAGTGGGTCGTGTCCATTAGTCCGCAGTTCGAGAGCGGCCCGGATGATGTTGGCGCGGCCGCGCGTAGACATGACTTCATCATGCGTTGCGATAAACGTCGGGCACATGATGCCGCTTTGTTTTAGACAGCCGCCGCAGCCGTTGCATTGCTCGAGATTGCCTGTGAACGACCGGTCTTTGAACGCAAACGCGAGCACCGGCTGAAATGGAAGCTCGAGCGGACGCGTAAAATTCTCGCGCAAATGATTGTCGATTTTGTGTCGGCGGTCCGAGAAAATTTTTCCAGGGTTAAAAACATTTTTCGGATCGAATGCGTGTTTAATTTCGCGCATCACCTCCAGCAACTGATCGCCAAGTTGGTCGCGCATGTATTCGGTGCGCGCGATGCCCACGCCGTGCTCAGCGGAAAGCGAACCTTTGAATTGACGCACGAGCGCGGAAGTTTCGTCTGCGACTTGCCGGAATTTCTTCAGATCGTTGGCGCTGTGCATATCGAGCACTGGTCGCACATGCAAAAGTCCGCTGGCGGCATGCCCGTAATAGCTTGCCGTCAGCCCGAGCGGTTTCATGATTGATTGCAAACCCCGCACGTATTCGGGCAATTGCGCGGGACGAACAGCAGCGTCTTCGATGAAAGCGACCGGCTTCGCCGGACCGATGCATCCAGTCAAAAGCGACAGCCCGGACTTGCGCACCGACCAGACCATGTTCATTTGCGCCGAGTCGGTGAGGATCTTTGTGCGCAGCCCAATTTTTTTGGATTGCAAGACTGACAAGCGCTCCCCGACCTCTTCGTAGAATTCGACGATCAAAATCGATTCGCACGGTTTCGACTCCAATTCGAGCAGATCGCGCGCGGCCTGGAAGTGAAGTTGGCCTTTGGTTCCGTCGAATAACGGCCTATCGACGTGTTCGATCGCGGCAGGCTTGAGATGGAGAAGCTCAACCGTCGCCTGCATTGCTTCAGCGACTGACGCGAAAAAAATCAGGCCCAAACCTTTCTCCCGGGGCAGGGGAGAAATCTTGAGCTCAGCGGAGAAAATTGCTGCCAGCGTTCCTTCGCTGCCGGCGAGGATATTGGTCAGATCATTTGGCATCCGCAGGAATCCTTCGATGCCGTAGCCCGGCCAGCGTTTGATCAAACCGGGCGGCCAGCGCTCAGCCATTTCGGTGCTCGCCGCACGAACCAGCTTGTCGATTTTTGCTCGCTCCTGGCCTAACGAGTCATAGCTTGCTCCGACGTTTTCAACGGCACCGTCGGCCAACACGATTTCCAGTGAAATCACATGATCGGCTGTTGTGCCGTAAATCGGGCAACGCGCGCCGGACGAATTATTGGCGATCATTCCGCCGAGCGTCGCCCGCGAGCTCGTTGCTACGTCCGGTCCGAAACAAAAACCGTGCGGCTTCAGAAAGTCGTTGAGTTGATCCAGCACAACTCCGGCTCCGACTCGGACGCTGCGTTTTTCGAGATCAAAATCAGCGATCTGTCGGTTGTTGCGCGAAAAGTCGACGATTAATCCATCGCCGATCGCATTACCCACCAGACTCGTGCCCGCGCCGCGAGGCGTGATGGAAAGACCTGCATCCGCTGTTGCATGAATAACAAGACTCGCCTGCTCTGCGGTTTTTGGAAACGCCGCACCGACCGGTCGTATTTGGTAAATCGATGCGTCAGTCGAGTACAGTTGACGCGTCAGATTGTCAAAGCGCACATCGCAACGTGTCTGTCTGATTTTCCTTTCGTGCGCGGAAGTCATTTTACCGGAGAAAAAATAGCACAGGAAGGGGAGCGCGGGCATTGTGCCCGCTATGTCCGGCCCAAAGGTAGCGCGACCGTCTCGGTTGCGAGAACAGACACGCAACCCGGAGGCTCGCGCTACTGTTGCGGAATCGGCTGTGCTACAGAAGATCTAGCTGCGCATTTTCCGGTATTGGCGCGGCGAAACGAACGCCGACGCCGATCAGACGCACGGGTTTGCCAGTTCGCGCGAATGCTTCCGCCAGAAGCGAACGAAATCCTTCCAGCGTCGGTGCTACGCCCGTGCGCTCGGCTGTGGTTCGCGTGAAGTCGTTGAACTTCAGTTTCACGAAGACCTTTGTGATCTCACGCGTTGATTCCTTTTGCGCCAGATCAGCCATCACATCCTGGAAGAGTTCTTCGAGTTTTTCTTCGCATTGTTCGAGCGTGGCGAGATCGACAGCGAACGTTTCCTCAGTGCTAAGCGATTTGCGCGGACGATCGGGTTCGACTGGCCGATCATCGATGCCGCGGCAAAGCTCGTAGAGCTCAAGACCAAATTTGCCGAAAACGTTAACGAGCTCAGGTCGCGAGAATCGCTGAAGTTCGCCACAGGTTTTGACGCCGAGTTCTTCGAGTTTTCGTTCGCTTTTCTCGCCGATTCCCCAGATCTTGCGCACCGGCAAGTCTTTCGTGAAATCCGCGACTTGTTCCGGCTTCACTTCGAACTGGCCGTTGGGCTTGTTAATTTCGCTCGCGATTTTCGCGATGAGCTTGTTTGGACCAATCCCCGCGGAAGATGTGAGTTTCGTTGTGCGAAAAATTGCGGTGCGGATTTCCTGCGCGAGTGCTGCCGGAGCGCTCGGGTGAGAGCTGACGTCAAGATAAGCTTCGTCGAGCGACAACGGTTCGATGATCGAAGTGAACTGGTAAAGAATCCCGCGGATGATCGCGGCTTCGCGCCGGTAAACATCGAACCGCGTGGGCAGCACAATCAAGTTCGGACAGCGTTGCAGCGCCATGAACGTCGGCATGGCTGAACGAACACCGAACTTGCGCGCCTCGTAATTGCAGGTGGTCAAAACGCCGCGGCGTTCGCGTGCGCCGCCCACGCCGACGGGTTTCCCACGCAGCGAAGGCCGATCCCGCACCTCGATCGCTGCGTAAAAGCAGTCCATGTCGAGGTGAATGATCGCTCGTGCTTTCTGTTCGTTTTGCACCTGGAAATTTCGCACACCGCAAGCCGGAGACCATCGGGCGTTTTCTCGCGTGATTTGAAATTTCTCGCTTTGCAATCAGGCTTCTCTTTCGATATTAACCTTCGTAACTTTCTCCTGAAATGGACACTTCTACTTCCGTTGACACCCATCACGAACCGCACGGGCATGATGCCGCTCATGAGCATCACGAGCTCGGATGGTGGCGAAAATACATTTTCTCCACCGACCACAAAGTTATTGGCATTCAATATGGTCTCTGCGGCCTGTCATTTCTGTTCTTCGGGTTTTGCCTCATGATGCTGATGCGCTGGCAACTGGCTTACCCCGGCCAGGCACTGCCGGTGATCGGCAAATGGCTGCCACACATTTTCGGCCCGGGCATTGCGGATGGGAAAATGACGCCCGACTTTTACAACTCGTTAGGCGCGATGCATGGCACGATCATGATTTTCGCCGGCGTCGTGCCGCTCGCCTTTGCGGCGTTCGGCAATTTCGTCGTGCCGCTGCAAATCGGCGCACCCGACATGACGTTTCCGAAAGTAAACGCGGCAAGTTTTTGGGCCTTTGGAGTAGGCGGAGTGATCATGATGATCAGTTTCTTCGTGCCGGGTGGACCAGCCAAGAGCGGCTGGACGTCCTATACGCCGTTGGCCGACATCTCCGATACGGGTCCCGGCCACAATCCCGTATTCAATGGGCAGACGCTCTGGTTGATCGGTTTTATTTTTCTCATCTCGTCATCGTTGCTTGGTGCCGTCAATTTCATCACAACCATCATTCAACTGCGCGCCAAGGGACTGACCTGGATGCGGCTGCCATTTTTCGTCTGGGCCCAGTTTGTTACCGCATTTCTGTTGCTGCTGGCATTTCCGCCGCTCGAAGCGGCAATCGTCATGCAGTTAATGGATCGGGTCGCGCACACCAGCTTCTTCCTCCCAGCTGGCTTGGTCGTGAATGGCGCGCCGGCATCTATCAGCGGCGGCGGTAGCCCACTTTTATGGCAACATCTGTTCTGGTTCCTCGGGCATCCCGAGGTTTACGTGCTGATTTTGCCTGCGTTTGGGATTGTTGCCGAAATTCTGGCCAACAATTCGCGCAAACCGCTTTGGGGATATAAATCGCTGGTCTTTTCCGTTTTGGTGATCGGATTCCTGTCGTTCATCGTGTGGGCCCATCACATGTGGATGACGGGCATGGGCAGTGCGGTCAGCGCATTTTTCCAAACCACGACCCTTTTGATCTCCATTCCATCGGTCATAATCTTGAGCGCATTTTTCATTTCGCTTTGGGGTGGCTCCATTCGGTTCAACGTGCCGATGCTCTTCTCGGTTGCATTTCTCCCGATGTTTGGAATCGGAGGACTCACCGGGATTCCGTTGGCGTTTAATTCAGCCGATCTTTATCTGCACGACACTTACTACATCATCGCGCATTTCCATTACATCGTTGCCCCTGGCACAATCTTCGGGCTTTTCGCCGGCATTTACTTCTGGTTTCCAAAAGCGACCGGCCGAAAGATGAGCGAGTTCTGGGGAAAAGTGCATTTCTGGCCTTCGCTCATCTGCATGAACGCGATTTTTCTTCCGATGTTCTTGCAGGGAATGGCGGGGATGCACCGGCGCTGGTATGACGGCGGGCAGGGATGGACCCAGGCGAATGCGCACACCGTTTGGGGATTGACCGGCTTCGAATGGAACAAGCCTATCTCCTGGGCAGCGTGGATCATGGGGCTGGCTCAGATTCCTTTCATCATCAATTTCTTTTGGAGCATCAAGCACGGCGAAAAAGTGAACGACAATCCGTGGGAAGCGACGACGCTCGAATGGACTGCGCCTTCGCCGCCACCGCATGGCAATTTCCTCACCACGCCAGTTGCCTATCGCGGCCCGTACGAATACAGCCTGCCCGGTCGCGAGCGCGATTTTACCATGCAAAATGAGCCCATCGAGCCTGCTGAGCGAACGCGCCGCAAAACTCCTGAAGAACTTGTGCCAGCTTAACTCGTTTGGGATCTACTGAATCATGGAAATTCCGTACACAATCTCCAATCGCCCCGATACCGGTCTTTGGAACGCAAAGATCGGGATCTGGCTCTTTCTCGCGTCTGAAGTGATGCTCTTTGGCGGGCTTTTCTCCGCCTACATTTTTCTGCGGATCGACTCGCCGCCGGGGATGTGGCCGCACGGTTTGCTCAATGTCCCGGTCGGCACCATGAACACTGCGATCCTGATCCTGTCGTCAGTGACAGTCGTTCTGGCGTGGGCATCGCTAAAGATGCGAAAGTATGACGCTTACTGGTGGTACATGCTCGCCACCATTATCTGCGGTGTAATCTTCCTCACCGTCAAACTCGCTTACGAATGGCCGCAGAAATTCGATCACTTCGGCATCTACATAAAGACGGAAGCGCTGGGGAAATATGAACAATATCTTGGCAACGAGTACGCGGCGGAGAAAGGCCTGGCACCGCGCGTCGAGATTACCGGTCACTTGCACAATCGTGCGGCGTTAAAGGATCCCAACATCAAGGAATACGAACTCGCGCTAGATCCGCTCAACGCAGATCCAACTAACGCGGAGATGGATCGGCCGCACTTCTGGCCGAAGCCGGCGACGGAAAAGGTCGCTACGATTGAAAAAGAGGACGTGCAATACGCAACGATGTTTGAGCCAAGGCACAGCGCGTATTTTGCCAGCTATTTTACCATCACCGGCCTACATGGTCTGCACGTGCTTGGTGGCGTGCTAGTGTTTATCTATATGTGGCTGCCAGTGAGCAAGCGGCTTTACCAGCGCAATCCCGAGCACCTGGCTAATCGTGTCGAAGTCAGCGGACTGTTCTGGCACTTTGTCGATCTCATCTGGATTTTTGTGTTTCCGCTGTTTTACCTGCTGTAGTCATGAATAATCCGCCTGATATTTCCCAAGATTCGAAGGAATACGAAGAATACGCGCACGGTATTCGCAAGCACGTTCGCGGGTACTTGATGGTCGGCGCCACACTGCTGGTATTCACCGGCGTCACGGTCGCGTTGTCGTACGTTCATTTCGGCACGCAAAAGGCGAACATCGCCGTGGCAATGCTGGTCGCTACATTCAAAGCCGGGTTAGTAGCGGCAATTTTCATGCATCTCGCAGCAGAGAAACGGCTGATCTATCGAATCCTGGTTTTCACCGGGTTTTTTGTGCTTGGCCTCTTCTGGCTTACATTTTTGGCGTGGTACGACTACCCGATCTTTCGCTAAATGTCGCTTAAAGCTTTCCATATTGTGTTCATCATCTTCTCGACGCTGCTTGCGTTGGGAACCGGCGTGTGGTGTCTCTGGGTCAACTTCGTGGTAGACGCCCCGATTTACGTTGCCGGCGCGGCCTCCTCGTTCGTGGTCGCAATTGTGCTGATGGTCTATGGCGTGTGGTTCTACAGGAAAATGAAACGGCTGCGCATCTTCACATGAAAAGAGTCGCCTCGTTATTGTTCGTATCCGTTGTGTTTGCCACACAGCAAGCGTTGGCGTGCCCGTTTTGCTACGGCGCCGAAGATGGCAAATCGACCGAGCATATGGCTGTCGCGATTTGGTTTCTTTTTGGTGCTGTGATGTCGGTCATCGGCGGGATTGGCGCGTTCAGCTTTCATCTATGGCGCCATGGCCGCATGCCGGTCGAGCCGCATCAGGAACTGACCGAGGAAGACTTGAGCAAGTATGAATAGCTTTGCGCTGATCAACGAATTCCTGGGAATGCCGCCGAACGCTTCCTCCCACGGCTATCAGATCGATCATATCATTGAGTTCGCCCACTGGTTCATGGCTGCGTTGTTCGTCGGGTGGTCGGCTTTTTTTATCTACGTCCTGATTCGGTTTCGGAAGAGCCGGCAGCCGAGGGCCGATCATGGTGGCGTGCGCAGCCATGTCTCGACGCATCTGGAATTTTCAGTTGTCATGATTGAAGCGGTACTGCTGCTGGGCTTCGCGATCCCGCTGTGGGCAAGACGCGTGAATCAATTTCCGCCCGGAAAAGAGGCGCTACTTGTGCACGTTGTCGCGCAGCAGTTCAGCTTCAACTACCATTTACCGGGAGCGGATGGACAGTTTGCCCGGCGCGACGTCAATCTTGTCTCCAACTCAAACCCGCTCGGGATTGATCCAAATGATCCGGCTGGTAAAGACGACATCGTAACGACCGGCGAACTCCATGTGCCAGTGGATCGCCCCGTGATTGCGGAGCTTTCCTCGAAAGATGTGATCCACGATTACTTTATACCGGACATGCGCATTGCAGGCGATGCCATTCCTGGCTCGCTGATTCCAGTCTGGTTCACGCCTGTCAAGACCGGAACGTACGAAGTGATTTGCGCCCAGTTGTGTGGTCTTGGCCATTACGGGATGAAAGGCACACTGGTTGTCGACACGCCGCAGGATTATCAGGCGTGGCTGAAAGAACGCGCCGAGCTGGCCGGCACGCAAACAACTCCGCCAGCTCCCGCGCAGCGACCGCCGGGCGAACCTATTAGTGGAGCGCCACCTGGCACTGTTGTTCCGCCAGGCGCGCCCAAGTCTCCGAATGCCGACGCGCAAGGCGCCGGTGCTTCACCGCATCCTGCGCAACAGCTGCACAACGCGCCTGCACCTGCCGCTTCGCCGACTCCTTAACTTTAGCCGCTTCGCTGTGCGAAGTGCCCCGCTGAAGTAAAGACAGCACTTTGTGCCACGTCATCTACAGGGCGACGGCTAGAAGAAATCCATCCGCGAAATCGGCGCCATTCGCGATTATCTTTTCGAAGATGAATTCGGACAATTCTGGAAGGTCCCTGCGTTGGTTGAACCGGTTTGCATGGCTTACATGCGTCGCCACGCTTCTCCTGATTTGCAGCGGCGGGATGGTCACCAGCAAGAATGTCGGCCTCGCCGTACCCGATTGGCCAACCACCTTCGGCTACAACATGTTCTTGTTTCCGATTTCAAAATGGGTCGGCGGAATTTTGTTCGAGCATACGCATCGATTGATGGGGTCGCTGGTCGGATTTCTCACGATTATTCTGGCCGTTTGGCTTTGGATGCGCGAAGAGCGACGATGGGTCCGCAACCTGAGTGTGATTGCAGTCATCGGTGTGATTCTGCAAGGAATTCTGGGCGGTCTTCGAGTCACGATGATGAAAGATCAAATCGGCGTCTTTCACGCCTGTGTCGCTCAAGCTTTCCTGGGGCTGCTTGTCTTCGTCGCGCTGGTGACAACGAACTTCTGGGCGTCCCTCGCGACGGGACATTTCTATTCACAAAAGTTTTCGCCAATTAGATCGCTTGCGATCGCAATAACGGTGGCGATTTACGTGCAGCTCGCGCTCGGGGCAACGATGCGACACCAACATCGCGATTTGGCGATTCTGGATTTTCCCACTGCAAACGGCGCATGGATTCCAGATACCAGCGCGGCGGCTTTGGCAAAGATCAATGTGTGGCGCGACGCGCGTGCGTTGTCGGACGTGAACGCATTTCAAATATGGCTGCAAATGGTGCACCGGTTTCTCGCGTTACTCATCGCGATTGCAGTAATCTCGTTTTGCATCCGGGTGTGGCGAGAAATGCGCGATTTCCCTGCTCTCCAACGATTATCGCTTGTGTGGGTCGTTTTGATCTTTGGCCAAGTTTCGCTGGGTGCCTGGGTGATCTGGAGCAATAAGGCCGCGGATGTGGCCACCGCACATGTCGCGCTCGGCGCGCTAATGCTATCTTTTGGAGTGAGCAACAGCGCGATTTGCTGGCGGATTTGTGGTAGGGATCCCGCAGTTGCGGGACGCTGTCCGGACGCCGCAGCGCGGCGTCCCTACCACAGAGAACTACCCGCGTGAAAACGGCTGCCGCAGTTGAAACGCCGCGCCTTGCGGCTTCGCGTCACAGCTTCGTGAGCGATCTCGCTGAGCTGGTAAAAGCGCGATTGACTCTGCTTGTGTTGGTAACGACCGCAGTGGGCTTCTATCTCGGAGCGGAACCGCCGATCAATTACAAGGCGCTATTTCAAACGGTGCTCGGGACCGCTGCGGCCGCGGCAGGCGCAGCCGCGTTAAATCAGTGGTGGGAACGCCGAGCGGACGCGCTCATGCAACGCACAAGGACGCGCCCAATTCCGGCTGGCCGGATGGCGCCGCTTCAAGCATTAATTCTTGGAGCGGTGTTGTCCGTTGTCGGTGTCGTTTACCTGGCAATTGTTTGCAACGCGCTTAGCGCGGTGCTCAGCGCAATCACCATCGCGATTTACATTTTTGCGTACACGCCGCTCAAGCGCGCCAGCACGGCCAACACTGCTGTGGGCGCCATTCCCGGCGCTATCCCGCCGATGATCGGCTGGGCGGCTGCGCGCGGAGAAATCGACGCAGGCGCGTGGAGTCTGTTTGTCATTGTCTTTTTGTGGCAGATGCCACACTTCTTTGCTATCGCGTGGATGTGCCGCGAAGATTATTCACGCGCAGGATTCCGCATGATTTCGCGCGACGATCCCAGCGGTGCACGCAGCGCCAGTCAGAGCGTGTTCTTCTGCATCCTCCTCCTGGTGCTCGCCGGTTTGCCTGCATTTGTTGGGGTTGCGAGTTACATCTATCAACCAATCGAGCTGGTGCTCGGCGGACTCTTCGTCGCGGTGGCGATGCGTTTTCTGCGACTTCGAACGCGGAGCTCAGCGCGTTTACTGTTTTTCGCATCGATAGCCTACCTTCCGCTGTTACTGACCGCTTTGGTTCTGACGAAATTATGAACACGACTTCTGCTACGATGAATCGTGTGCCTTCACGGAGTGGTATCGGCTGGAAAGTGACGCTGATCCTGATCCCGATTATCACACTCGGGATATTGCTATGGTTGCGAAACGTCGAGGTATCAGCGCTGCGTCAGCGGACCGTTTCTTCATACGGCACGGTGCCCGCTTTTCAGCTTACGAATCAGAACGGCCAGCCGTTTGGCTCAACGCAGTTGACGGGTAAAATTTGGATCGCCGATTTTGTTTACACTACCTGCCCGGGGCCTTGCCCAATGATCAGCGGGCGGATGAGCGAACTGCAAAAGCCGCTGGAGAAAAGCGACGTGCATTTGGTTTCGTTCAGTGTCGATCCGGAGAAGGACACCCCCGCGGTCTTGCGTGATTACGCCGGGAAATTACAAGCTGAGCCGGGACGCTGGGATTTTCTGACCGGACCAAAATCCGCGATCTACAAACTGTCGCATGATGGATTCAAACTTGCGGTGTCAGACGGGAGCGATGAGCAGGGACTTCCTGTGCACAGCACGCGCATGATTCTGGTCGATCGACATGGTCAGATCCGCGGCTATTACGATGCCAGGGAAGCCGATGCGATCACGAAGCTGGTTGCTGACACGAATCATCTGCTGCGCGAACAACCAAAATAATATTAACACCGGCCTTCAGGCCGGTGCTCGAAGCACGGGGTGCTTAGCCGTTTCAACGGCTTAAAAGATCGCATTAGCTTCACAAGCCGTTGAAACGGCTGGCGGCAGGTAAGTTTTAACTCACACCGGCTTAAAAGCCGGTGTGAATGGAAGTTTCAACATTAAACTTAGCCCACCGACTCTGGCCCTGCTGCGGGTCCTTCGTCACAAACCGTGCGGAGATAATCGCGGTACTCATTTTTTGATAATCCATCGATGATCTTTTCCAGGTCGGATTGGCTAATGAAGCCCATTCGCAACGCGATTTCTTCGAGGCATGCGATCTTCAAGCCCTGCCGATGCTCGATGGTCGCGATGTAATTGCCGGCTTCGAGTAGTGTCGTTGTGGTTCCGGTATCGAGCCATGCCATGCCGCGGCTGAGCAGTTTCACGTGCAATTGGTTCTGCTTCAGATAAAGCGAGTTCAGATCGGTAATTTCCAGTTCGTTCCGCGCTGATGGACGCAATGTCCGGCAGAGATTGACGACTTCATTGTCGTAAACATAAAGCCCGGGAACGGCGAAGGAGCTTTTCGGTTGTTTCGGTTTTTCTTCGAGACTGATGACTCTGCCGTTACTGTCAAACTCGACCACTCCATACCGCTCGGGATCGCGAACTTGATAACCGAAAATGTACGCGCCACGCTCAATGGCGAGCGCATCACGATAGAAGTCGAGTTTTCCGTAGAAAATGTTGTCGCCTAAAATCAGCGACGCGCCGGAGTCGCCAACAAATTTCGCCCCAATCAGGAACGCCTCCGCGATTCCTTTTGGCTTTGCTTGCTCGGCATACCCGATCCGAATTCCAAGCTGTGTGCCGTCGCCGAGGTAATCCTGGAGCATTGGCAAATCTTTGGGCGTGGAAATGATCAGTACCTCGCGAAGACCGCCAAGCATCAGGGTTGCCAGCGGATAGCAAATCATCGGCTTGTCGTAAATCGGGAGCAGCTGTTTACAGACAATCTTGGTCAACGGATAAAGACGCGTTCCCGCACCGCCGGCGAGCAGAATGGCTTTTTTCATTTTGTATTTTCGATCTTCAATTTTCGATCGCTGCCGCTCCAGTGCAAAAGCAGTCGCGCCCATTGCTGCCAAAAACGCGAGTCTGTGGTCAAATCCATATGAGTCTTTTGAATGATTCGCTCGAGCGTATTCCGCTGAGCAGAACGGAATGTTGTTTTGTCCAGAAAGAATGCACCACCGAGTTGCTCGACCAATTTTCGGCTGCTCAGACGACCGCCCACACACTCGGATAGCGCATTCTGTACCCACTCGCGCGGTAACTCCGATCGCCGCTCAATCGTCGCGCTCACTGTCACACCGAGCAGCTTTTTTAACATCATCGCGCAAACCAGCGCACGAGAACTCGTAGCGTGAATGTGTGATACCTGTTTCGCTTGAATTAATTTTCGCAGCACGAGCGCGAACCGAGCCTGACGAAGAAAAATTGCGCCTGGCGCGCGGCTGCTTTGCTGTGCGCGGTCTTCCTCCAACTGTTGTGCCAAAGCCGCGTTTGTGCGCCATTCGGCTTCCAACACCATCGCATCCGGTAGAAATTCCAGTGATGGCGCGATTCGTTCCACTGCGCCATTGAGTCTCGCGCTGGAATTCAATTCGCAGACGAACGGAAGAATGAGCACGTTGCGGCGTTTCATTTCTTGAAGCTCGCGTTCCAAAAGCGGCAATTCGGGGTCAGGCCAGCGATCGATCACGTAAGCGGTTGCTGTAGCGACTTCGCTCTGCGAAGCGCGCTGAGTGGATTCGATCGCCGATGGCGAAACGCTTAGGTCGCCCGCAGGGCGATGGCTACAACTTCGCTCGAGCATCTCGAGTAGCGGCGCGACCGTCTGTTCAATTCGGAAATGCTGCTCGATACGAGCACGCCCGGCATGCCCAAAGCGCAATCGCAATTCAGGATCGGCCAGCAACTGTTCAAGTGCGTGAGCTAGCGCTTTATAATCGCCGGGCGGAGCTAACAATCCCGTCTCGCCGTCAATGACTAATTCCGGAATTCCGGCCAGACGAGTGGAAACGACCGGCCGAGCTGAAGCCATCGCTTCGAGAATCACAGTAGGAAAAACATCAGTCGCTCTCTGCGCGTCGGCAGTTGAAGCCAACGCGAAAATGTCAGCGGCGTGAAGTTTTTCCAGGACCGCGTCTTGTGACACTGAACCTAGCAAATTCACTCGCGACGAAAGATCCAACCGCTCGATCTTCGCCTGAAGCGTTTCGCGAAGCGGACCGTCGCCAATGATGTCGCAGACAAAATCTATTCGGCGGCGCGCAAGTTCGGCGCAAGCCTCGATGAGATCATCGAAACCCTTGAAGGCAACGAGCCGGCCGACGCTTACTATGCGCGGCAAATGGTAGGGCGCGACCACAGCCTGCTCGTCGCGGTGAGCGCGCGCCGCTTTGTTGCGTGGCGCCGGAAAACGTTCGAGATCAATGCCGTTGTAAACTCTGTGAATTTTTCCCGCTGAATCGGGGCAACGCTGGCGGAGCAGGTCGCGGCTATAATCGGTTTCCGCTGCAACGAATTCCGCTGCTGCGCAGATGTCGCGTAACAAATCGTCGCTGCCGAGATCCTTCATAAAATCCTGCCCATGCGCGGTGACGCTGAATGGAATCCCGGAAATTTCCTTGAGGAAAAGCGCAGTGTGCGCGGCGCGGTTTGCGAAGTGCCCGTGCACATGATCCACGCCGCTGCGATCAAAGAACTTGGCAAAGTACAAGGCGTTGCGCGCCCGCAGTTCTGCCTTGGCCGCGGGTCCATATTTGCTCTCGTGCTGCTCGACCAGATCACGAGGCCAGTTGCGGCGAGTTTTCGCGTCGCGTTCGAGAATTTTTAAAATCTCCTGCGGCGGCGCGTAATGAATGGGCGCGCATAACCTGCCGATATATTCATGGCGTAAGCTGGTGAGCGGCGGATAGACCGACCCGATCACAAGCTCGATCCCGCGCCGTTCGAGCGCGAGCATTTCAGCATCGCAGAACGTTTGCGAGATTACCGGATAACGTGAATACAGATAACCGAGCCGCATCGGAATCGATGATTACGTTCGACAGGGCGCAATAGCAATCGGGTTGTAAGACGCTTTTGTCATTCAACGTCGAACGCTTAACACACAACACTCAACCTCTCAGGAAGAGCCTCTGCGTTTAAAATTTGGGGCTTCGGCGTTGGAAGTTGGACGTTCGACGTTTTTCCCCACTCTACGAAAACCGAACGTCTTTCCCCGGGTCCATCTCGAAATCGAGCACCATTGAATCTTCAGTGTTCGGCTTGATCACTTCTTCCATGAACTTCACGTAGATCGAGTCTTCGCGGAAAATCGCGTATTTGTCCATTGATTCAAAATCCATGGCGATAAAGAATGGCCACTCCATTTCTGGCTCAATCCGCTTGCCGCATTTGATGCTGAGGGCCTCGGGAATTTTGAGGAGCTGCATCCGTGCGTTCATCATCATCTCCTCCACACGCGCGGGTGTGACTTCCGGCTTCAATTTGTAGAGCTCGATATGGTGAACCATGAGGGTAAAGCTAATAGGCGTTTCCAACGCTGCGTGCAAGCGCAATCGGCGGTCGAAACCAAGCACCGTTTGTTGTTGAAATTGCCAGATTGACATCGAAATGACGAGGTCACCCGTGGCGCCGTTTGAATGACCCTGGGGCTTAGTGTCCACACGCCGTGGATTGACAATCCCAGTCGATTCGTATGGATTTATCCGCTGCAGCTTTAAATACCGACAAGATGCATGTACTCGACCAAAATGACTGGCATTGCAGGTTTTGTGGTCAGCTTCTTACAACAGACCCCCGATCGCATGGGGACAGCAATATAATCCTTTCGGTTCTCGTTCCTGTTCACAACGAGGGCGATCAGATCGCTGAGAATCTGTCGCTGATACACACCGAGGCGTCGAAGACGGGGTTGCCGATGGAGATGATCGCGATCGATGACGGTTCAACCGATAAGACATGGTCTGTTTTGCAAGCCATGGTGGAACAGGTTCCAGGGCTAAAGGCAGTGCGTTTCAGTCGTAATTTCGGAAAAGAAGCGGCCATTTGCGCCGGCTTGGCTTACTCCTCCGGACAGGCGTGTATTGTCATAGATTCCGACCTTCAGCACCCTCCCGGATTAATCCCGGAAATGGTCCGGCTCTGGAGGGAAGAGCAATGGGATGTGGTCGAAGGTATTAAGAAAACGCGAGGATCGGAACCGATGGTCAATCGAATTGGCGCGCGCTTTTTTTATCGGACACTGAGCCGGCTTTCAGGGTACAACCTTTATGGATCGTCAGATTTCAAGCTTCTAGACAGAAAAGTTATTAACGCATGGCTGGACATGCGGGAGCGCAATACTTTCTTCCGAGGTATGATCACGTGGCTCGGATATCGCAAGAAGCAGATAACCTTTTCTGTAGCAAAGCGGCGTTTAACGCAGTCGCGTTGGTCATTTCTCGGCCTTTTCCGTTTAGCGGTTGTTGCTATCACCGCGTTTTCATCGTTGCCGCTGCAAGCAGTCACTTTTTTGGGAGGAATCTTCCTTTTTTGCGCCATCCTGTTCTCAGGTTACTCGCTATTTTTGTATTTCCTTGGGCTGGCGCTTCGTGGATTCACGACAGTTATCATACTCGAGTTACTGATAGGCGGTGTGTTGATGATTAGCCTTGGCATCATCGGGACCTACATAGCCCAGATCTACCAGGAAGTTAAATACCGGCCGCGCTACGTTGTTGCAGAAACTCTTACTAGTCGCAGTGATGACGAGCTAGCGCCTTCTCAAAAAACCGTCCTTACGGAGTCGGCTCCTACATTGGCCAGCAAATCGTCAGGTTGATTTTTGCGCGTACCTGTCGGAACGCCTTTCAGATGAACGCCGCAAATCAGCCTGAGCTAAAACGGCGCGAAGGCGACGCAATTCAGATAAGGGGTGACTACCAGGCGCGAGCTTTGAAGTCGGATCGCGCCGCTCAACGCTTTTGGCACGAGGCAAAGTTCAGATTGATAGAGCGGATCGCGATGCCTAACAAACAGGACCGTGTGCTCGATGCGGGATGCGGGTCAGGCACGATCACGTATTTCCTTTCTCAGCACGCTGGTGAGTCCGTAGGTATAGATAGCAATCCCTCCGCGATAGCGTATGCCAGTGGAGCCTACAAAACACCGAATCTACAGTTTCGGCTTGGCCAATTTGACGATCTTATCGGTGGGAAGCCATTCGACAAAATCTATTCTATCGAAGTGATCGAACACCTGTATGCAGACCAGGTGGCAAGCGTTCTGGCGCTGTTTTACACACTGGCAAATCCGGGTGCTCAGCTCTTAATAACAACGCCTAATTATCGAAGTGCCTGGCCGTTGATTGAATGGCTGCTCGATAGACTTGGTTTGGTTGCCACACTGGATGAGGCACAGCATGTAACTCACTTCACCAAGCGACGACTCGTTGCAGTATGCGAACACGCAGGATGGAACGTGCAGCACATCGGCGCGTTTAATGGAGTCGCGCCATTCCTTGCTCCGGTTTCGCGGCGCATCGCCCTGAGGGTGGAACAAGCCGAGTTTCTGCTCAATCGCGTACTTCCGCAAAATTTGTTATTCTGCTTGTGCACAAAAAATGTTTAGCAAGACGCACTTTGTAATTGTCGACTACTTCGCTCTGTAAAGCAGGTAGGCGCCGCTTTTCTGGATAACCTCGCAGCTGTGGCAGTTTGAGTTCGAGCTAAGGACAATCGCGCCGGATGGAGGTTTTGCCCCCTCGGCAAGACGAACAAACTCCGATATAGGCCTGTCTTCCACAGTGGCGTACCAATATCCATCCATGTAAGCAGGACCCCATTGGCCGTTTTCGAGATAGATTGGCCGCTGAGGCTGTGCGACAGCTGCGTCATAGGCTGGCTTGTATCGAACGTCGAAAGCAAACTCTCGCTTTGGCCCTTCACGCCAGAAAATAACCTGGAAATCCACAGCTTGTGCCACGGTCGCTGCGACTAACACCGCAACAATGCCCAGGCGGATTGCGCGCGAGGCGCCATGGCTAATAAGAGCGGCATGCTCTCGTACACCATGGCCGGTTACGTCGGTTTTGTCGCTTGTGCGGTTCTTTGGGTAAGCGGGTGCAAGCAGCCATTCGAGAGCTGGAACTGTGAGCACTAGCAGGAAGACGGCGTAGCCCATCAGCCGCGGTTGGTGAAAGGGCCAATCCGTGATAGCGCCTGGTACAATGGACACCGCAAGCCCATACAGCACAAAACGCCACCACGGATCGCGCCAACGCCGAGCCAGAACCACCAGAAGACCAGACATTGCCAGAACGAACGTGGCAAAAAGCATCGCGCCGCCCGAACCTTCGACATGATGAGGCCAATGAGGATCTCCCGTCATTAGCAAAGGAGTTAGGCTCTGATCCTGCAAGTAGCACCTGATAAACTCAGCAACCTGAGACGGGATCTCTTTCCAAGGTGCGCCACGCCTAATATAGCTAACTTCCCAGAGCCGCTTTGTTAGCACGCCAGAATGCGATCGATCAAAGAGAATGAGCGGAACCAACGTGATCGCATAAGCGAGCCATATTTTGAACACGCCAAGGAAACGCGGCTTGGTAGTCGCGAACAAGAGTAATCCTAGCGCGAACAACGGCGCCAGGATGCGGCCGCCGAAATAACCATACGTCACCAGGGCAAGACTTCCGGAAACAACGGTAATGTCCCGCCATTTCCATATTTGTTTAGATTGAATGCGATAGGCGGCAAGCAGGAACACGACCACGGTAAAAGCAGTTAAATGCGCATCGAAGACCAGGCGGCCAATTTCGAAAAGCCAGGGCGTGAGCAGCG
>JBJMXF010000061.1:0-6004 GCA_045809725.1 Candidatus Udaeobacter sp. | reverse complement strand
GGCATTGTAGGAATCGGCTCGACAGTGTCGGCGGCCCTTCGCGCCTTTGATGCGCAATACCTCGCTGGCCAGCATTCGCCTAACGAGAGAATCAGTTCCCAAACACAGCATCGCCGATCTTACACTGTGCAACTGCGCCGGCTGCCCGAGTGCTGAAATCGCCGCGCGCATTGTGCTGCCCCCACCGGTTTCAAGGCGCGAAACTTCGCGCTGCCACCGCTGTTAAAACAATGGGAGCGGAAAGACCGTTTATCACGGCCGCTCTCGAGTTGTGACGCGAATTAAGGGCAAACAGAACAAAGGAAGGAACAATGGTAACGGGAGCAGGACAACGGGGACGGGGAAGATGGCGAAGGGCAAAATCCAGACGCAAACTGGACAAACTGTCGAAAAATCAGGCGCGTAACACCATGACGGCCAAAGAATCGATTGGCGGTGAGCCACCTGACAAGCTGCTGCTTTCAGCGCTCAAATACTGGGAGGTGGAGCGCGACTTGATCGAAGAACGTATGGCGTCCATGAGGTCTGCCACAGCTGCGTCCTGATACGCAGTACTGCACGTCTGCAGTTCCAAGCCAACGGCGCGATGCGCGATGTCTGCGCTCAGCTCCTACATTCGATCCAAAACCTCTCGCAAAAGTTTGAGGTCTTGTCGCGCATTCACGACGGATTCTTCCAGCCGTTTGCGCAATTCATCTTCGCCTTTGTTCCGCTTGCGCTCCGCCAATTGCTCGTGAAGCACGATCCGTTCTTTCAATTTGCGACTGGCAGTCCAGAGCGCCCGCTCCAAAGCTTCGGTGTGTTGCTCGCCAAGGCTTTGCGGCGAAAACCGATGACCGACAAAACATTGGAAGTGTGCGAGCTCGCCATCCTTTACTTCGTATAGCGGTCCATTGCATTCCGGACATGCAACAGGGATTTGGTCGCCAGGCGGTTCTGCTGATGCTTCATCGGCAGCTGTCTCGTCCTCTACAACGTTTCCGTTTGAAGTTTCTGTGATGTCTATGGCATTACCATTCGCCAGTTGAACGAGAACCTCGGCAATCTCGCGGACCGGCAGGCAGAAATCGACATCCACCATATTCAGAGCGTTGCGTGGCATGTCAGGCATAACTGCTTCGTCAGGATTCTGCACAATGGCGACGCCGCCTCGGGCTTTAATGGCATAAAGGCCAGCTGTGCCGTCGTCCCGTCCGCCGGTCAGCAACACGCCAACTACTTTCGCTCGGTGCTCTCGCGCAGCGCTGCGAAACAGCACATCGATTGCCGGTCGATGGCCATTCTCTCGCGGGCCGCGCTTTAAGGCAGTCACATGGTCTTTAATCGAGAGATGGCAGTTCGCGGGGGCGCAGTAGATATGGCCGCGTTTATATTCCTTGCCGTGCTCGGCGATCACAGCAGGAAGATTTCCGCGGCTACTCAAGATTTCCGGCAACATGGTTTCGCTGCCGATATGCATCACAACAAAAATCGAGGCATCGAGATCTTGAGGCAGATATTTGGTGAGGTCACAAAGCGTCTGTACGCCGCCCGCAGACGTTCCGATGACGATGATGTTGCGTTTGTGCATTTAGTGAAGCGCGCCCAACACTGAATCGCAGCTATATGGTTAAGCGGGTGGATCGACTTTTCCGAACGGACTGCGGTCTGCCGGCGGATCGGCAGGGATTTGGCAACAATCTGCTCGGGGTCGCAGACGTGCCTCGAGGTGCATCGGCTTCTCCGAAGACGATGGGAAGAATCGGCGAAGATGTTGGAGTCGGCGCGCCCTCGCGCGGCCAACTGACAGCCCGGGGGCGGGCCGAGTCCATTGCCAACGCGTTGGCGACAAGGCGTCCGACCGCAATCGCAGCTTGTGTGATGCTCAGGCGCAACTAACATAAAAAATGCGCATGGCCGCAAAGCGAAAAGCGAAGTCGAGAGCATCCTCCTCGCCAATAAAAACGAGCGGCAGAAAATTGTCGCAATCAAAATCGCCCAAGGCGCAAGCGAAATCGGAACCAGCCAAGGCAAACCTGATGTGCCCAATCGTCGGCATCGGCGGATCAGCCGGCGGATTCGAAGCGGCCATGGATCTCTTGCGGCATTTGCCCCCCCAAACCGGTATGGCGTTTGTAATCGTGCAGCATCTCGATCCGCATCACGGGAGCCGGCTTCCTAATCTGCTTGGCAAAGCCACGTCGATGCCAGTGAGCGAGATTACAAGAACAATCATCCCACAGCCAAACGCTGTTTATGTGCAGCCGCCTAACAAGTGCGTGATCGCGAAGAGTGGCAAGCTCACGTTGGTCAGCCGCACCGAGAGGCAGAACGTCGGCATCGACCACTGTTTCGAATCGCTTGCTGAAGAATGCGGGTCGCGCGCGATCGGCATCGTGCTCTCGGGGACCGGCAGTGATGGCACTGCTGGTCTGCGTGCAATAAAGGCCGCGGGCGGTTTGACCTTCGCGCAAACGGAAGAGAGCGCAAAGTTCGATGCCATGCCGCGCAGCGCAATTCGCTCCGGATTTGTCGATCTCGTTATGCCGCCAGACGCAATCGCCCGCGAAATCAGCCGGATCGGCGAGCACCCATATATCCGACGGCCAATGACTGACGGGGCGGAAGCCGAAAAAGAAGCCTACAGGCAGGCGGACGATCTGGGGCGGGTTTTTCTTTCCCTGAAAAAACAGATGGGTGTCGACTTCAGCGGTTACAAGGAAAGTACGCTAATCCGACGAATCCAACGGCGAATGGCGGTGCATCGGATCGACACGTTGAAGCGCTACGCGCGGTTCTTGCGCGACAATAAGAAGGAAATCGAGTTGCTTTTTGACGATCTGCTCATCAACGTGACGCGGTTTTTCCGGGACGAAAAGGTATTCCGCGCATTAAAAAAACGTTTCCTGCCGGCGCTGCTCAAAAAGAAAGGCAAAACCCGACCGCAAGAATTGCGCGTCTGGATACCTGGTTGCGCCACAGGCGAAGAGGTTTATTCGCTCGCCATTTCCATTCTCGAAGCTGTCGGTGGCCAGGCTTCGAAATGGCGAATCCAGATTTTCGGCACCGACCTGAGCGAGTCAGTCGTCGAGCATGCGCGTCTGGGAATCTACTCGAGTGCGATCGAGAAAGATGTTTCGCCGGCGCGACTGAGGCGCTTTTTTGTTAAACGCGACGGCGCTTACCAAATCGGGCGCAACGTGCGCGATATTTGCACGTTTGCGCGACAAAATATCGCGGCTGATCCGCCATTCTCGCGGCTCGACATAATCAGCTGCCGCAATGTACTGATTTATCTCAGCCCGGAATTGCATAAGCGCTGCATCCCGCAATTTCACTACGCGCTTAACCCGGACGGCTTTCTGATTCTTGGGCCCGCCGAATCGGTGGGTCTGTATGAGGACCTTTTCAAACTCGTGGATAAGAAGAACAAAATTTACACCAAGGAAGCCGGAGCTTCGCCACGTCCAGCGGTCTTCATTCCGCAGCAGGGTCTTAAGCTCCCGCATTTCGGCGCAAAACCGGCAGCTATAAATTTCGAGCCCGACCTTTTGAAAGTGGCGGATCGCATCATGCTCAGCACGTACGCGCCGGCGGCCGTCGTAATTGACGATAAGATGCAAGTCCACCAGTTCCGTGGCCGGACCGACCTGTTTCTGGAACACACGCCCGGCCCCGCAACGTTCAATCTGTTACAATTGGCACGCACGAACCTGGTGCCGGATCTGCGCGCAACAATTCGTCGCGCGATCAAAACAGGTAAAGCGGCCCGAACAGAGCGCGCGAAAGTTACGCTTCGAGGAAAAAACTACGAGCTAAATATCCAGGTCGTGCCGTTCAAAGTCACGGGTACCGATCAGTCATGGTACCTGGTGATTTTTGATGAGACTACGACCAGGATGAAAGCGGAGCGATTGTTGCAGCCCCTCGGAAAAGCTGGGGCGCAGCGTGAAGTAAGCGAATTGCGCCGGGAATTGACCGCTTCGAAACAAACATTGCAGGCAGTCATCGAAGAGCACGAGGCGACAAATGAAGAGTTGAAGGCGTCCAACGAAGAAGTCGAATCAAGCAACGAAGAGCTGCAATCCACAAACGAAGAACTCGAGACGGCCAAGGAAGAATTGCAATCAACCAATGAAGAGTTGACGACGTTGAACGAAGAACTCAGCAACCGAAATCTGGAGATGATGCAGATGACGAACGAGCTAAACAATCTGCTCGCCAGCATTCAAATGCCAATCGTGATGGTGGACAATGCATTAACAGTGAGGCGCGCTACGCCTGCGGCCCGTGGAGCATTTAACATTTTGCCGAGTGATATTGGGCGACCGTTGCGCGAGCTGCGGCCTAATATTGCTGTTCCCGACATGGAGAAGATCTTGCGGGAGGTGATCGAAACGCTGGGCACCCGCGAGCGCAACGTGAGCGATAAGGACGGGCGGCAGTACTCGCTGCGGGTGCGGCCATATCGCACAACGGATGACAAAATCGACGGCGCCGTGATCACGCTGGTGGACATCGACGGAGAAAAGAGACCTGGCGTTGAGAAACCAAACCACGAACATGGCTCATCGCGGAAATAACAAGCAACGCGCAAGGCGTGTTCGCCAAAGGATTGGCTCGGGCAACGGCGCTATTATGCCACCGCGCCAGGGCAACGACGGCAGTCAAAGCGAAAGCATCGCGTTTCGGCCGCGCGTACCGCGGTTGAACAAAAACGGCGCGTCGATTCGTTCCGGGCGTACACCTGTGAGATGGAATCCACAGACTGAACTGGAAGCCGCCACCCAGCGATTTGTCGACCTGTATGATTTTGCGCCGATTGCGTATGTCAGCTTCGACCGGGCCGGACGAATTGAAGAAGCCAATCTCGCCACGACCACGTTGCTGGGGGTGGCAAGGGATTCGTTAATCGGACGCCCCTTCGCGTTTTACGTAGCGGACCTGGATTCATTTCTGCATCACCTGTTGCATTGTCGCACGAGACACGAACAAGTTGCGACGGAACTGCAGTTGAAGCCGAGAAAAGGCGAACGGGTCCCGGTTCAACTTCTAAGTACGCCGATCACTTCGACCACGCGAAATGGCGCTTTGCTCTACCAGACGGCCATCATCGATTTATCCCAGCGCAAGCGTCACGAACAACAACTGGCTGAGCAGGCGCGGCTCCTCGATTTGAGCAACGATGCGATCATCGTTCGGGATGTAAATGATCGGATTACTTACTGGAACAAAGGGGCGACGAAAGTCTACGGCTATACGCTGCAGGAAGCGATCGGCGAAGTGAGCCATGAGCTATTGAACACAGAACACGCCGAGCCGCTATCCAGGATTTATCAAACGGTGCTCCGGGATAATCAGTGGCAAGGAGAACTGATTCACACGCGACGCGACGGCACGCGAATTACCGTTTTCTCACGCTGGGCGTTGGACCGCGATTCGCAAGGAAAGCGCGCGTACGTCTTGGAAACCAACAATGACATTACCGAACGGAAACTCGCACAACAACAAGAAGAGGCGCTCTATCGGTTTGCACAACGTCAGAGTTCGGCCGCTTCGCTCCAGGAGATTTACCAAGCAGCACTGGACACGATTTTGGCAGCCACTGGGTGCGATCGCGCTTCGATTTTGCTTCTGGATGAAAAACAGGTCATGCGTTTCGTGGCCTCGCGCGATATATCCAAACGCTACCGTAAAGCCGTAGAAGGTCATTCGCCGTGGAAGCCGGACACGAAGAATCCAGCGCCGGTATGCGTTTCTGACATTGGGAAGGCCAAGCTCGCGAAATCATTGAAAGCGGTGATTCGCGCCGAAGGGATTCACGCAGCTGCCTTCATCCCGCTGGTTGGTGATGGAAAGCTAATCGGCAAATTCATGGTTTATTTTAATGCGCCACATTCCTTCACCCAAACCGAGCTGCGACTTGGAACAACAATCGCCCGGCAAGTCGTGCAGGCGATTCAACACAGGCAAGACGAAGAAGCGCTCCGCGAATCGGAGGCACGCATGCGCGCAACCGTGGAGC
>JBJMXF010000060.1:0-7990 GCA_045809725.1 Candidatus Udaeobacter sp. | reverse complement strand
TTCTGGTGAAGCGCGATCCTGAACTGCGCAAACAGGCTTTCCATCAATACTACGCTGAGTTTTGCGACCATCAGTACACGCTCGCCGCATCCCTCGGCTATTCAGTTAAGGCGGACGTGTTTCACGCCAGAGCACGGCATTATCCATCTGCGCTCGAAGGGGCGCTGTTTCCGGATGATGTGCCGGTCGCCGTGTATGACGGTTTAATTCAATCTGTGCGCGCGAATCTCAAACCGTTGTTTCGATATCTCGATTTTCGCCGGCGCGTCCTCGGTTTGGATGAGCTGCATCATTATGACACGTACGTTCCGCTCGTTCCGGAGATTCAGACCATATTCACATTCGATGAAGCGACGGAAATGGTTTTGGCTGCGCTCGCTCCGTTGGGTGAGGAATATGTCCAGGTGCTGGCAGAAGGTCTGCGCTCGAGACGCTGGTGCGACCGTTATGAAAACAAAGGCAAACGCAGCGGTGCCTTTTCATCCAGCAGTTACACCGCTCCACCGTACATCCTGATGAACTACAAGCAGGACGTGTTCGCGGACGTGTATACGCTTGCGCACGAGGCAGGACATTCAATGCACAGTTGGTTCGCGCAACGTTCGCAGCTCTTTCAGAACTACGAGTACCCGATCTTTCTCGCGGAGGTTGCATCGACCTTCAACGAGGAATTGCTGACCCATCATCTGCTTCGCACGACGACCGATTCGAAGATGCGAGCTTACATCATCAACCGCGAGATCGATGATCTGCGCGGTACGCTGTTCCGACAAACCATGTTCGCCGAATTCGAAAGGATCATTCACGTCATCGAGGAAAGCGGCGATGCGCTGACGCTCGACGTTTTCAAATCGGAATATCACAAGTTGCTCGAAGTTTATTTCGCGGAAAACTTCTTGCTCGATCCCGAGCTTGATCTGGAATGCCTCCGCATTCCGCATTTCTATCACGCGTTCTACGTTTACAAATACGCGACTGGAATTTCCGCTGCGGTGACGCTGTCGCAGCGCGTGCTTTCCGACGACCCCGGGAGTGTCGAGGCTTATCTGAAGTTCTTGCATTCGGGGGGTTCCAAATTCCCCCTCGAGACACTGAAAACGGCCGGCGTGGATATGACCACGTCGGCGCCTATAGAAAGTACGCTTCAACTATTTGAACGTCGCCTTAACGAACTAGAAGAGCTCTTGCTCTAGAGTAGCGCATGCGTCCTCGCTTGCGCATGTGAAGCGCGCAAGAGACGCAAGCGGGACGCATGCGCTACGTTCTCATGAGCAATGCAACTTGAAACCGAGCAGGTTCTTCAGCGATTGAAGCCGCTGTTCGACGAGAACTTTGAGAGATTCGGCGAGTTAGGCGCGGCGGTTTCGGTTTGGCAGAACGGGAAACCACTTATCCAGCTCTATGGCGGATTTTGCGACTCGGGTCGCGAGGAACCATGGACGGCCGACACGATCGTGCTGGTTTGGTCTGCAACGAAAGGAATCGGCAGCGGCTGCGTATTGCACGCGTTGCAACAGCGGAACATTGAGCTTAAACGATTCGTCGCCGACTTCTGGCCCGAATTTGGACAGGCAGGCAAAGACAAGATCACGCTCGAACAATTGCTTTCGCATCAGGCTGGGCTTTGCGCCTTGGATCAGCGCGTTGACGTGCTCGATTACGGCGGAGTAGTTCGGGCGTTGGAAATGCAACAACCTTTGTGGCCGCCGGGAACTCAGCATGGGTATCACGCACGCACGTTTGGCTTTCTCCTGGACGAACTGCTTCGGCGTATCACTGGAAGCACACTGTCCGATTATTGGCAGGAAAATTTTGCCCAGCCGCTCGAACTCGATTTCTGGATCGGATTGCCGGGAGAGCAGAATTCGCGAGTGGCCACAATTTACCCAGCCAAAAGCGGTAAGCCGCCGGAACCGGCAGAGTTCTATCGGGATGTTGTTACAGCCGGGACGCTGGCGAGAAAGACTTTTACTTCGCCTTATGGGTTGAATGTGATCAGCAAGATGAACGATCCGGAAATCCGTGCGCGGCCGAATGTTTCGTTCGGCGGAATCGGGAATGCGTCGGCGCTTGCGAAATTTTATTCCGTGCTCGCCAACGGCGGAGAAGTAAATGGGCAGACTCTCTTTTCTCCAAAAACCATCGAACAAATGACAACGACATTATCAGACGGCATCGACGAGGTTTTTCAAATCCCGACGGCATTCTCGGCCGGGTTCATGAAAGATTCAGGAGATTCGGGCCGCAGGATGTTCGGACCATCCACGATTTCCTTCGGACATCCCGGCGCGGGCGGCAGCCACGCCTTTGCAGATCCGGAAAACAAAATCGCATTCGCGTACGTGATGAACCAAATGGAACAATCGGTTCTGCCTAACGAGAAATCACTGCGAGTGGTGGACGCGATTTATGATCTTCTGTAGCGCTGCTCCCTGAGCGCCGCCCTCAGGCCATCGCCGCTACAGTCATTCGCCAATAATGGTCATGAAAATATTTCGCCGATGAGGCGCGCGACGATGTTCGAAAAGGAAGATGCCTTGCCACGTTCCGAGTTGCATTTTTCCGTCCACGATTGGTACGGTCTCGCTCGTGTGCGTCAGAACCATGCGGACGTGTGAAGGCATATCGTCGCTGCCTTCGGAATCGTGGGTGAAGTAATCGGCGTCTTCCGGCACAAGGCGGTCGAAAAAATTTTCTAAATCGCGTCGCGCGGTGGGATCGGCATTTTCCATGACCACGATGCTGCAACTGGTGTGCTGAATGAAAATTGTGACTGTTCCATTTCGCACTGCGCTGTTTCCGACCTTCGACTGCACGTCATCGGTAATTTCGTAGAGGTTCTTGCCGTTGGTGCGCACTTCGAGTTGGTCATGATAAACGTGCATTTCTAGGCATGTTATTCAGCCCGGCAGCAAGGGCAAAATAAGGCGCGACGGCTTGGGCGCGCCGGTAAAGAGTAGGAAATGCGTGTCGCTCGTGACACTTAGGATGAGTAAGCGAAACACCTCTGATTATTGGCTGTAGGTATGGATGATCCGAGATTCTTCGCTTCGCTCAGAATGACATTGTGTAAGATGGTATAGAGATCGGCCGGGCATATGAAAGTGCGAGTGCAATTTTACGCGCATTTGCGTGAACTCATTGGAACCCAAGAGCTAGAGCTTGAGCTTCCACACGGCGCGAATATTCGCGAATTACTCGAAAAGCTTTATGTGCAAAAGCCCGGGCTTCTTGCGCACGACAAAAGCATCTTAGTTGGTGCTGGCTTGGAATTTGTTGATCGCAATTACAAGCTGAATCCGGGCGAGGAAATCGCGGTTATGCCTCCGGTGCAAGGCGGTTGAGCATCGGGCCGCGGGGATTCGGGTTGCGTCGTTAGGCGGACTCGTCGTCGCCCGTGTTATACTTCAACGGGCAAATACCGCGCTTCTTTGCACTGGCGACGAAGTCCAGAAATTCGCGTGCTGGGGCGCCAAAGGGCATGCTCTGCGCTTTCTCGAGGGCCTGCGACGTATTTAGCCCGCTTAAATATACAAGTTTGAATGCCTCCTTGATTTCGCTTCGCTCATTCGCGCTAAGTCTTGCCCGTCGCATTCCGACGATATTCAACCCGACGACGTAATTGCGTTCTGCGGCGATGGTGAACGGTGGCAGATCTTTTCCAAATCCGGAACTACCCTGCACCATCACCAGGCGCCCAATGTGCATGAACTGGTGAAAAGTTGATCCGCCCCCAAGAAATGCCCCGTCATCAACGCGCACGTAGCCGCCGAGTAAACAATTGTTCGCGATAATAACGTTATTTCCGATAGCGCAATTGTGACCTATATGCGCTCCGGCCATTACAAAATTCTTGTCGCCAATTGTTGTAGCGCTGCCGTCGGCGCTGCCACGATGGATCGTGCAGTACTCGCGGATGATATTGTCTTCCCCGATTTCGACTTTCGTCCGTCGGTCCGCCGAAAACGAAACATCCTGCGGCGGCACACCGATGATCGCGCCATGTCCGATCAAATTTCCGCGTCCGATCGTCACCTCGCCTTCGATCACCACGTTTGATTGCACGATGGTTTTCTCATCGATTGTCACATCCGGCCCGATGATCGAGAATGGGCCGATCTCCACATCAGCGCCCAGTTTTGCTTTCGGATCGACGATTGCGGTCGGATGAAGTTTCTTCTCCGTCATGTTTTGGATTTTCGACATTCCGACTTCGGATTTTCTTGCCTACAACACGCCAGCCTCTTTGAAGCTGAAATAACCGGGACTCGCTTCCGATGGCGCGCCAATGACGATGTGATCGAGCAATTTGATTTGCAAAAGTTCTGCCGCTTCGGCCAAACGTCGTGTGAGGCTGTGGTCAGTCTGGCTCGGGGAGGGATCTCCGGACGGATGATTGTGCACAACGATCACTGCGTAGGCTGAATAAGTGATCGCGGGTCGAAAAATCTCACGCGGATGCGCAATGCTCTCATTCGTGCTTCCTACCGACACAGATTCGACGCGCATTAACCGGTAACGTGTGTCGAGAAGGACAACGCGCAGTGATTCGGTCCGCATCATGCGCATTTCGTCTCCGAGCAGTTTGTAAATTAGTTCCGGCGAATCGAGCTTTTGCTGGGACAACGGTTCCTGCGAGAAGCGTTTTCCCAAGTTAAACGCGGCCACCAATTCCAATGCCTTTGCCTGACCGATTCCTTTGATTTCCCTCAGCTCGTTGGCGGAGCAACGACTCAGCTCCGCGAACGATTTGTATTTGTCGAGCAACTCACGAGCGACATCGATCACATTCATGCCGCGCCGGCCGGTGCGCAGCAATATCGCAATCAATTCTGCGTTGCTGAGAGCATCCGCCCCTCGTGCGAGCAGCTTTTCCCGCGGCCGCTCGTCCTGCGGCATTTCGCGGATTTTAAGCTGCGGCATACGAAAATGAGAGCAGTCTCAACGCTGTGATGGAAGTCAGCTGAAATTCGGGACACCAAGGTCCCTCCCACATTTCATTAGACGCGAAGTTGATCGAACAGGCCGCACAACGCATCGCCGAGCGAGAACAAACCATCTGTATAACCGTTCGGCGCGACACCATCGAATGCGTGTTGCGCTTTGCGAATCAGATCACTGCCGGCTGCGATTGACTCGTTTAACGCGCCGTTATTCGCGCCATTCTTGAGAAGCTCAATCATTTCGTCGATCTTTTCGTCGAGCACAAGCTGGCAACAACGTTCGCGCTCAAATTCGGAAGCGGAACGGAGAAAAATCAAAACCGGCAACGTGAATTTTCCTTTGCGCAGATCCGTTCCGAGTGTTTTACCGGTCACAGTCTCGGACCCGGCGAGATCGACGCAGTCATCATAAATCTGATAGGCAGTTCCAATCTGGAATCCGAAATTTTTGAATGTTGTGATCACCTTCGGATCGGCCTCGCTGATAACCGCGGCGAGTTCCGCGGCGGCGGAGAAAAGTGAGCCGGTCTTCATCTGCACGATCCGCAAATAATCCTCGACGGTCAGATTAAGATCGAACCTGCGCTGCGTCTGAATCATTTCGCCTGAGCAAACCGTCGTGGCCGTGCGCGCGATTGCGCGACTGATATCGGAGTTTTCGAAATCTGTGGATAAGGTCAGCGCGTGCGCGAAAAGACAGTCACCTAGTAGAACGCTCAGCGAATTTCCCCAGCGCGCATTTGCGCTTGGCTGTGCTCGACGCTGTTCTGCTTCATCCATAACGTCGTCATGCACCAGGGTGGCGAGGTGAATGAGTTCAACGATCACAGCGAGATCTATGTGCCCGGACTGGACCTTTCCGGTTGCGCCACCGGCAAGCAGAGCCAGCAGCGGTCGAAGACGTTTCCCGCGGCTGCCGAGCGCGTACACAACGTAACCTTCAATTGCGGGATCGAACGCCGAAGCCTGTTGCGCGATACACGTCTCGACTTGCTCAAGCTGCGGTTGAACTAATTTTGCAACTTCGGCCAAACGAAGCGCGGGAGCGCTGCTCGCCTTCGCAACTGCGCGGCGACTCGAGCTCCGGTCCGTGCGGGCGAAGAGTTCCACGAGGCGAGGATAGTAGTGCGGGCAGAGTAGAGCAAGCTTCTAGCTTGCTAAAGAGCGATTGTGCAAGCGAGACGCATGCACTACCTCATTCGCAGCCAGGATTCGGTTCCGTATTTTTGCTGGGCTAAATCTTCCGCGCGCCGGAGAATTTGTTCATTGATCTCGAACTCACTGCAATTGAGCGACAGAGCGTGCGCAAATTTTTGACCAAGGTCATTGCCGAGGGTGATGCCTTGAATGCTACCTTGCTGCAACAGACCGCGACGAGTACGGCGTTGCGCCGCTCCGGCGATCTTGCGGTCGTTCATCATTACGTCGGCGCGAACTGGATTCGCGAAGCAATTGTTGGTGGGGACGCCGCGCTGCGGCGTCCCATCGGCGCAGCGCGCCGACCCTACCACCTCCGCGCAATGTCCGATCGCAATAAGCGCCTGGCACAACGCGCCATGAATCTTTTCGTATATAGCAATTGATGATTCACCGAACGCCGGATCGCTAGCCGGAATCACGATCGAGTAAGTGAGGTCCTCGCCGTGAAAAACGATTCCGCCGCCGGTCCAACGCCGAACTAAATCGCGCTCCGCTGCGTAAGTCGCGACATCGGAAAACTTCCCAAAATATCCGAATGATAGAGCAGGGGAACGCCAGCGATAGAAGCGGATAGTTGGAATACTTGCCGATTTCAGCAGGGCTTCATCTATCGCCATGTTCGTCGCCGCGGAGTGTGGTTTTACATCGTGATGGACGATCAAATCCGCGAACAAAGGGCGCATGGCTCGCTCAAGTTTGTCATTCCGAGCGGAGTCGAGGAATCTCTGGATTGTTCTGGAGTCGGAATTCTCCAGAGACGTCTCGACTTCGCTCGACATGACAATTACGTGTGGAGCTCGCCCAAGATTTTTGCCACGGCTTCTCGCGGATTGTGATGCTTCGTGATGGGCCGCCCGATCCCGATGTAGTCTGCTCCGGCTTGAATTGCTTCTATGGGAGTCATGAACCTTTTCTGATCGCCTGGTTCTGCCCAGGTTGGCCGAATTCCCTGGACCGCGATTTTGATTCTCTCGCCGAACTCGCGGCGCAAGATTTTGATTTCATGCGGACTCGCCACGACACCATCGATTCCTGCTGCTGCGCCTAATTTGGCGAGCCGAATTACCTGGTCATCGACCGCCCCTGTGATTCCGATTTCGCGCAACGTTTGTTCGGTGGAGCTTGTTAAAACAGTCACTCCCAGGAGGAGCATATCGGTGGTGCGAGCTGCAGTCGCGGCGCGAATCATTTCGCTGCCGCCGCTCAAATGAATGGTCAGCATTTGCACACCGAGAGTGCTCGCAGACTCAACGGCTCGAGCGACGGTGTTGGGGATGTCGTAGAGCTTCAGATCGAGCCAAACCTTTACGCCAGTAGCCAAAACCGCGCGCACAACTTCCGGCCCTTCGGCTGTGTAAAGTTGGAGCCCGATTTTGAAAAAAGAGATCTGGCTCTGAAGGTGCTCAACGAGGCCGAGTGCCTTTTCCTTTGTCGCGACATCAAGCGCCACGATGATTTTGTCAGCGGCTTTTGTCATGGTCGGCAAAGTCGAGACATCTCAGTTTTGCGACCGTGAGCAAGAGATTCCTCGACTTCGCTCCGAATGACGGAGCAAATTGCAGGTAATGCAAGTCATGGCTCCAGCGAAGGTCAATCTTTCGCTGAGAGTTTTCCGCCGTCGCAGCGATGGCTTTCACGAAATTGAAACGTTCATCGCGCCAATTTCGCTTTGCGATGAGATCAAGATCGAGCAGCACTCGGGCAAACAGAGAATCGCTTTTCGCTGCGATGATCCGTCCTTGCCGAAAGGCGAAGACAACATTGTGGTGCGTGCGGCGAACATTTTTTTCGAACAAACGAACATCACCGGCGGGGTTTCGATCGTGCTCAAAAAAAGAATTCCACAC
>JBJMXF010000059.1:0-4003 GCA_045809725.1 Candidatus Udaeobacter sp. | reverse complement strand
GACGTGGAAGTGACGGGCGAAGACTACGAGCGTTTGCAAGGTGTATTTGGCTTGCGCATGCGAGTGGTGCGGATGCGCCTGGGTGATGAGTTCATTGAATTAACAGAGTACCTGGCGCCCAAAGGGCGTCCAGTTCCGGTTGACTCGCGCAGCAATGATCGCTGGTTCCAGCATATCGCGATTATCACCAGCGACATGGACAAAGCTTACGCGCTGCTGCGACAAAACAAAGTCGAACATGCTTCGACTGGACCGCAACGTCTTCCTGATTGGAACAAGAACGCGGCCGGCATCAAGGCTTTCTATTTTCGCGATCCTGACAGGCACTGGCTCGAAATTCTTCAGTTTCCTGAAAGTAAGGGCGATGCGAAGTGGCAACGAAAGGATCGATTGTTTCTCGGCATCGATCACACTGCGATTGTCGTCAGCAACACCGAAGCGAGTTTGAAGTTTTATCGCGACGTGCTGGGTCTGCGCATCGCCGGTACGAGTGAAAACTACGGCACCGAGCAGGAGCACTTGAACAACGTCTTCGGCGCAAGGTTACGGATCACGAGTCTTCGAGCCGGTAGCGGGGGACCGGGAATCGAATTTCTCGAGTACCTTGCGCCGCGCGACGGCCGGCCCGCGCCGAGTGATGGGCGAGCGAACGATCTATTTCATTGGCAGACCACACTCGTCGTTAATGTGGCGGACTCGTTTGCGCAGCATCTGCTGGCTGAGAACTTTCGCTTCGTTTCACCAGGCGTAGTGACAATTAACGATGGGCGACTCGGGTTCAGTAAGGGCTTGCTCGCACGCGATCCCGATGGGCATGTGATGGCGCTGATCGAAAAATGATTCAGCCACAAAAGGCACAAGCGCACACAAGGGCAGCCGGGTGCTGCGACATAGTCGCGAAAGCGTTACGATCTGAGCATGAAAATTATTTCACTCAATGTTGGTTTGCCGCGCCTGGTCTTGCGCGACGGCGAGCCGGTATCGACCGGCATCTTCAAGGAACCAATCGCGGGGCGTGTGATGATGCGGACGCTAAATGTCGACGGCGATCGCCAGGCTGATTTGTCCGTTCATGGAGGGCCGAGCAAAGCCGTCTATGTCTATCCTGCGGAGCACTACGATTTTTGGAAGCACGAGTTGCCCGAGATGGACCTACCGTGGGGCATGTTCGGCGAGAATTTTACAACCACGGGATTACTCGAAACGGAAATCAACATCGGTGACAAGTTTCGCATCGCCACGGCGGAAGTGATGGTCACTCAACCGCGGATGCCTTGTTACAAGCTCGCTCTGAAATTTGGCCGCCCGGACATCATCAAGAGATTTTTGCAAAGCGAGCGCACTGGATTCTATCTCGCGGTTTTGAAAGAAGGCGAAGTCGGTGCAGGCGATGAGTTCGAACCGTTGGCTAGAGACGCACACGATGTAAGGGTCAGCGATATTACCCGACTATATACAAGAGAGAAGCACAATGTGACGTTGCTTCGTCGGGCGATTGAAGTAGAAGCCTTGCCGGAAAGTTGGCGAGGGTATTTTCAACATCAACTTGAAAAGCTGACCAGTTCAGAGCACTAGGAGGCGCAGCGCGTGTCTAAACCCAAACTGATTTGCCCGGACTGTGGCGCTGAGATGAATCATCATGCGATGAAGATCGATTACGGCGTGGATGATCCCGCAGTTGTGGATCCAGTGTTTGGCGGCGCGGTTAAAGAGGCGCACACCTGTCCAGAGTGCGGGCGAGCGGAATTACGAGCAGCTTAACTAAAACTCATGACGAAAGACCGAGGCAAAAAACTGAAACCCACGGCCGAAGAACGGCGGCTGGAAGAAGCGCGCCAGCGTACGAAGCATTGGAAACGCTGGGGTCCATATCTCAGCGAGCGCGCGTGGGGCACCGTGCGTGAAGACTATAGCCCGTATGGGACGGCGTGGGATTATTTTCCACACGACCACGCACGGTCGCGCGCCTATCGTTGGAATGAAGACGGGCTTGCAGGCATCTGCGATCGTCATCAGAAAATCTGTTTCGCGCTGGCGTTATGGAATGGCCGCGATCCAATTTTGAAAGAGCGCATCTTCGGTCTCACCGGCAACGAAGGCAATCACGGCGAAGACGTCAAGGAATATTATTTCTATCTCGATTCGACGCCGACACACTCCTACATGAAGTACCTGTACAAGTATCCGCAGGCCGAATTTCCTTACGGCCAGTTGGTTGAAGAAAACCGCCGACGCGGCAAGCTCGCTTCCGAATTCGAGCTAATCGACACTGGTATTTTCAATGAAGATCGTTACTTCGATGTGGTTGTCGAATATGCAAAGGCTGACGTCGAAGACATTCTGATCAAGATCACTGCCACAAATCACGGTCCAGAAGCAGCTTCACTCAATCTTCTGCCATCGATCTGGTTTCGCAATACCTGGTCGTGGAATCAGAACGGAACGGCGAAACCACATCTCCGTAAACTTAAGGAAGGCGTGATCGAACTCGAGGTGAGCGAGCTCGGCAAACGTTGGTTGCATTGTGACGGTTCGGCTGAGTTACTTTTCACGGAAAACGATACCAACACGCAGAGGCTCTTCAACTCGACCAATGGTTCGCATTTTGTAAAAGACGGCATCAACGACTACATCGTTCATGGTAATCAAGCTGCGGTCAATCCTGAACAGGCGGGAACAAAGGCTGCTGCTAATTACAAGTTAAACGTTGCGTCCGGCGAGACCGCCACGATTCGTTTGCGGCTGACAGACAAGTCGTTAAAGAAGAATGCTGATGCATTCGTTGACTTCGACAAGCGCTTTGCCGAACGAATTCGCGAGGCCGACGAGTTCTATCAAACCGTAATCCCTGAAGATCTTTCGCCTGACGCGCGGACAGTTATGCGGCAATCGCTGGGCGGCTTGCTCTGGTCCAAGCAGTTCTATCATTACGTCATCGAGCAGTGGCTGGATGGCGATCCCGATTCACCGAAGCCGCCACCGGACAGACAAAAGGGCCGCAATCACGAATGGAAACATCTCTACAACGCCGACGTCATTTCAATGCCGGACAAATGGGAGTATCCCTGGTACGCCGCTTGGGATCTTGCTTTTCATTGCGTGCCGCTCGCGCTGGTCGATTCTGAATTCGCAAAAGAGCAACTCGTGTTGATGCTGCGCGAATGGTACATGCATCCCAACGGACAACTGCCCGCTTATGAGTGGGCCTTCGGCGACGTGAACCCGCCGGTGCATGCGTGGGCCACCTGGCGCGTCTACAAGATTGAGAAGAAGCGGCGCGGCGTCGGCGATAAAGTTTTTCTCGAGCGAGTTTTTCAGAAACTGCTTTTGAATTTCACCTGGTGGGTCAATCGCAAAGACGCCGATGGCATGAACATCTTCCAGGGTGGCTTCCTGGGACTAGACAATATCGGCGTGTTTGATCGCAGCGCACCACTGCCGACCGGCGGTCATATCGCACAATCAGACGGCACGAGCTGGATGGCAATGTACGCGCTCAACCTGCTGGCGATTGCGATGGAACTGGCAAAGGAAGATCCATCCTACGAAGACATGGCCAGCAAGTTCTGGGAACACTTTCTCTACATCGCGCACGCGATGAACAACCGCGGCGACGATGAGATTAGATTGTGGGACGAGCAGGATGGATTCTTTTACGACGTGCTGCATGTGCCGCAAGGCAAGCCGTATCCGATGAAAGTTCGGTCGATGGTCGGTTTGATTCCGCTGTTTGCAGTCGAAACGTTGGAGCCCGAGCTGCTCGAACATTTGCCGGATTTCAAACGACGGATGGAATGGTTCATTGGAAATCGCCCTGACTTGATCCAGAACGTAGCGTGTATGCGCACGCCGGGAAACTCCGAGCGGCGTTTGCTCTCAATCGTCAGTCAGGATCAATTACGCAGTGTGCTGCGGTACATGCTGGATGAGAATGAATTTCTTTCTCCCTACGGCATCCGCGCGATTTCGCGTTTCCACAAGGACCATCCATATGTGCTGCAAG
>JBJMXF010000058.1:0-47858 GCA_045809725.1 Candidatus Udaeobacter sp. | reverse complement strand
GGATAAGACATGCAAGTCGAGCGAGATTTTTTCCTGTAGCAATACAGGGAAACGTCTAGCGGCGAACGGGTGTTTAACACGTGGGCAATCTGCCGAGAAGTGGGGGATAGCTCGCCGAAAGGCGAATTAATACCGCATGTGATCAGAGTGGACATCCATTCAAAATCAAAGTCGGGGCAACCTGACGCTTCTTGAGGAGCCCGCGGCCTATCAGCTAGTTGGTGAGGTAACGGCCCACCAAGGCTTTGACGGGTAGCTGGTCTGAGAGGACGACCAGCCACACTGGGACTGAGACACGGCCCAGACACCTACGGGTGGCAGCAGTCGAGAATTTTTCTCAATGGGGGAAACCCTGAAGGAGCGACGCCGCGTGGAGGATGAAGGTCTTCGGATTGTAAACTCCTGTCATTTGGGAACAATGCGTAAATATTAACTGTATTTGCGTTGATAGTACCAGAAGAGGAAGAGACGGCTAACTCTGTGCCAGCAGCCGCGGTAATACAGAGGTCTCAAGCGTTGTTCGGATTCATTGGGCGTAAAGGGTGCGTAGGCGGCGCGGTAAGTCGGGTGTGAAATCTCGGAGCTTAACTCCGAAACTGCATTCGATACTGCCGTGCTTGAGGACTGGAGAGGAGACTGGAATTTACGGTGTAGCGGTGAAATGCGTAGATATCGTAAGGAAGACCAGTGGCGAAGGCGGGTCTCTGGACAGTTCCTGACGCTGAGGCACGAAGGCCAGGGGAGCAAACGGGATTAGATACCCCGGTAGTCCTGGCAGTAAACGGTGCACGTTTGGTGTGGGAGGATTCGACCCCTTCTGCGCCGGAGCTAACGCGTTAAACGTGCCGCCTGGGGAGTACGGTCGCAAGATTAAAACTCAAAGAAATTGACGGGGGCCCGCACAAGCGGTGGAGTATGTGGCTCAATTCGATGCAACGCGAAGAACCTTACCAGGCCTTGACATGCATCTCTAAGTTGGTGAAAGCCAGCGAGTCCCGAAAGGGACAATTTGCACAGGTGCTGCATGGCTGTCGTCAGCTCGTGTCGTGAGATGTTGGGTTAAGTCCCGCAACGAGCGCAACCCCTGTGAACTGTTGCCACCGAGCCGAGAGGCTCGAGCACTCTGTTCAGACTGCCCCGCTTTAACGGGGAGGAAGGTGGGGACGACGTCAAGTCAGTATGGCCCTTACGGCCTGGGCTGCACACGTACTACAATGCCCAGCACAGAACGATCCGAGACCGCAAGGTGGAGGAAATCTCTAAAACTGGGCCCAGTTCAGATTGGAGTCTGCAACTCGACTCCATGAAGCCGGAATCGCTAGTAATGGCGCATCAGCTACGGCGCCGTGAATACGTTCCCGGGCCTTGTACACACCGCCCGTCACATCATGGAAGTCACTTGTAGCCGAAGTCGGCGCGCTAACCCAGCAATGGGAGGCAGCCGCCTACGCTATGAGCGGTAACTGGGATGAAGTCGTAACAAGGTAGCCGTAGGGGAACCTGCGGCTGGATCACCTCCTTTCTAAGGAGAAATTCATCGCCTTCGAGTCTCGCGATTCGAAGAGCGGTTGAATAGGTCGACGGCTAAATCCGCGGAGTGAATCAATTGATCACTTCCGGACATGCCGTGAAGACTTTGGAATCGAAAGAAACCAGAGCTTCAAAGGAGATCAGGGTAACGCACAATTCAGTCTTTGCTGCACATCGACTGCAATGCCGGATGACGAATCGCAAGAATCGACATCCGGCATTTCGTTTGTACCGAAAAATCGAATCAGGAAAGCAGGAACTCAGGAAACGATCGAAGCGTGGACTCGGGCTTGGCTTACCCGGCTATTTCTCAATCCGCGAAACATGTCCGGCGGCAAGCTGCCAACGGCCGTTGCCTTTGATCAGAGTATCGGTGAACTGCACGATTCGGTCGAACGGTTTGCCGTCCGCTGTTCCTTTCACATGCGTTTTTCCGAGAACAACTGCCGTGTCATTCCCGTAAAGTCGCGCTAACATGTCGAAGTTTTCGAACACGTCGTAATGCACTTTTCCGCTATGTAATTCGTTTACCCGGTCGGCGCGCGTTTCCACCTCGCCGTTTGAGAGGGTGAGCGTGAAATCGGGCGTCAACACGCGCTCCAGCGCGGCCACGTCTGCATCAAGAAATGCTTTGCACGCATCGCGCTCCAACTGCAGCACTTCTTATTGAGCCGACGCTTGGCCAAGGCAGAACTGGCACGCCGCAACAGCCAGCAAAGCAACAAGGGTCGCAGTCTTCATCTCGTACTTGGATCGCTTAGTTCGAAGCCGGCACATCATGCGTCTCGACTGTGAGAGACAGCTGTTCTTCCTTCCTCCGCATCGTGCAGGTCCATCCAGGTTTGAATGTCATTGCGATTGCCGAAACCCGCTTCTTGCTTGGACTCAGCTAGCTCCTCGCTTGCCTCGTCTCGCCAGCCGCGCTTCCGAAGAAACGCATTCCAGATGCAAATCTCTTCGTCGCTCGGCCGCCGGCCATGGGCGAAGCACCATTCGAGGATTTCTTCATTTGATCCACCTTCTAGCGTTCGCTGGAGAAGATCATCGTAATTCACGCCGAGAAATCTCGTGCAGCGGGCATCGAAGTGCGTCGGATCCTCGACACCTGTAAAATATTCTGGCGGCAAATTGCCGGCGGCCTTTAACCGCATCTTGTCGAGCATCCGGGCAAAATAGATCAGGCCCTTTGTTTCAACGTAATCGCTACACGGAGTTTTAGTCTGCATTTGAACCAAAGCTTCTGAGGCCGTTGTAAGGTGTCAACAGTCCACTCGCAGCGAAATGGCCAGACCACTTTCGAAGCATCGTTGCTTCTACTCCTGCTCGTGCTCATGCTCTTGCTCATGATCGCAATAAAACGCCGGGCGCCGAACGCAGAACTAAATCTTCGCGGGAAAAGACGGCGCCATTCCTTAGTGGCTTTTGAAATGATCCGGCTGGATCGCGCAGCGGCCGAACCACTGCATCAACAACTGTATCGGCAGATTCGCGATGAACTTGCCTCAGGAAGTTTCAACCATAACTCGTCGCGACTTCCCTCTTCTCGCGCACTGGCCGCCGATTTCGGAGTGTCACGTTTTACCATAAACCTCGCGCTCTCGAGGCTTCATGCGGAAGGATATCTACAATCTAAAATTGGATCGGGTACATTCATCTCCGAGGCGTTGCCGGAAACTTTTCTAAGCGCGCAACCAACAAGAGCAGCTCCACCAACAGAACGTCCACCACGGCTTTCTGACCGGGTAAAACACATTCCCGATCACAGGGCCGGTAAGCAGTTCGATTTCGGAATCGCAGGCCCGCCCGGTGTCTCGTTTGTTCCAGCTGTCGCCGCGCTCGATGAATTTCCCATCGAAGTTTGGGAACGACTCAGAGCACAAGTGCTCGCACAAAAAGGAGCGCATCTGCTCCAGTATGCGTCAAGCCGTGGGGATCCTGAGTTGCGCAAGGCTGTAGCAACTTATTTGTGCGACTACAGAGGCGCGCGCTGCGACCCAGATCAAATCGTCATCACCGCCGGAACACAGCAGGCGATGATGATCAGCGCGATGGCACTCGTAAATCGCGGCGAGGTGGCGTGGATTGAAGATCCCGGATTTTATCAAGCTCGCCGCACATTCGGCTTTGCCGGGGCGAACGTCGTGCCAAGACCTGTTGATGAAGAGGGAATCACAATCGCGCGGCCGTCGAAACAACGCTCCCCAAAAATAATTTACGTAACACCTTCACATCAATTCCCGCTCGGCATGACAATGAGTCTCCCGCGGAGGACGGTGTTGATTGATTTTGCGCGCAGGTGCGACGCTTACATTTTCGAGGACGATCACAACTCGGAATTTCGTTATACCGGTCCCCCACTCCCATGTTTGCAGGGCTTGGATAACGTGGGCCGCGTCATCTACTCAGGCACGATGAGTAAGATCTTGTACCCATCATTGCGGCTGGGCTATATCGTCGCGCCACACCAACTGATCGAACCGATGATTAAGATTCGCGCGGTAATGGACCAACATTCGCCGGCTATCGATCAGGCGACACTTGCGCGGTTCCTAACGGAGGGGTTTTTTCTCACTCACATTAAACGGATGCGGAAGCTGTATTCGGATCGAAGAGACTTTTTCATCGAACAATTCAACAAGTCGTTAGGCAAGTACTTCATCCTCGAAATCCCTGAGGCTGGATTACACTTCGTGGCATGGGTGCGGCAAAAAGAACACATGCCGGTGATCACGCGCGTCTGCGCTGACATTGGCATGAGGCCATCTCCGTTGTCGTCGTGCTTTATGAAAGTTGAGCCGAAGCCTGCGCTCACATTCGGGTTCGCCGCGTGGTCGCGCGCGCAAATTCGCGAAGGCCTAATGAAGTTGGCCACGGCGCTCAATTCAAAATTGAAGTGAGCAATTTGCCAAGACACGAGAAGCTCTTTCACCAGGTCGATCGTTCGTTTGTTTGGATCTGCTGGGTTCGTCGCCGGACAGTTGAAACTAAAATGGCCCGTATCGAATCCGCCAAGTGGCTATGGTAGTCACACGTGGTCGGTTCCTAAAGTGTCGTCATGAAAATTCCAACAAAGGAGACAAACATGACAACACAATTCAAAATCAAAGTTCTCTTCATCGTGCTGGCTGCTGGCTGCTGCGGAGCGGTTCCAGCGCCTGCGCTTGCACAGAGATCAGTCCAGGCAAAGGCGAGAACGCAATATCAGGTGTCCGACCTGCCGGGGCTTGGCGGAACGAGTACCGGGGGAAACAGTATCAACGACCAGACCTGGGTGTCAGGCTATGCCAGACTGCCGAATAGGAATCGGCACGCTGCGCTGTGGCGAAACGATTCACTAACCGACCTCTTCACACTTGGCGGACCAAACAGCAGTGTCACGTGGAACGTGAAAAATACCGCGGGCATCATCGTGGGTATTTCTCAAACTGCCGATCCCGAGCCTCTCGGAGAGGCCTGGAGTAGCGCAGCCTTCTACAGTCCGCCTAACAATGTCGGCTATATCAATCTCGGGTTCGTTTGGCAAAACAGCCAGATGAGAGCACTTCCGCCATTTCCGGGCGGCAATAACGGCTTTGCAACTGGGGCCAATAACTTCGGCCAGGTGGTAGGGTGGGCTGAGAATGGCATTCATGATCCTAACTGTTGCTGCACTCAAGTACTCCAATTTCGTCCCGCCTTGTGGACTCTGGGACCACCAGACCAGATCCAACACCTGCCACTAATCGCCGGCGACAGCTCAGGAGCTGCGACGGCCATCAATGATCACGCTCAAATCGTGGGCATCTCCGGCATCTGCGACCAGGCGGTCGGGAGACACACCGCCAGGCACGCGGTCCTTTGGGAAAATGGCACCGCGACGGATATTTACCCGAATGCGCCAGCCCCGTGGTGGAATACGCCGACGGCAATCAATCAACGGGGCGATGTTGTCGGGTTCGCCGGGGACCCGGAGTTTGTCGAAGGCGACGTGTTACACGCCTTTATGTGGACCAGAGAAGATGGAATCCGACAGCTAAAACCTTTACCGAATCGTACGCCAAGACATGTAGACAGTGAGGCCTACGGTATCAATGAAGCCCGGCAGGTAGTCGGTGTCTCATGCGACGCCGATCTGATTGATTGTCGTGCAGTTATTTGGGATCACGGCAACACACCAACAGACCTGAACGATCTGAAAGCACCCGGCTATTCTGCCATCCTGACAAGCGCGAAAGATATAAACAACGCGGGACAGATTACAGGTAGAGCTGCCGACCCAATTACAGGCGTTTTAACGGCGTATTTGGCGGTGCCCGTTTCACACTAAAAACCGAGTAGAGAAACAACGCGTGCCGGATGTTCGGCTTGTAGTCGACGTCCGGCATTCCGTTTTTTTACTTGCGCGGTCTCGTAGACAAATTGCAATGGGAGCGCGCGGCTCGCGCGCGGGCGAAGGCAGCCTCGCCTTCGCGAGCTTTTACAAAATGGGCCTGACTGGGCTCGAACCAGTGACCCTGCGCTTATCAAGCGCATGCTCTAACCAACTGAGCTACAGGCCCGGGGCTGCGGCTACGCCGCAATCTTCGAATTTCGGCGGCCGATTTTCGATTCGTTGCGTGGCGGGCAATTACTTAAATCGGCAAACGAAAATCGCAAATCGAAAATGAAATGGAGGCAAGGGGATTCGAACCCCTGACTTCCAGCTTGCAAAGCTGGCGCTCTACCAACTGAGCTATGCCCCCCCTTTGAGTTTTCGATTTTAGATTGTCGTTTGCGGATTGCAAATTAGGAGACCCATCGCCTGACTCGTCGTGGAGGTTCGGATGCTTGTGAAACAGGGAGATCACTTTCGATTCCGGATTCGAGTGATTTATTGTTGTGCAGAAGTTGTGACTTCTGCGCTGACAGCGTCGCCAGACGTTCTTCAGAACTGGAAATATACAAATGGCACCGGGCCCGTCGCGGGAAACAATTCGAGCGCGAGAAACGCCAGAACGTATGCCGGGATTTGAATGCGCGCCGGTTGCAAGGCGAGGCGGTCGATGAATTGGCTGCGTTCCTGCGCGACTGCCAGGAACAGAGAAATGAAAATCAGCACGATCGTGCCGGTCGTCAGCAGGAAGTCTCCGGTTACATGGTGGGAACCAAACAGCGCACCTAAGATATATCCGCTGCTCTGAAGAGTTTTCCCACGAAAGAAAGGCGCGCTTAACACGAAGGCTGTAAACATTGCTCCGACGCTAAACGGCACGAACCAATGCTTCATCATAACTTTCTGGATGGCTATTCCTCCTGTCTCCTTGTGGAAAACACGGTAGCCGATTAGCAGAAGACCATGGTAGGCGCCCCACAATACAAACGTCCAGTTCGCTCCGTGCCACAGACCAACGAGCACCATCACAACAAAAATGTTGCGATATAACACAAGACGCCCTTTTCTCCCTCGGCTGAATGGCATGAACATATAGTCGCGCACCCACGTGGAAAGCGTTATGTGCCACCTTTGCCAGAAGTCAGGCGGGTTTCTGGCCAAAAATGGGCGCGCGAAATTAAGCGGAAACTCGAAACCAAGCAGCTTGGCACAACCACGAGCGATGTCCGTGTACCCAGAAAAATCGAAAAACACCTGCATGGTAATAGCAAGACAGCCTGACCACGCAGCCAGCCAACCCGGGTGCGCCGTAGGATTGTTGAAGTACGAATCGGACACCACGGCGAAGCGATCGGCGAACACCATTTTTTTTATCAGACCTGCTACGACGAGAATGATTCCACTCTGGACCATAATTGCCGTCGGGCATCGCCACGACCAGATCTGATGAATGAATTGCCGGGCACGAATGATCGGACCGGCAATCAGATGAGGAAAGAATGCAATGAAGAGCGCGTAATCGATCGGATTTCTGACGGCCTTCATCTTTCCCCAATAGACATCGAAGGTGTAGGAGAGACTGGCAAAGGTGTAGAAGCTTACACCGACAGGAAGCACGACCTCCAACACCACCGATGACGGAGAGATTCGAAGCAACGTAGCCAGCGAGCCGGCGAAGAAATCGTAATACTTGAAGAACCCAAGTATCCCTAGGTTAACCACGAGACTAACGACAAGCAGAAGCTTCCTGCGGCGGCCAGTTGCGGTCTCGAGAAAGATTCCCAAGTAGTAATCTACGACCGTTGAAGTCAGGATGAGCACGATGAATCGCGGGTCCCACCACATGTAGAAGACATAGCTCGCAAGTAGCAGCAGGATTTTTCCAAAGCGGAACGGCACGCTGTAGAACAGCGCCGCCACGATGAAAAAGAAGATCCAATATTGGAAGCTGTTAAATAGCATGCAGTAGTCGTTAGGTTCGTAACCTAGTACGCCTCATTCGTTAGGTGCGGTCGATTCACAGCCACTTCCTCCTTGGACTTACCTTCCGGAGTCCAACCAGCTGAAAGGCGCCCCAGCACCTCGGTAACAAGTGTCTCGGTGAATTTCTGGCGTCCTTTCGCGTTAAGGTGGAATGCGTCAAAGTAGTATTCTGGTTTTTCCAGAAGATCGAACGTATGGCCCGGCAACGAAAAATTCGCTTTTTGAATGACAAAGTTTGGGAGAACCGATTCAGATCCGCTGGACAATCCACCGAGCGCTAGAAATGGACCACGAGGCAGAGGCGTCAGCACAATTGCGGTGGGACTCTGCGCATACCGATCCATTATCCGCGGGATCCAATCGCGTTGTAGTTTTAGGGAGTACTCCGTTTCCGACTGCGACGGTTGAATCAAGCTCTTCCGGAAACCCAACCTCTCAGCTTCTGTTAACTTTGGCGCGAACGTTACCTGTCCTGTCGCTGCATTGTACGATGTTCCCACAAGATCGTAATTGCGTCCCTTGTACTCCGGGACCGAACGCTTGTTGTCGGCCTGCCGAATACTTTTTAATCGCGCCAACGGATGCGAAAGAAAGTCGACAACGTCGTCCTGGTACGCGGAGCCTCGCAGTATGCACGTCATAAATGCCCTAAACCGGCCAGACCATCGTTGAAAACCAGAGGCAAAATGAACGCAATCCCCATATCGCAGTAGCGGAGCTGTCATGGAAATTCGCAGGGGATCGGCGCTGTTTGGTTCATAGCCGATGCCGTAAGGGATGACGATCGCCGCATATCGTCGCGTGGTAGGGTCCACTGCCCGAACCATGTAATACCAGGTGTTAGCAGATGCGGCGGGTTCGGCGAGAGTAACAAACTTGACCCCAGCAGGCGAACCAAGCTCATTCGCCAGGGTAGCGGAGAATCCCTCGGCTATGCGTGAATCACCGAGAACCAGCACCTCTTTCAGATTTGATGGAGGGCGCTCCTTTTCCGCTTGCGTAATCCTCCAGATACGTCCGGCGTATGAACTCGGAGCCAGGCTCGAGACATACAATCCGCTATGAAAGATGGCACCATCTACACAAATAAACGCGACGATTCCCAGCAAAAGATTTCGAGAAACGTGGAGCTGCCGAGGAGAGGTCGTAGGCTCAGTTGGAAATGTCGTTCGCACCGGCCCAGTCGAACTGAGATAAACTGCACAGTAGGCAATGGCTGCTAACCCAATGATCAGCGCCCAGCGGGCGACAACCTGCCCTGACACCGTCTGTTGCGACGACGTGCTCTCCGCAAATCCTAGAATGGTTACCTTAGCAAGAAGTGTCTGCCGCTGATCGTCGCGATAGAGTTCAAAGAGATACCTATGCTTTCCAATCCATGGAACGATCTGTTTACCTCGTGGGCTGCTTGCAAAAAGGACCGGTGTTCCAGCGTCTTCAGTGACAAAGACAAAGCCGATCGATCCGTCTCCGGTATTCCATTCAATCTCGGTGCTGCCAGTTTCGCCGTCCAAGCGCACGCGCTCCGGATTTGCTGTGATGACTGCTTGTGCTGAAAGTCGGTCCGAATTGTCGGATGCATTTTGTTGCAGTTCTCCCCAAACGCTCGACAGCGTTCCGACGCAAAAGACAAGACAAACGATGATAGCAGACGCTCGGAAGCACACGGTCAGAAATCTTTTAACTGGCGCACTCAAATTCCGAGCAGATACACTCTTCCCTCAATTGCAGTACGGCAGTCACGAGCGATAACTGCAGCTGTTCCACGACGGCATAACCACTCCCGGCCTGAATTCATAATCGCGCATCGACTAGTTCTCTGTGAGTGCTGATTCGACTGTTTTTAGGCCGCCTATTCACAAGGATCGCGGCAATTAACAATCCTAGTGAGGCTCCTCCAACATCCAGTAACACGTCGCGAACTGACGGAGTACGCGACTTAACAAAGATCTGGTGAAATTCGTCGCTCGCAGCAAAGAGCGTACACCCCAGCAGGACTACACCACACAACGTCGGCATCCGCATAGACGCGCTTGTGCCCCAACGAAGCGCACGCCACACCAAAAGAGCTAAAACCGCGTATTCGCCGACATGCGCGCAGTGGCGCACGAACACGATAATTGTCCAAATGTTCTGCTGAGTCATCCCCGGTTTCAGCCAAAGCAAAAACGGAACGATAAATCGCGAGGTCTGTTGCACCGACATCGCATTTGTCGAACCCATAAAAGTCACGACAAGCCAAGCCAACACCGGCAACCAGTATTTTAAAAAAGATTTCATCCAAGTCTCAGCACGGAAACGCCGAACATCCGACATCGGACGCCGAACGTCCAATGGTAGGAAACAGATTCGGCATCGCAGTTCTGAATTGAGAATTGGACGTTGAAGCATGGACATTGGACGTTTGCCGACCATGTCCCGGAACGAAGTCAGCAGTCCCCTCGCCTTCGAAGCGATTTTCATCGAGCGAATGTGGGGCGGGCGGCGCCTTGAATCCGAATTTCACAAAAAGCTTCCACCGCAGAAGCGCATCGGTGAGTCGTGGGAAATTGTCGATCGTCCTGAAGCGCAGAGCGTCGTCGCCCACGGTCCGCTGCGCGGAAGAACTTTGCACGAATTATGGATGCAACAGCGCGAGGAAATTTTCGGGGACGTTCCGGACGCGCCGCGTTTTCCGTTGCTCATCAAACTTCTCGATGCGCAAGAGAAGTTGTCGCTTCAGGTGCATCCGCCTGAAAATGTTGCCCGCAGACTGGGAGGCGAACCAAAGAACGAGTTTTGGTACGTGACCGCCGCGGATCCCGACGCCGAGCTTTTCCTTGGCTTTGTTGAGCCGATCACCCGCGACAGCTTTGAGCAGAGCCTTCGTGAGGGAACTGTGATCGACCACGTTCACAGAATCGCTGTTCAGGCAGGTGACGCCGTTTTCCTTCCGGCTGGCCGTGTTCATGCCATAGGCGCTGGCAGTCTGCTGATAGAGATCCAACAGAATAGCGACACGACTTACCGATTATTCGATTGGAACCGAACGGATCCCGCCACCGGCACGAAGCGGGATCTGCACATTCAACAGGCCGTTCAATGCATCAATTTCGAAGATGTGCAGCCGCAGTTGATCCAACCGCAAGGCGATTTGTTGATCAGCGATCGGTCATTTGAAATTCGGAAGTGGAATCTTGATGAAGCCCGGAAAGCAGCCCCGCTAGGGCAATTCACGGTCGTTTATTGTCTCACTGGAAACGTCAGCTGTGCCGAGGCGAGCCTTAGGCCAGGAGAAATGTTTCTTGTGCCGGCGCATTCAAAGGACCGTCAGCTGAAACCGCTCGTGCCCGATACGAGTCTGTTGCGCCTAACGATTCCGAAGATCGAACAGTCTTAGACCTGAATCCAGTTCCGCTGGATGAGCTGCCGATTCTTGATGGGCATCACGTTGGTTTTTTGCTGCGATTCTTCGTTTCGAGGCATAGACACGATGAACGTGCCAGCTCCACACAGTGAGAAGCAAACGACTACGATTGCAAATTTCAGCATCCGGCTCACAGGCGAATTACGCTTAATCACTCCAGTTCAAACAGAATGCTGAGCCAATCGACGGAGATAAGTAAAGCTATAAATCCCGGTGCTGTGTCCATCGGCCCAGCGGGGCTGCAGTGCATAACCGCCAACCAGATCAAACCCGAGAAGCTCAAAGCTATTGTCAGTGAGGCTCACATGCGGACGCAAAACATGGCCGAGCACGTCCGGCTCGCCGCCACACGCCGCGCACGGGCACGCCCGCCGCAACAGCTCGAGTTTCAGAAACGATTCGGTGCCGTCATTCCAAGCGATGGCCAGTTCGTCTCCGATTTGTTGGATGTTCGTTGGTTCCAAGCGCACGAGATACCGATCTTAGCACCGGCGCAGCTGCCGCAACAATCGGAAGATAGGCTTCCCAGCCTATCTCGGCCGTCAGGCTTCTAGCCTGACGACATTGACGACCGGCAAGATGCCAGTCGGCCGAGTCAGGCAAGGTGCCTGACTTCCGCTTTCCCTCTTCGGTCGCCAAAAATGGCTGTGCCAACGCGCACAAGTGTGGCGCCCTCCTCGATCCCGATTGGAAAATCTTGCGTCATGCCCATTGAAAGCTGCGGCAGCTTGATGTTGAATTCGTTCTCGAGCGAATCGCGCAATTCCCGAACTTGCACAAAAAACTTCCGCGATTCTTCCGATTCCACAGCCAGCGGTGGAATACACATGAGGCCTTCAATTGAAAGACGCGGCAGCGCCAGGAGCGGTTCCATTTGCTCGCGCAAGTTGTCGGGCGCGAACCCGAATTTACTTCCCTCACCGGCTACGTTTACCTCAAGCAGGACCCGCGGATGCGAGCCCTCTTCGTCCGCGACCCGGTTAATATCCTGCGCCAGTTCAAGAGAATCGACGCTATGAATCATTTCGAATAGCGGCAGAGCGTGGCGCACTTTGTTTTTTTGGAGGTGTCCGACAAAATGCCACCGCAGATTCGACGACAGCTCTGGAATTTTGACGCGCGCTTCTTGTACACGGCTTTCACCGAACAAAACTTGCCCAGCGTCAACTGCTTCGCGCACGTTCTCAGCCGAATGCGTCTTGCTGATTGCGACCAGCTCAATGCCATCAGCCGATCGCCCCGACTTCGCTGCCGCACTTACAATTTGCTGGCGCACGCGCTCGAGCTTTCCTGCGATCAAACTCATGCGGAATTGTAGGGCAGCCTCTTCACCTGCCAATGAGAAATGAAAATAACTGTCGCTTTTGGTTCCACTGCCTCATATGAAGCGCAACTTCGCCATCATCCGTGCGGCGAACTCAAGACCGCTGCTGCCTGTTCCATGAATTATTTGCTGGTCAATCGACCACAAATCACGCAGAACGCGCTGATCATGAAATGCTACTCACTTATTTTTGTGGTAATCCTCACCGCGGTAATCTGTGCCAGCTCGTTCGCGCAGGACAAAACCAGTCTGCAATCCAACGCGACGATCGTTAGTCTTCTTCAAGGCAGCGCCGGCAAAAGTGTCGAGCTGCACTTGAGATCGGGAGAGAAAATGGGCGGCAAGGTCGCGCAAGTAACAGACAATATCGTTCATCTTTCCAATCTCACTGGTGCGGAATACTTCGAAGCGTTCGTCGATGTGAAAGACATTTCTGCGGTGGTAGTTCGTGTCGCGGGCAAATAGCAGATCCTGCGATTACAGCAAAGGCTTCACTGTTGACGCTTCGAAGGTTCGGGGCGGAATAATTGTTGACGCGCAAGCGCTTCGGGATTGTCAACCGTTGGCGAACTTGCTCATATTCACTTCATGATTACCAAAAATATCGGCATGCTTCTGCTCGCGATTTACCTAATCGCGGTGGGGGTCGTCACCCTCACTGGACTTGGCATCGGAATTATAACTGGCGTGCTGGCGCTACTGGCGGGAATTTTTATTTTGATAGGACGCTAGGCTCCCGACTCACACGAGCAATTTTAACATCTGCTGTGCGAGTTTCGGCCCGATTCCGCTTTCTTCGTGCTTGAAATAAACGAAGGTGTCTTGCCAATAGGATTCCTGCTGGTGCGCGAATTCTGCCCAACCTTGTACGTCTGCTGGCTGATAATCTTCCCGGCGGAGCCGCAGGTAGCCGTAGTCAGCCGTAATCTTCCTTGGCGTAGCAATCGTGTCGGTATCCGCAATGCAAAGAGCGATGTTGCGCGATTTGAGCAGATCGAAGACCTCATCGTCGAACCACGAATCATGACGGAATTCAAAGGCGGCGCGCATGGCAGGAAATTCGCGTAGAAAAGAACTTAAGACATCAGCGTCCTTCTTAAAAGTTGGCGGTAACTGAAATAAAACCGGGCCGAGTCGCTCGCCAAGACTGCTGACAACTTTGCAGAAATATTCCAGCGTATCGACGCAACCGCGCAGCTTAGACCAATGCGTAATTTTCTGCGGCGCCTTCAGCGCAAACCGAAATTTCTCCGGCGTCTGCGCTTTCCAGTTGTCGATCGTTTTCGGCGCGGGAATGCGGTGAAATGTATAATTGATCTCCGTGGTTGAAAATCGTTCCGCGTAAAACGGCAGCATCTTGGCGGCCGGCAAATCTTCCGGATAAAAATTCCCTTTCCACTCGGCGTACTGAAATCCAGAGGTACCAATCCAAAAATTCATTGATTTAGGTCAAGACCGTGCGTCGTGCGAAAGCATGCTTCAAGAGAAAACGCCTTGCGCAAACATCCGCAGCACAAAGCGAATCCGATTCGGGTGTAGCAGTCCTTTCAATCGTGAATCTAGACGAAACGAAGGCGAAGATGACTGCGGCAATTCAACTAACAAAGGGAAAAACATGAAAAAAATAGTATTAAGCATTGCTTTGGCGTTTGTAGCGCCGTTTGCGTGGGGCCAGGTTTCAGAGACTACCACGACAACGACCACGACTGAGGGCAGCGGGACAATCACGGAGTATTCTCCGGGGAGTCAGATCGTTCTGAAGGAGAGCAGCGGCCCGCGCACTTATCGCTTCGGCAAGTCGGTCACATACGTGACTAGAAGCGGCAAGGTGTTGGATCCAGATGTGGTAAAAACCAAGGTCAGAGTCGGGACCCCGGTCCGCGTGCATTATGCGGGAACAGGCGACAACATGATGGTTGATCGCGTAATCGTCGACGAAGATTGATATTTTAGTCTCGTTCGTCTCCGACGCGCCTTTCTGTTTTGCCGCGTGCGAACAGCAAGGCGCGTTTTTTTGGTTCAGCGACACTGCGTTGAAAAAACGTGGAGACCAATAGCCGTATGAAACACGAATTGTTTGTGTTATGAAGCTACAAATGAAGGGGAACTGGAACGAAATAAAGGGCAAACTAAAGCAGAAATACGGGCAGTTGACCGACGACGATTTGGCGTTTGCCGACGGTAAGGATGAAGAGCTTCTGGGCCGCCTCCAAAAGAGACTCGGCAGAACAAAAGACGAGCTTCGATCCGAGATTGAGCAGATGTGATTCTTACAGTGGCCTCGGCCACCGCTCCGCGAATTGGAGCTCGACTTAGCCCGTGGGAGTAGAGGCGCTTTTATAAGTCAGGTTGTGCCGCCAACCCATGACTCACGCCGGCGGTTTGTTTCCGAGGACAACACGCACCTCGTGATTGGCGCCGTCGTCGGACAAGTTTACTATGTTGCTGGCTCCTAAGACTCCATCGACTTCAGTCACGACAACACCCCGAGAACACTGATCAGGATTTTCGACACTGATGTGATAAGTCGTGCTTTTGAAACGGTATCGCACACGAAACCCAGGCCAGTCTTTCGGTATCACCGGATTCATGGTGAGGGTATCGCCGCGGCGTTGGAATCCCAGAACTTCTTCCAGCCAGACTCGATAAGTCCAGGCTGCTGCGCCGGTATACCAAGTCCAACCCCCGCGCCCGACATTGCCCGCTAACGAGTAGACGTCGCCTGGGATGACATACGGCTCGACCTTGTACCGTTCGCATTCCTTCTCGTCCCGAGCGTGCTCGATAGGATTCAACATCCGTAAAAGCCGGACGGCTTTATCACCATCGCCTTGGCGGGCAAAAGCCATAGCCACCCAGGTCGCGGCATGCGTGTATTGGCCGCCGTTTTCCCGCACGCCGGGAGGATAACCCTTGATATAACCAACGTCGGCCGCGGTTGTGTCGAAAGGCGGAGTAAAGAGCAAAATCAGATCGTCGGCCTCGCGCACGAGGTTTTCCTCAAGCGATCGCAGCGCGATTTGAAGGCGATCGGAGTCGCCAGCACCGGAAATCGCGGCCCACGTTTGTGGGAGTGAATCGATACGGGCCTCAGTGTTTTCCTTCGAGCCGAGAGGCGTGCCATCATCGAAGTATGCGCGACGATACCAGGATCCGTCCCATGCCTGTGCGTCGACTGTTCTAGCTAACTCTGCGGCGCGCAGCTGACAGGTCCGGGCTTCATCACCGAACTGGCGTAATGTCAGCAACTCAGCGAAATCTTTTAACACGCAAATTTCAAACCAGGCGAGCCAAACGCTTTCGCCCTTGCCGGCCAATCCAACGCGATTAAGCCCGTCGTTCCAATCACCACCTCCGATCAAAGGCAACCCATGAGGACCGGTTGTGGCGGAGCGCGCAATAGCTCGCCGACAATGTTCGAGTAGAGAACCTTCCGTGGCGGAAAGGACCGGAATGGAAAGGCTCTCGGTCTGTTGTTCCTCCAGCGGTTTACCATCGAGGAACGGAACCATCTCGTCGAGGACCGCGGCGTCACCAGTGGCCCGAACGTAATGTGCGGCGACGAAGGGAAGCCAGAGAAGATCGTCGCTGATCCGCGTTCGAACGCCCGCGCCAGACTCGGGATGCCACCAATGTTGGACATCGCCTTCCACAAATTGTCGCGCGGCGGCGCGCAAAATATGGGCGCGCGCCAACTCGGGCGCCGCATGCACAAGAGCCATTACATCCTGCAACTGGTCACGGAATCCGTATGCGCCGCTGGATTGATAAAGAGCCGAACGGCCCCAGATTCGGCAGCTGAGAGTCTGATAAAGCAGCCAGCGATTGAGCAGAAAGTTCGTGGAAACTTCGGGTGTTTCCACTTCGATCGTGCTTAGGAGTCGGTCCCACCATTGGCGCGTTTGTTGGAATGCGGCCTCGACGTTGGCTGGATCGCGAAAATGCGTAACGAGTCCACGCGCTTTTTCTTCGTCGTCTGCTTGGCCGGCAACAAAAGTCATTTCGGCGGTGTGCCCGGGCTGAATCTCAATCATCACCTGCACGGCGGCGCAAGGGTCAAGGCCGGCACCGACGTCGCCGCTCAATTGTTCGTGCTCCATCGCTATCGGATCACGCAGTGAGCGGTTGCGTCCAATGAATCCCGCGCGATCAGAAGTAAACGATGCAGGCGTGGGAGCCGAAGTTACAAAAGTGATGCAATCGCAAAATTCAGGGTTGTAGGAATTGCGGGCGAACAGAGCCTGGCTCTGTAAATCCCATTTCGTAACAACGTGCATGCCGGTTTCCTCTGGATCGGATCCGAGAACGAGAGTGGCGTACGCGGTGACAGTCAGCTTTCGCCGGCGCGACGAATTGTTGCGCAAACGCAGCCGCTGCAAACGTACAGGCTTTCCACCGGCATCATCGACCGGGACGAACGTGAGCAAGCGTTGTTCGATCGCATGGCTGTTATGTTCAAAGATCGTGTAACCCTGACCGTGTCGCGCACGATACGCGTCCTTCTCTCGAATTGGTTTGGCTGTTGGGGACCAAACGGCGCCGATCTCATCGTCACGGATGTAGATGGCTGTTCCAGGCGGATCGCAGACCGGATCGTTGAACCACGATGTGAGACGATCGTTCTGGCTATTGCGGCCCCATACACATTCGGCGCCCGACTCTGAAATGAATGCGCCGAACTTCGGGTTCGCCATGATATTGATCCAGGGAAGCGGCGTCTGTCGGTTCGGTCCCAGATAAATGACAAATTCCTTCCCGTCCTCAGTAAAGCCGCCGATACCGTTGAAATATTTCAGTTCCATAAAAGGTAGCAGTGCCGAGGGCTCCTCCAGGAACTGCCGCGCGGGCAATAGCTGACGTGGTTTCGCAGCTGCGGGGGCGCTCGCGGCAAGTTGTTGACGCAATGTGCCTCGAGCTGCAACGAGCACCATGCGTGCGGCCGCTTGAAGTGCGAGCAGCTCTTCTTTCGAAATCTTTGTGGCCGAGCGGAGATAGACGCCGCCCGGTTGGTCGACACCTGTCATGTGCGCCTGTGCTTCGGTGAGCCGAAGCAAATGCTCCGTCAATGGTTCCTCATAACTCGCGACTTCCTCGCTCACCAGGACGAGATCAACCTTGAGACCGCGCAAATGCCAAAACGTATGTGCGGTCAATATCTCTCGCACCACTTCCATGTCGCGGAGATGACCGATCATGACGACGACAATCGGCAAATCACCCGAAATGCCTTGCCGCCAGAGTGCTCGCTGACCTTCGGCGCGACCAAGACGGCCCCGCGGCGGTCGAAGTTGGGGTTGTGGCAGAATAATCAGTCCGGCGAGTTGTTGAAAGGTTTGCACATCGGCACGCCGAATGTGCAGGCGGCGCATCTCAAGTTGGGAATGCGTCCACGCCGTTTCAAAAGCGCGAACACAAGTGTGAAACTCAGAATAGCGGCCCGCCAGCGTCACAACCGCTTCGCGCGAATCTGCCACGACCGTAACGAGCGCGAACTGAAACCGTTGGTTAGGCAAAATCGTAACGCGCCGCCGCAGACTGAATATCGGATCGAGCACGGCACCGACACTGTTCGTTAGGTTGCGCGTGAGGGCCTCCGGATTTTCCGCCGTATGACCCCGACCAAGAAACTTGGCTCGATCGGTTTCAAATTCCGCAGCGTCGGTGGCGGATTCTGGGACCATGAGGTGCGCAACCCAAACGGGATGATCATCAGGAGCGCGAAGGCGGCGGCCGGCGACTAATGCGTCGCAATTCGGCAGCCAGTCAGTTTCGATGAACAGCTTGTTGAAAGCGGGATGCGCTCGATCCGTTCGATGCGGCGCAAGAGCGAGCTCCATGTAACTGGTTACCTCAAGTCGACAGCGTTTCCGCGACGTATTCACAAAAGTGACCCGTCGGACTTCGGCGTTGTCTTCGGCAGAGACGACAATATCTGTGATCGTCTCGCACGGCCCACTACGTCGCCGAAACTGCGCTTTGTCCGGCGTGAAACTCCAGGTGTAACGACGCTCCGGAACTCTCACCGGTTGATGTGTGTTGCTCCAGATGGTTCCACTTTCCAAATCCCGGATGTAGCAAAACAGGCCGAATGCATCGCAAGTCGCATCAGCGCGCCAGCGCGTCACGTCTAAGTCCAGCCAGCGCAGGTAACCGGCGCCGGAGTTGGTCACTGTGACGGAGCAGGTTCCGTTGGACAGGAGATGAACACGCGGGGAAGCGATCTCTGGTGTTTGCGCCACGGCGGCAGCGCCGGCCGTCGCTATTGTTTGTCGGACGGGCCGTTCTTCATGCCCTTCACCGGTCGTCGGCAAAATTTGTTCCGGGATATGTTCGTGCAAGAGCGGTTCGGTCGCGCGAACACGGGGATCGGAATGAAATCGCCTTCGCATCGCGTTGTCATGTAGCGCGTTGCCATAAGCCAGCAGCGACATTCCCTGGTGATGAACCATGTAACAGCGGATAATGATTCCCGACGCGCCGTCGAGCTCTGTGCGTCGCGAATAATCGATCGCTTCGTAGTACCCGTATTCGCCGAGCAAGCTCGAGTCCTCAAGAACAGCAAGCCGTCTCAGGTTCTTCATCGCAGCGGTCGGTTCAACGCCAAGTGCAAGCGCAGATGCATATGGCGCAACCACCAAGTCCTCTTCCTGGCCGCGCTTCAATGCCAGCGACGGAACGCCAAAGGCTCGATATTGATAAACGTTGTGTCGGTCGATTGCGCTAAAGGCGGATTCAGAAATTCCCCACGGCACCCGGTTTTGCCGTCCATAACCAATCTGACAGTGCACAGCATCGTAACAGGCGCGATCCAATAGTGAATTCTCATGCGTCTCAGTGAACAACAGCGGCATCAAATATTCGAACATGGTCCCGCTCCAGGACAGAAGCGGCAGTCGCCCGTATGCCGATCCGAAGGGCCGGCTCAAAGCCCACCAATGTTCCACCGGTACTTCTCCGCGTGCGATTGCCAAAAAACTCGTTAGGCGTGCTTCGCTTGCGAGAAGATCATAAAACGAGGTGTCGAGGCGGCGCTCAGCCACCTGATAACCAATGGCAAAAATTCGTCGTTCCTCGTCGTAAAGAAATCGAAGCCCCATGCCTTCTTCGACCTCCCGGCTCTGTGAGATTAATTCGTCCAAGGCTGCGAGCTGCTCCGAGGCGTTCCTGCGCGACCGGTCGACCTCTGTCACGAGAAGATCGAGCCATTCGCGGACGTCGGATGATATTTCAGGGTCCTCGCGCCTCTGAAAAAATGGAAGCAGCGGTACCAATCCCGAGATGCTCTCGACGGCAATGTTGCGCAGCGAAAAGACGGCCGCGAGAGCCTCCCTCCGGGACTCATGCGTCGCTTCGCCTAACGACATTAACTGCGCAGGCGGCGACATCAGAATTTCCACTGGCCGAAGATATTTATCGATGATGCCGTTCCACGCGGCGACCTGCTTCGAAATCTGTTGGGTCCAATAGCTGCGCGGATCGCCCTCGCGTTCACCGTAACGGAGTTGAAGGTCCTGCACGGGCTCTCGCGCCATTCTTACCCGCCGAATAATTTCCTCCAGACCCGACGGCTGGCCCGTGGTCAGTTCCGTCAGGCGGAGAAACGCAGAAGGTAGATCCGCGTCTTCCAGGCCGGACACGCTCTGCCGAAGGATGGTCAGCGTGTCCCCTATGCCACGCAACGCCGACAAATCCAAAAGAGGACGCGCGGCCAATTCATTGCAACTGGTTTCAAAAGTCCAGAGGCTGGCAAGCAAATTCCCGCTGTCCACCGCGGAGACATAGCGTGGACGCAAAGGCTCAAGCGTGTTCAGATCGTACCAATTGAAGAGATGGCCTTCGAACCGCTCGAGCCGCCCGAGCGTTTCAAGGGTACGGAGGTTCCGCTCCACCAAATCGTCGATGGTGATGTAACCAAAGTCATTCGCCGCCACAGTCGCCAGCATCGACAGCCCAATGTTCGTTGGTGAAGTCCGCATGAAAATTTCACGCGTTGGCGTTTCCTGGACATTGTCCGGCGGCAACCACGACGTCTGGGGTCCGACGAAATCATCGAAGTATCTCCACGTTCGTCGCGCCACTGCGCGCAGGAATCGCCGATCGTCCGACGTTAGCGTTCCGCCACGCCAACTCTTCGCTGGGCGATTAATCACTATTACCGCCACGGGAAAGAGAGCTCCCAACAGGAGGAACGGAGCGGCAGCTATCATCACTTCGGTTCCTTGCGACGCCGCGCCGATGAAAAGGAGCACGCATCCAGCGGGAATCCAAAGCCTCGTGAGAATAAATTGTAGTTGGCGACTTCTCGCGCGCCGGTGAGCATCTGCCGCCGTTTCCCATTCCAGGAGCAGCCGATGCGACACCGTCCGCCGGTAGATCACGCGAACAATCGCATCGAGTGCCATTGCCGCGTTATCCAAAAGAAAAGTAACTGTGAGGACGACGCGAAGGAGCCTGTCTCGGGGTTCACGCCAAAATCTCGTTCCGGGCGGCGGCGGATGGAATACTAGAGTGAGTAAAGCATTCAGGACCGGCCAGAACATCAAGCCTCCGATGACCGCGCTCCACAGGATTGGAGCAGGTGTGCAAAACCAACCGACCAAAAGGAGAGCTATGATTGCGGGTGCAACCAGGCTCCGGCGCAGATTGTCGAAGATCTTCCAGCGATTTGATGAAGAAAGCGGATTGGGTTCGATGCTGCTGCCTCCGACCGGCACGCACGACTTGAGCCAGTCCACGATTTGCCAGTCGCCGCGAATCCAGCGGTGCTGCCTGCTCCACCATGCGATGTAACTATTCGGAAAGACATCCAACAGCTCGATGTCCGTCGCCAGTCCTACCCGGATATGACATCCCTCCAGCAGATCATGACTCAACAGGTGCGCCGTGGGAAATCGTCCTGATAATAACCGGTGAAACGTGTGCAATTCGTAAATGCCTTTGCCGTGGTAACTGCCTTCTCCGAACAAATCCTGGTAAACGTCGGAGATCGCGTGCGTGTAAGGATCGATCCCGCGCGGATCAGCGAAAATCCGTGAGAACCACGTAGCCGTTGCGCTGGGAAGCGACGCGCTGACTGTTGGCTGAATGATCGTGTATCCTCGAACAACGTGGCGACCATCTGGCGAAAGTCGCGCCTGATTCAACGGATGCGCGAGGGTCTCGACCATTCTCCGCGCGGTGTCACGCAGCAGTTGAGTATCGGCATCCAGAGTGATGACGAAACGAATTCCCCCGAGCTGCGCACGATCCCCTGCGTGGAGAAACGCGTCCAGCTCGGGCGTGGATTCGCCGATAAGAAATTGGTTGAGTTGCTCAAGCTTCCCGCGCTTGCGCTCCCAGCCGATCCAGCGTTGCTCGCTCTCGCTCCATTTACGGCCGCGATGGAATAGAAAGAAGTGCCCGGTTCGATGGCGGCGATTCAACTCTTCGATTCCGCGTGCCGCGATGTCGATATTTTCGGCGTCTTCCGGCATGCTCTGCCTCGGTGCGTCAGAAAAATCTGACAAGAGTGAAAAACGCAAATTCCCATCGGTATTTCCGAGGTAGTGAATTTCAAGCCGGCTGAGTTGGCTTTGGATCGCGCTCGGAGTGGTCAGCAACATCGGCACGACTACGAGCGTGCGGCAATTATCGGGAATGCCTTCGTTTTCGAAGGACATTTTAGGCAACACCTGCGGTGGGAGCAGCGAGATCACAAAATAATTCACAATCAGCACCGCTAGCTCACTCGCGGGCAACAGAAGCAAAAGTCCCAGGAGCATCAGCGTCACCGAAGGAACCGACCCGGCAACGCAAAGTAGAGGAACCGCCACCAAGGCGGCCACGAGCAACAAGAGGCTCGCAAAGTAAGCGCCCGCTGCATGAGCACGGAGCCATCGGCGTAATCTTTCCGCGATTGGAACTCTGGCGCCGGTGGCCTTCTCGAGCGTCGGCCGACCTGCGTCAATGAGGTAGTAACCGACGTTGCGCGCAACGTCATCCTGCGCTGCCTTCGCCAGCGCGAAGGCGTGCTCAATGGTTTTCTGTTCGGAACATTGCGACCAGCGAGCGATTTCCTCGACCGCACTGCGGCATCGATCACGAGTCTCAAAATCCTGGCGAGCGTAAACGCCGGCCGGGTCGGCGGCTAATTCACTTTCTGCCCAGCTGACCGATTCGAAAAGTTCCCGCCACTGGATTTGTGCCAGGCGGCGGCAACTATTGATCGCATTGGTAAGCGCGGTTTGCTGTATCGCCTGATGCCGGTGTTCCTGCTGCATGACCTCGAGCAGCGGCGAACGCAGCGAGCGTTCCAGCCAGCCGCTCACGACCGGAAGCGCTCCCTCGTCGTCGTAGAGATGCGCCACTAGTTCGCTCGCAAAATGCGGCGTGGGCTCGAGATAGCCTTCCACAAGTTCTTCCATTATTTTGAGCAAGCGCGGTGAACCGTGCCGGAGGCCGGTGATCAGCCGGTTTGCCCAAAAATCGGCCTCCTCGCTTTCGCGTTGCTGTTGGTCGACTTGGATGGCGAGCGTGCGAAGACATTCGAGCAAGTGCAATCGCAACATCAGCGGAAGAGCCCAAAGTTCTCCGATATCCAACGGCGTGATCGCTTGAAACGCGCCCAAAAATCTACGGATGATATCAGGATCCAACGCTCCGTCGGTTTCGGCGACGATTTCCGCTGCAACCTGATAAACCCTGGGCAACCCCGCACCGGGTCCACTGGCGATCAGAGGCAGTTTTCCATAGAATTTTTGAGGAAGACTCTTGCGAAGATCGGCCACCTGTTCGCGAATCAAATAAGCGTTATCGAGTAGCCACTCAGCCGAAAGCGTGAACGCGTGTTGCGCTTCATCCGACATGGTGAGACTCACGTTGGCCCATTCGAGTGCCTTCTCGATTTCCAGTAGCCGCTGCAGGAAAGATGGGCCCCGCCGTTTCGCTGTGCGGCTAACCGCGATTGCCTGTGCAAGGCTGGCGGCTCTTTCCACGAGACGCTGACTCGAAGACAGTTCATGACTGGCCCGTCGTGAGGTCGGTTCAACGGTGAAAGGGGGTGGCGGATAAAAACCGAACGTCACCGCCTCGGCTTCCACGCTGCGTAAAATCGCCAGCACTCGCGACGCTTCGCTCGCTTCGACTTCAGCTAGAATGACCGTTTCATTCGGCAGGATCGTGTCGATAAATCTGGGGAAATTCGCGGAATCGACATGCTCTCGGAGCAATTGCACAAGAACCCAGCCGGCGATCGCACCTCCGATTGCGAACGCAGCCAGCAGCAATGCGACGACGGCAGGCTGATTGGCGGCCAGCATTCCGCACGCCCAAAAGATAACTGTGCCAACAACGGTGCTAACGATTGAAGCGGCAACCGATCCGCCGATCGCCGAAATCCCGTGTTCCGCGATTCTTGGCCGACCTTTGGTCGAGGCGTACATCGCCGCGGCACGAGGAAATCGAGCCCGATGGAGATTATGAAGTACGGCCCGACCCGCTTCCGCAGTTTGGAAAATGCCGACGACCAAAACGCGATTGCCGTTCTTCCACCAAAATCTCATATCAACTTTTACTGGCTGTTATCGACTTGGGGAGATCGAGACGCTTCAGTCCGGCAACAACAGGGCGATCCACTTTGTTTGGTTCAGCATTCGTATGGGCGGGCCAAACGTAATTAGCAGAGCCATGGCATACGGAAAGCTTTTTAGTCCCTTACGGTGGTCGGCCATCCCCGCTTGTTACTGCCGGCACCGCAAGCATGTCCAACAGTTCATTTGATTTAAGACAACCAAAGACGGCGCTCCGCGCGAAGTATGCCTTATGAAGAAACACTTACTCTCTCTAATGGCGATTCTAATCGGAATGTCCTTTCTGGCGTCTTGTCAACAAACCGGCACGACTGGCACGACTGGCACGACCACAACGACCGGTACCACAGGAGCGGTCAATACGACCCCACGCCGAAACGCCACGAAGACGCAAGGCTCTGCGAGCGAAATGCCCTCGCCTATTCCCGGCGGATCTACTGCTCCTGGGCCGGGCCGATAATCCCAAAGACCACCTGGATCGAATCGCAGCGGGTAGTGCCGCACACATTCGCAGTCGTAACGTCGGCAGCGAGGCGACCGAATCGCAGTTGAATACGATTCAGGTGATATGAAAAAAACGATTTACCTGTTGGCTATGTTGGGGTTGTTCGCTTCGTGCGAGCAAAAGACAACGACTGTCAATCCTCCTGACAAGAAAGAAAGTAATACCACAGTCGTAAATCCACCGGCAAACAGTGGCACCACGACGACGAAAGAAGAGAAGAAGACGGACATTAACGTCAACACTTCGCCAAATCCGTAACTTTATCCGCGATTTCATCGAGCGCGCGTTCCCGGCGTACCGAACGCGCGCTCGCGAACGCGGACTCCAAATCAAACAGACTCAGCCATGCGTTTTATTCTTCTTTTAATCTTGCTACTGCTGGTGATCGGTGCGCTTCCGACGTGGCCGTATAGCACTGGCTGGGGATACTATCCCAGTGGGCTGGGCGTCGTGCTTCTGATTGTCCTGCTGGTGGTTCTGCTCCGCCGCTAGCGCCTGGCGAGACGGAACAAACGTGTGGCCACACGCCGGGATAGATTTTTCAGCTTATACTTTATGGCGCAACGGCCTGAGTGCGTGCGTCAGTTTCTGCAAGCCCAATTCCAATCGCGTCTTCACGGTTCCAAGAGGAGCCCGTGTAGCGGCAGCAATTTCCCTGTGGCTTAGTCCTTTGAAAAAAGCCAGCTCGACCGCTTCGCGTTGTAAGCGAGGCAAGGCTCGAATGCTTTTTCTCAAAAATTTGCGCAGATCATTTAACACCAGTCCTTCTGCGGCATCCCGGCGAGGAGTCTGTGATTCCTGAACCACTCGTTGTTCGTACCGCTCTCGCGCTCGGGAATAAGCCTGCCGCCGCCGCAATCGGTCGATCGCACGCCGCCGAGCGATAGTCACCATCCAGCCGAGTGGTTTGCCTGCTTTGGCTGAATAACGGCCCGCTTCTTCCCAAACCTGGATGAAGATTTCCTGCAACACGTCATCGGCTTCAGCTTCTTCATGAACAACGCCATCGATGGTGGCTCGCAATCTTTTGCTGTGCCGGCCATATAACTCAGCAAGAGCGTCATGACGCCGCGACGAAATATGTTTCATCAGCACTTCATCGGGCACTGATTCGACCGCAGACTGATCCAGAGTATCGCTGATCATACGCGACAGGGCTGCATTCGCAGCGTTGATTCAGGCAACCGACGTTGCCGCTTGTTAGGCGAATGGTGACGCCATCGTCTTTTAACCGGGTCAGAAGCAACGTGCGAGGTCGCATAACGCCATTGATGCGGTGTAGACACGCATCCCAACGTTGGACAGCACAGCTTGAATTTTCCTCCGGACAAACGGCGGATGTCCACCTGGCGGCCCTTGAATTTTCTTCCGCAAAGGACGCAGATTCGCTGGTCGTCGAGCGAATTCCAGCTCCTGAAAGAATCTCCGGCGCGCAAGATTGACAGCCGATCATCGAGATTAAGATGAGCAATCATATGCAACGAGCAGTCTGCCCACCGCACCGAAACAGACAATCGGAGCACGGGCTGATTGTGTGGTAGGACAAAATCCTACGATACGCCTCTACAGACTCGACGGTCAGCGATCGCCGTAGCCGACCATCAAATCCAAAAACCTGCCGGGATCACTGCATTTTTTGGAACGACCACGAGACCATCACGGATGAAATAATTATCTGCGTCCACGTTCTGCGATTTCCCTTCCGGTGTAATCACGACGCCATCGCCAATGCGCGCGTTCTTGTCGATGATTGCACGATCGATCACGCAGTTTTTTCCAATGCCCATGGGCGGCTGCGAGGAATCCGTTAGGCCGAGTTCAAAATAATCCGCGCCCATCACGATGCTGTTGCGGATGGTGGCGCCGCTTTGAATTACGCTACGTATCCCAATTACGCTTCGCTCCAGGTGCGCGTCGGAGATGATACAGCCGTCAGAAATAATCGCCTGCCGCAGCGTTGCGCCGTTAATTTTGCTGCCAGGCAAAAAACGCGGATGCGTGTAGATGGGTGAGTCGGGCTCAAAGAAACTGTATTCTGGAACCATATCAGTCAGATCCAGATTAGCCTCGTAAAATGCGCGGATCGTTCCTATGTCTTCCCAATAACCCTTGAAGATAAATGCGCTGACGTGCCGATCTTTTATCGACGTCGGAATAATGTGTTTACCGAAATCGAAAAGATCGCTCTCCAACGATTCGATGAGCACGTTGCGATTGAAAACGTAAATGCCCATTGATGCCTGAAATAATTCATCGGTTTCATTCGCACCGATGGAACGCAGCAATTCGGGGCTCATCTTCATTTCCTGCACACCAGATTGATCCGATGGCTTTTCGATGAATCCGGTGATCCGTCGATCGACGCCGCTCTGCATGATCCCAAACTCAGCCACCTGATGCCGCGCGACAGGTTTCGTGGCCAATGTGATGTCCGCGCCAAGCCGGATGTGCTGGTGCAGCAGCGTTCGAAAATCCATCCGGTAGAGCTGGTCGCCGCTTAAGATCAGATAATAATCGTACGGGTGCTCGAGGAAGTAGCGCATGTTTTGCCTCACCGCGTCCGCGGTTCCCTGGTACCATTGCGAGCCCTCAGGCGTTTGTTGCGCGGCGAGAATGTCCACGAAGCTGCGGGAAAAATTATCGAATTTGTAGCTGGCCTGAATGTGCCGGTGCAGCGACATGCTGTTGAACTGCGTGAGGAGATAAATCGAGCGCAGTCCTGAGTTCAGACAGTTGCTGATTGAAATATCGACGATCCGATATTTGCCTCCGATCGGGACCGCGGGTTTGGCTCGGTCTTTAGTCAACGGAAACAAACGCGTGCCTGCGCCGCCGCCCATGATGATACCGAGCGTTCGCTGCAATGTGCCCGGCGGCAGCGCCCCGGGCGTTTTCTCAGTTGCGCTTTGCAGAAGCGTTTTGCGGTCCTCCTGAGCTCGCATTGTGAATAATGAATAACCCACCATCTACTCTTTTGCGGCAAATTTTTTGAAGTCGCAGAATCCTTCAGGCCCCACTGTTGCGGGTAAGAACGGGCGCAATTACAGTCCGCAATCATGTGTGGAATTGTTGGCTATGTCGGGCGTGCGCAGGCGACGCCGATTTTGCTGGATGGATTGCGCCGCCTCGAATATCGCGGCTACGATTCAGCAGGAATCGCTGTGGTCGATGGCGGACAGCTCGACACACGCAAATGCGCGGGACGAATCGCCGAGCTCTCAAAATTGGTCAAAAAGCAACCGGTGCCCGGTTCGTTAGGCATTAGTCACACGCGCTGGGCAACCCACGGCAGCGTGAACGACGAAAACGCGCATCCCCATTTTGACGCGAGCGGCAACCTGGCGCTCGTTCACAATGGCGTCATTGAAAATTATCAGGCGCTTAAGGATGAGCTCGTCCGTAGTGGCGACACGAAATTTCGCTCTGACACCGACACGGAGGTGCTGGCGCATCTGATCGGGAAGATTTACGACGATTCGTGCGCCAACACGGTAGACGCTCCCGCAAAGAAGGCTCGGCTGTTTGAAGCTGTTCGGACAGCGCTCCGGCAAGTGATCGGCACGTACGGCATCGCTCTGGTCCATGCAGACGTGCCAGATTTCATGATCGGCGCGCGCCGCGGAAGTCCGCTCGTGCTCGGAGTAGGAAACGGTGAAAATTTTCTGGCCAGTGATGTAAGCGCCATCGTCGCCTACACGCGCGACGCAGTTTATTTAAATGACTTCGATGTTGTCGCGGTGGCCTCCGATAAATTCGAGATTAGTTCGCTTGCCGGCGATAGCACCGAGCATCCGGTCAGCAAAGTCGATTTCACAGCCGAAGATGTAGGCAAAGGGGATTATCCCCATTACATGCTCAAGGAAATCTTTGAGCAACCGAACACGGTTCGCGACGCAATGCGCGGCCGCCTCAACACTGAAGAATCCACCGCTAAATTGGGCGGCTTGAACATGGCGCCGGCGCAATTGCGCGATGTTGGCCGAATCGTTCTCACCGGATGCGGCACCGCACTGCACGCCGCAAGAGTCGGCGAATATTTGATTGAGCGGATGGCGAGCATTCCAACAGAAGTGGATTACGCCAGCGAGTTTCGCCATCGCAACACGCCAATGACGCCGGAAACGCTGGTCTTCGCCATCAGCCAGAGCGGCGAAACTGCCGATACGCTCGGCGCATTGCGCGAGAGCAGACGCAAAGGTTTTCGCACCCTTGGAATTTGCAACAACGTCGCAAGCACGATCGCGCGTGAAAGCGATGGCGGCGTTTACATGCACGCCGGTCCGGAGATTGGCGTGGCGGCCACCAAATCGTTTACGTCGCAACTCACTATCCTCACGCTGCTCGCATTGCTCTTCGGACGCATGCGAAATCTCGCGACGGCGGGGGGGACGCAAGTGATCGAGGCGCTACAGGCGTTGCCCGAGCAGATTGAAACGGTTTTACAGCTGAACGATCACGTTAAGGAAATCGCCGGCAGGTATGCGAATGCGAATGGTTTCCTGTTTTTCGGACGGCAGTTCAATTTCCCGCTTGCTCTCGAAGGTGCGCTCAAGATGAAGGAGATCACGTACCTGTTTGCCGAAGGCCATCCGAGTGCGGAACTCAAGCACGGGATCATTGCGCTGATCCGACCCGATTTGCCCTCCGTCTTCATTGCACCTGATGATTCCGTTTTTTCGAAAAACCTTAACAACATTGAGCAAGTGAAAGCTCGAAAGGGACCGATCATCGCGCTGACAAGCGGCAACTGCATGAAACATCTCAAAGGTATCGCTGACGATATCATCGTCCTGCCGGAAGCGCCTGATTACGTGATGCCGATTCTCGCGGTCATCCCACTCCAGCTTCTAGCGTATCATGTGGCTGTCGCACTCGGCCGCGACGTCGACAAACCGCGCAATCTGGCCAAAAGCGTGACGGTGGAGTGATTATTGCCTAACGAGGCGACCAAAGAACAGCGTCGGATTCATCGGCGCATAATGTGAATGGCAAGAATGCGGCTTTGATGCCGCGCCAGCAGATAATCGACAAAATCACCAATGATTGAGTTTGGCTTGTTGCCGAGCTTTGTCACTACGCGGCAGATCAACGTTCTGCTACGCGCGTGCCACTCCAGGTTGATCGCTCCGTGAATGTCGCGAGCACTATTTATTTTCGCCCAGCCATGCGGACGGCCCGGCTGCTTGTGCCATACTTTGATAAAACCAAATTTTTTTTCGAGTTGCGAATCGCTCATGATTTTGTTTCGCAACGATCCGGTCCCAGTCGCGATTACCTGAATTATAGTCTGCATTCCACTGCTTAGATTCAGCAGGAAACGATTCCTGTTGCAATAATTGTTTAGCTGGTGACCGCCGGGCGGGCCGAAGGTGATGCTATGCCAGCGCGCGGTACATCACGTGCACATCCACGTAGTCTTTTTTTGGATGACGGAAAGCTTTCGCCAATGTGCCAACGATTGCGAACCCGAGGTCCTGCCATAGACGAATCGCAGCAGTGTTCGTGCAAATCACGTAATTGAATTGCATCGCCCGAAAACCAAACTGGCGCGCTTCGCTCAAGCAATGCTCAGCCATTGCGCGACCGATTCCCCGCCCGCGAGCGGTCGCTGAAACGATGAATCCTGCGTTGGCGACGTGCGATCCGCCACCTGATTGGTTAGGCCGCAGGATATAGGTGCCAGCTATTACTGGATTTCCCTTTACTGTAGACGACCGCGTTGGCGTCGCCGGGAAGCTGGCAGCCTTCCGTACAAATTCTCCTCCAATTTCCGCCACGTATGTGCGTATCCCGGGCGCAAACCAGTACGTCATTGCGTCTTCGCGCGAAATGTTCGGATCTAACGCATACGTATCTCCTGCTACAACGACCTCGTGGATCATGTTCCAAATCGCGTCGCGATCAGCGTCGATAGCTGGGCGAATTTTCATTACTGCCAACGAAAGTTTGGCTAACTGATTCTGTCGATGCAGCGTGTGGTTTCAGAACGCACTCGACCTGTTTTCACTCGCAACCCGAAGTCACCGTTTGCGCTTTTATCACCTGGTTCGAAATGTCACCGGGACCGTCGCCTGCCACCCCTGGCTGGGAGCAGATTTCCATTGCCGAAGCGTTTTTATCGCGGCCTGATCGAAGGACGCGTTTCCGGTCGATGAGACGACGCGAATGTCTGTAACATTCCCCTGACCATCAAAAGTTAAACGGAAACGACCGGTCCCCGTCTGCCCCGGCAGAGATTGGCCTGGCGGAAATGATGGTGCAGGCGCAAATAGCAATCGCGGCTTCGGCGTCGCGCGCGGTGTCGGGCTCGTTAGGGCCGCTTGGGACCAACGTGCCTCAGCATCGGGCTTAACTCGAGATAAGAGCGAATGCAATTCAGAGACCGGACGCGCAATGGTTTTTTCTCCCGGCGAGGTGACGATGCCAACAACATCGCCATTCTCATTTACGACGGGCGACCCGACCGCACTTGCGCCAGTTGCCCCCGCAATTTCCAATCGCTCGGACGACTGCGCGGTGATGGTTGCTTCGCGGGCGCTCCCTTCGTTTCCAGCCAGGGAGCTGCCTACTACTGCGACCTTTGCGTCTTTCGAGAGCTCGGCGGTTTTGGTCAGCTCAAGAAACCTCAAAAGTTTTTGGGGTTTGATGTCGGCCTTGAGCAGCGCCAAATTCGCCGACTTCGCGACCATGAGAACTCCGTCGACATTGTAGATTCCACCGTCGCCCGTCTTGGCGACAGCGTTAACGCCGCCTTCAACTGCACTTGCAGTGGTAACAAATCTGCCGTCTGCCGAAATAAAAAAACCACTCTCCGTCCGTAACAAATTCCCTTTTGAATCAAAGGTGCTTACCCAAATCACGGAAGGTCGAACCTTAGCTTCGAGATTTGCTAATTCGGACGATTGATTTTGGCCCGAAGTCGCTTGAGGCGACTGACTCAGCGGTGCAGCTGTCGGTGATTGTGCTGTCCTGATGGGCGGTGGCGATTGGATTTGCTGCGCGATTAATGATTCACCGAGAACGTGAGTCACCGCATGGCCCGTTGTTACCAACACGGCAATGCAAACCGCATATGGGTGGGAGAGCAGAATCTGTCTCATCGCAATCTACAGCGCACATTGTGGAATACGGATGCCAGTTTAATCAAGCCGGCAAAATTTGAACAGGCAATGCAGCGAAGCAGCCTCGCCCCTAATGCCGTTTGAAGTACTGAATCGTGGGCTCGTATTTTTCGCCGCAGCCTTGCTGTTGCACGTGCCGAGATTTTTTGCGCTTGCCGGTTCTCGCATCTTTGTTGCGCGATACAGCCGATATTTGCCGGAATTAAGCGGTTTGATTACCGGTCGCGCTCACGTCGCATTGGCAGGCAGAGTAAATCGAAACTCCGAGCCCCGTCCGAGTGTGCTCTCCACGCTCACTTTGCCACCGTGGGCTTCGACAAACGTTTTCACAATCGCGAGGCCGAGACCCAACCCTGCAGTCTGAGAATCGCTCTCCAAATCTTCGAAAACTCTCTCAAGTTGATCTTCCGGAATTCCCGCGCCGTTGTCACTGACCCAACATTCGACCGTGCCTTGTTTATCGAGTTTTCGTGCGCCGATGCGAATCTTTCCGCGGGGTGTGTACCTGATTGCATTGGCAATCAAGTTTTGAAACACGCGACGCAACAAACTGGCGTCGGCATAAACTACCAGGCTCTGGGGCACTTTGTTAATCAGCTGTGTACTGTCAGTCCCAGCAACCGGATGGAGATCGTAAATGAGGGCCTCGACAAGCGGCCACAGGTCCAATTCGCGTCGCTCCAATTTCACTCCGGTTTCGGTTCGCAGATTGGTGTTTTCCTCGATGATCTTGTCCACCAGGCGCTGAAGATGCTGAACGTTCCGACCTAACGTTTTCAACATGCGCCCAGTTTCCGCGCGAGCGTCTGGATCCCGGCAGGTCATCTCCAGAACCCGCGTTGCCAACGCAATGGCATTCAGTGGAGTTCGCAGATCGTGCGCAACAAAAGCAAGATAGTCTTCGCGACGCCGTTGCACTTCCAGCGCTTTTTGCGTGGCATATGTTTGCACGGCCAAACCAATCGCCTGATCAAGGACCCGATTCAGAATGTGGAACGATTCGCCTTGTAAGACTAAACCGTTGCTCTCCGCAAGATCGTGGATGCAACCGCGCAGGATGTTGTATTCCGCCACCACTTCTTCGAGATCAAAAGCTTCCTGGAGACGTTGCAGGCCATGAGCTGGCGGACTGCCTTCGACCAACGCTTCGGGAATCGTCTGATCAGACTTCACACACAGAGCGCTGACCAATTCGTCAAGTAGTCCCGGAATGTGATCGTTCAACGCTGGGATGTTGAGATTCTTCGCTGAGGGAAGCTCTTTTACCTGTTGTCGCCAGCGCTCGAGCAAAGCATCACGTTGCTGGACGATGAGCGCCGCGAGTTTATCAACATTGTCCGGCATCATTGGTGGTTCACGCCGCGAGAGAGTTTCAAGCCTCCAGCACTTAAGATCTTCGAGTAAAACTGTCCAATTGACGAAAAGTTCTGGTTAATCGCTTACATAATCGTGCTGGGGCTTCCTGGCCTTGCCTTCGATCGCGCAAGATCGAAGGCGAAATAATCTGCCCTTGATCGAATCCGGGATTTCTCTCTGAAAGGTATCCGCCACTTGCGCGACTAGTGATGACTATACGGAAACCGGGTCCCCAAGCCCCGCCTATACGTAACCTATCAGTCCTTGCCGCGCCGCGACGAGCGTCTGCGACTTAGACACGGATTGTGTTTGGTGCATGCCAATGCTCCCGCAAAACACCAATACTACGAAGCTAAAATAACGCGCGTTATAACCTAACGAGAGTTAGACGGCATTTGCAGTCTATTTCGAGACATAGCTTTGAAGGAAAGCAAAAGCAGTCCTGCGAGAATTGCGAGATTGGTTAGAAGGTGTGCCGGGAAACTCCAATGTTGGCTGGCGTGACCGAAACAGCCGCAGGTGATGTCGAGTCCGCGAACTTTTGCCGCAACGATGCCGAGGGTGAAGACCACGATGGACGCACTCAAAATTGAAAGAGCACCGCGATACAAAAAACGAAACACAAGCCCGAGCGCGCAGAAAATTTCCAGCCAAGGAAGATAAAACGCGAGCGCCACGCTGACAGGCCACGGCAGAATTTTGAAATTATCGATGTCGCTGGCGAATTCTGCGGGACTTGCGAGCGACAGTTGGGCAAGATCGGCGAAAGCGTTCGTTACGCGCAGATGCTGAAGGTCAGCGATCAAATGATCCAGATCGAGAATCTTTGTCAGCCCCGCGAAAATAAAGATTCCGGCGAGGACGAAGTCGACAATTCGCCAGAGAAAACGCCGAACGTCCAACGCCGAACGCCCAACGCCCAATGTCGAATGTTCCGACGGTTCGGCGTTCGACGTTGGGAGTTGAGCGTTGGGCGTTTTGTTCATCGGTTCTTCTTCAGCCACGCTTCCCACCCACCTTCCAGGACGAACACATCCGACAGCTGCGCTTCCTTTCGCAGGCGACGGGCAACTTCCCGGCTGGCGTTGCAGCTTAGGCTGCTACAATAGACGACTGTTTTTTTGCCGGGCGCCCATGCCGCCAGAAATTGCGGCAGCAATTCATTCCAGCGGTCTTCATTCAATAAAACCGCGCCCGGAACGTGATCTTTCGCGAAGTCTTCGTCCGGTCGCGCGTCGACCCAGATCGCAGTGCCGCCAAATTCACGCGCCTGCTCGACGGTGACCATTTCCGACGGCGCAATAGCTGAGCGCCACGAAATCTTATCGCGAAAATAAATCGCCTCGCCTGCCGCCGGTAGAAGCGCCAGGGCTGCCAGAATAACAGCCTGCGCGACCAGCGAAGATTTCACTTATTTCCCGATTGTTGTAGCCACCGGTCTGTCGCCGGCTCGTCCTCGCCAGTGATCAGAACCAGACGCCCCACAGGGCCGTGGCTACAGGTTTGCTCAGTCTATTGAACCTGGGGTGCGTTGGTGACCCGCGCTGTGGCGTAAAAAACCTTCTGCGAATCCTCAGGCTGAATCGTCAGCATCGACGCGACCACCTTACTCGTGTCCTGCGGTTTGACGTCGATCTTGAACTCGCCTTTACCAGCTTCCTCCACCTTGGCTTGAAAATCCGGAGTGGAAGACGTGACCTTTAGGTGTTTGACCGTAAAATCTTTGCCGACTTTTACGTTAATCGTTTTTGTGTCGGGTTTGTCGCCCTGTTTCCAAAACACGAAATTCGGCGTGATTTCAAGTTGCTGCGGGATTTCGGCCTTGAGCGTGAGCACGGTTTTCTGATTTGTGGCCTCGTCGGTCTCCACCGTCACGGTTTTGACCTGAGTACCGGTCCGATCGCCGATGTTGAATGTGGCTGTGATTTCGCCTTTTTCTCCGGGGGGCACTTCTTCCTTCTGGCTTTGCGCAGTGGTGCAACCGCACGACGCGTGAACAGATTTAAAGTGCACCGGCGTCTTGCCAGTATTCTCGTATTTAAAATGGCCCACCGCCTGTTTATCCGTGGGGGCGGGATGCAGCTCGACCGACGTTTGTTCCCATTTCAGTTGGGCGCGAGCGCTTAGGCACATGATCAGCGACAAGGTGAAAGCGAAGATTGGTGTTTTCATTTTTTGGAATAGGAACGCGTAATATAATCAGCAACTGCCGCTCGCCAAGTCCGAGGTGGCGTGCCGGTCAGCTGCTCATATTTAGCCGTGGACAGGACTGAATAGATGGGGCGGCGGGCAATCCAGGGCGCCCGCCCGCCGGAGCCTTGGGGAAGGCGCGTCATCTCACTCAGCTTTAGCGCGCCGACGGTTGCTCCCTTCAGGGAAATACCGGCATCGCGGCAGCAATCCAGCGCCCATTGCGCGTATTCCTGCCAGGTGCATTTGCCGGCATTCGCGAAATGCAAAACCCCGCCTGCGACGCCACGATCGAAAAATTCCGGCAACATATTGGCAATATCATGGGTATAAGTCGGCGTGGAAAATTTGTCGGATATGGCATCAATCTTTTGGTCTTGTTGGGCGCGCTTGATCATGGCGTCCACGAAACTCGGCCGGTCAGGACCAAATACCCAGGACACCCGCACAACAAGATGCTCATCGCCCGCTGCGAGCACGCTGTTTTCTCCCGCAAGCTTCGATTCGCCGTAAGCGCTGATCGGATTCGCTTGATCCTCTTCGGTGTAAGGCGCGCGTTTCTCTCCGTCGAAAACATAATCCGTACTGAAGTGAATTAACTTTGCGTGTTTTTCGTTGCAGGTTTCAGCAAGAACACGCGGTGCTTCCGCGTTAATCCGAAACGCGCGATCACGCTCCGTCTCGCAAGCGTCGACGTTCGTGAACGCTGCCGCGTTAATCAAAACGTCGAAGCTTGTGGCACCCAGTTCTTCGCGCACGCTCTCCAAATTGGAAAGATCAAGTTGTGCATGATTGAATCCCACCACCTCGCATTTCGGTCGGAATTCCCGCATCAACGCCGCACCGAGTCGCCCGCCCGCACCTAGAACTACAATTTTCATCGGGGTGTCACCGTCAACGGCGATCCGCCAGCAGTAGCTTGTAAAACCAGCTGAAGATCCGTTCCCCTGATCCTCTTCAACATTTTAATATCTACCTGCGCGCTCGAGTAGGGGTTGCCACCAGGATGCGTTATCGATGTACCACTGAACTGTCTCGTCGAGGCCTTGTTTGAAATTGCGAAGCGGCTTCCAATTCAATTCGCGTTGTGCAAACGCTGAGTCGATGGCGTAGCGGCGGTCATGACCAAGCCGATCCGGCACGAATGAAATGAGACTGTGTGGTTTGCCAAGCCGATCGAGAATCATTCTGACAAGGTCGAGATTCACCATCTCACTGTTGCCGCCGAAATTATAAACTGTTCCAGGTTTGCCTTCGAAAAGCGAAGCGACAATGCCGGCGCAATGATCGTCTACATGGATCCAATCGCGCACGTTTTTGCCGTCGCCATAAACCGGAAGCGGCTCGTCGCGGAGACCCTTGATAATCATGAGCGGAATTAATTTTTCCGGAAATTGATACGGACCGTAATTGTTCGAGCATCTGGTCACCAGGACATCCTGGCCGTACGTCTTATGAGACGCGAGCGCGAGGAGGTCGGCGCTGGCTTTGCTTGCTGAATACGGCGAGCTGGGATCGAGTGGCGATTGTTCTGTGAACCTTCCCTCAGTGCCGAGCGATCCATATACCTCATCTGTTGAGACTTGAACAAACCGCTGAACGCCGTGGCGACGTGTACATTCCAATAGCACGCTGGTGCCAATGACGTTCGTATGAATAAAGTTGAGTGGATCATTGATGCTGCGGTCGACATGCGATTCTGCCGCAAAATTGATCACCGCATAGAACTGGTGCTCGGTCATCAATGCGTCCATCAAATCCGCATTGGCAATATCGGCTTTGAAAAATTCGTAACGCTCGCCATGTTCTTCGACCACCCCTTCAAGATTGACGATGTTACCAGCATAAGTGAGCACATCGACATTCGTGACGTATGCGGGCTTGTAATGTTGCAAAATATATCGAATAAAGTTGCTCCCGATGAATCCGCAGCCACCGGTGACAAGGATGCGCATGGCAGCGCGTACTAGCAGTGCCGAGCGCAACGCGCTAGCAGAATCTGCTCCCGCTCCAACGCGAGCGAGCGATTACCTGCAGCGGTGGAAGCTTCGCTTCGAGGCGACGGACTGGGTGCCGTGGTTGATCCTCGCGCTGGCAGCGTTCCTCCGCTTCTTGCTGCTGGGTATGAAGCCACCGCACTTCGACGAGGGCATCAACGGATGGTTCGTCGACCAGGTGATGAAGAACGGGTTTTACCGTTACGACCCGACTAACTATCACGGTCCGCTTCACTTTTACGCTCTCGTACTATTCCAGAGTTTGTTTGGCCGGAATTTGTGGGCGATACGGTTGCCGGTCGTACTTTTGAGCATCAGCTGTGTTTGGGTTGCTTTGAAGTTCGAGCCGGTCGTCGGACGAAACGTGAGCCGAATCGCTGCGCTGGCCATGGCAATATCCCCCGGCTTCGTTTTCTACGGCCGTTACGCCATTCACGAAGTGTGGCTGCAGTTCTTCTCGATGATTTTCATTTTGGGACTGCTCGGTTTGTGGAGGCGCGGCACGCTGACCTATTTGCGGTACGCCGGCGTGGGATTAACTGGCATGATTCTCACGAAGGAGACTTACGCAATTCATGTTGCGTGCGCCGTGCTCGCGATCCCAACTCTGGCAGTTTCTTACTGGCTGAGTCGCGTTCCGGACGCCAAGCCGGCGAAGCAAACCTGGAGCTGGATCGATCTCGCCATGATCGCTATCGCAGGCGGATTTGCCATCGTCTTCTTCTATTCGGGGACATTCTTTAATTGGGACGGCGTCAAAGGCCTGTATCTGGCGTTTAAGGCATGGACAGAGACTGGCGCTGCGGGCCACGGCCATGAAAAGCCGTGGGATTATTGGCTCGGCTTGATGATACCCCACTTCGACATCAAACGGTCCGACTTCTTCGGTTACGAGCTGCCTATGCTCGTGGGATTCATTCTGTGCGCCTTCTGCCAAAAGCTGAAAAATCTCAATTTGCGTTATTTGGCTATTTACGGCGTGGGCAGCCTCGTTGCCTACAGCATAGTCAAATATAAGACGCCCTGGTGTATCATCAGTTTTGGATGGCCCTTCCTGTTTGTTCTTGGCTCGGCGATATTGCTCGTGCGCCCGAAAAATCTCCGCAAAGTTTACATCACGCTAGGGGTCCTTCTGGGCATATCGCTCGGCTCATCGGTTTGGCTCAACTACTTTAAGTGTAGCTCTCCAGAGGAGCCTTACGCATACGTCCAGACGTACAATGATATCTTTAAGTTGACGAAACCGCTTCTAACAATGGCGAAGCGAGATCCCTCCAACTATCATCTTACGGGACATTTGATTCGCTCCAGTATTTACCCGCTTCCGTGGGTCCTCGGCGATTTCGATCGCGTCGGCTACTATGAAGGCGGAAACATGCCGGCGGATCTCGATGGCGATTTTCTCATGGTGCAGCAGGACAAAATCAAAGACATCGAATCAAAATTGAAAGGCAAGTATTACACGGACATGATGACGCTGCGTAACTACCAGGACCCGTCGAAGATCTTTTTCAGCACCAAAGTGTTTAAAGACATGTTCCCAGGTAGAGCGCCGGATTTTGATGGCAGCGCGCCGAAACCCGCGCCTTCTCCTTCTCCCGCGGCTTCTATGTCACCGGCGCCTTCTGCTTCACCCGCGATTTCTCCTTCAGCCTCCAAAGTTCCATGAAGTGGGTCACAGCTGGGGTTACGTTCGTCAATTTGTCGGTGGTCTGCGGAGTTGTTCTGGGGCTCGTAGGAAGAGGGCTAAATGCGGTTAGCGCAGCCCTGGCGCTGCTGTGTGGCGCCGCATTCGCAATCGCGGCTTTGCTTGGAACTCGAGACAGCTGGTTTGTACAGAAGGCCGCTTCCGTTCCGACAATAGAAAAAAGGCCGCGAAAACCTCCTGGAGAAGAAGACGCGACGAATGTGCTTCCAGCGGCGTTGATGCGTTATCGCAGCGTCTGGTTCTGGGCGGTCGCAATTTGTTTCGCCGTCTTTGCCGTGCGATCGTTTGTCTGGCTGCTGTACATTGATGGCAGTGAACTCAAGATCCAGTCGCCAAATAATCTTGGCGATCTTTCACTGCACCTGACGCTCATCAAAAATTTCGCTAACGGCGTCGCCCTTTGGCCGGACAATCCCATCTTCGTCTTCAGCAAATTAAGATATCCGGCCGGCATCGACCTGTTCAACGCGCTGCTTTCGCTGGTTCACATCGATCTGTTGGTCGGGCTGGTGTGGGTCGGATTGCTCTCTTCACTCGCGATCTTTTACGGGTTCTACCGGTGGGGCGGCACGTTCGCTGTTGCAGGTTTTTTGTTTAACGGCGGTATAGCCGGATTTCAGTTTTTAAAGACATTCAAGTTTTTGGATTATCAGGGCGCGGCAGCAGATATCGCGCACAAGCCTATCGCTTGGAAAAGCATTGCGTTGTCCATGCTCGTTACGCAGCGCGGTTGGCTTTATGCCATCCCGGCGGGCTTGGTGTTGCTATGGCATTGGCGCGAAAGATTTTTTACCCAAGCTCCCGTAGCTGTGGTTGCTGATGCCGACCAGCTTGGTGACGCCGTCAAGACTGAGGCCGCGGTGGTCAGCGATCAGGGCGACCGGAAAGGTCCCCTGCCCTGGTGGGTCGAACTTTCGATTTACGCTTCGCTGCCGCTGTTTCACCTGCATACTTTTATCGCGCTGAGCATCGTGCTGGTTGTCGGATTGTTTTTTGAGCGAGCGAGCGAAATTAAATTTATCCGTAACGTAGTTCGCAATCAGGGCATGGCTGGCGTCGGTCGCTTGATTTCGCATCCGAAGATCTGGCCGGATATTTTCCGCGGCGCACCAATTCGCAGACACGCTGCTGCCCTGCTGATTGCGGCTTTCATCCCGGCGACTTTTTTTGTGTGGCTAACAACAGATCAGTTTCGCGCGGCATCGGTGCTGAAGTGGCATCCCGGATGGGCTCAGGATTCGACCGAATTCGCTGCGCCTTTCTTCCGGCTTGGGCCAAAGGATTGGGGGTCTTCAACCGGGCCTGGCATGCTGTTGCAAAAAACATGGAACGGTGTCATCGCTCCGTTTTTCCAATTTTGGCTGCCCAACTTCGGTTTATGGGTGCCGTTGGCATTGGTGCTTGTTGGATTGTGCGTCTGGCGAATTTGGAAGGGTAAATGGCGTTGGGGCGACAGGCCGCCGGCGGACATCGCTTTCGTGTTGGCGGCAGTGGTGATTTTCGTTTTCGGCTATTTCGTTCAAACCGCCCCGTGGGAATGGGACAATCTCAAGCTCATGATTTGGGGCTATTTTCTTATCCTGCCTTTTCTGTGGAGCGACATCATTGGGCGCTGGGTTTTTCCGGAACGGGCCGTTATGTGTCTACTGCTGTTCGGTTCGGGATTTGTCACGCTACTTGGCGGCCTGTCAGCCGGACATCCGGGCTTTGGACTGATTGAACGAGCCAGACTCGACCGCATTGGCACCGCGCTTCGGCCGTTGCCGATGGACGCGCGGTTCGCGACCTTTCCCACCTTCAATCAACCAGTTTTGCTGCAAGGCCGCAAAGCTGTGCTCGGCTACCCCGGGCATTTGTGGACCGAAGGATTCGATTACGGTAAGACCAACGATCAGTTAACCGCCCTGATGAACGGCGCGGCAAACTGGCGTGACGCGGCGAAAGCATTAAACGTGCGCTATATCTTTTGGGGCCAGGACGAAAAAACAAACTATCAGTCAAGCACCCACCCATGGGAAACGACAGCATTCCTCGTCGCCTCGGGTGATTGGGGCGCAATTTACGATCTAACGAAACCCGCTCCTCAGCACTGAGGCGGGAGCGTTCCGGTACGCTTGGCGGCTCTGGGAGCTGCCATCTTTCGCCGCACACGAAAGGGATGCGCCAGGAAAACGAAATAGATGGCGCTTAGAAAATCTTTCAGGGTCGAAGATGGACTTGTTAGGCGCAGCGGGCCGCTGTGCAAGCCGGCAAGAACATCCTCGATCGTAAGCGCGCGCGGCATCGGCATACTGGTGTAATGCCGGCCAAAGGCATGTAGTCGATGCGCATCGGAAGTGGCGATCATTGGCTTGCTAAACTGGGTTGCGACTCGTTTTGCCCGGCGATTCGGATTGAACGGGCCAATGTGAAAATGACAGAACTCGATCGCATCAAAACAATCGATCTCTGCGAACAGCCGCGATCCGATTGAGCCGCCGACAACATAGAACGGGTGCGGCGCAATAGTAAAAATAGAATCCCCTCGGTTCGCCCGGAGTCGTCGCAAATCATCGAAATTTTTCAGCTGCGCGATCTCTTCCGCGGTGACATTCAACACAATCACGTCAGCGCCGAGCAAACGTACCTCGGCCGCGGGAATGAGCAGAATGCCCATTGCCGCTGCGTCCGCGAATACTTCCTTCCGGTCAAAGACAGCGTCGTGCAGGGTGATGGCGAGCACGCGAAATCCAAGCGAGCGCGCCCGTTCTAATAATTGATGCGCCGAGAAATCCACGGCGTCTTTCGGATCGTCGAGGGTGTGAATGTGCAGATCGATTTTGATCCACTCTTCGTCGCTCGTGCTCATGCTCCTGTTCGAATTTAATCGCGAATCGCTGATACTTCATTCTGCAAAGAATTTCGTTTGTCGTGAGTCATGATTACGAGCACGAGTAAGAAGAAAGATAGTCGACACTTGCCAGCGGTTGCCGTCTGCGGAAAGTTTGCTCCCTCTCACGCTCGGGTGGTGGAATGGCAGACACGTACGTTTGAGGGGCGTATGCCGAAAGGCATGGGGGTTCAAGTCCCCCCCCGAGCACCATCCCGTGCGACGCCGATTTTGATGCTCGGTCAATTAGAACTTTTCGTCTCATATCTGCTTCGATAGGATTTCGAGCAACATGGAATCGCTTTATCTGATCGGGCTCGCCGTACTGGCGTTATTCGCGTTTGTGCTCGCGATCGTTCTTTTCAATTTCTTCGGTCTCTGGTTACGAGCACGCATCGCGAATGCGCCGGTGGGCCTCGGCAAAATGGTCGGAATGCGGCTGCGCAAGGTACCGGTGGGACTAATTGTCGACAATCGGATCACAGCTGTGAAAGCTGGTCTCGACGTCCCGAGCGATCCGCTCGAGGCGCATTACCTCGCAGGCGGCGACGTAAGCCATGTAGTTCTCGCTTTGATCGCTGCCGACAAAGCTGGCATTACCCTCGATTTCAATCGTGCGTGCGCTATCGATCTTGCCACCAAGGGAACAGGCAAGACCGTGCTCGAAGCGGTGCGCACGAGTATCAATCCCAAAGTCATTGACGCGCCGAGCCCGACGATGGGCCGCTCAACGATTGATGGCGTTGCGCAGGATGGTATTGGCGTGAAGGTCAAAGCGCGAGTCACCGTGCGCTCGCATCTTGATCGATTCGTCGGTGGCGCGACCGAAGAAACCATTATTGCGCGAGTCGGCGAAGGCATTGTGAGCGCGATTGGTTCGGCGCATTCGTACAAGGAGGTGTTGGAAAATCCCGATCGCATCTCGAAGACGGTTCTCGCCAAAGGTCTCGACAGTAATACCGCGTTCGAGATTCTCTCGATCGACATCGCTGACGTTGACGTGGGCGATAACATCGGCGCGAAGTTACAGACCGAACAAGCCGAGGCAGACAAGCGCGTGGCGCAAGCAAAGGCTGAAGTACGCAGAGCAGCAGCGGTTGCTGTTGAGCAAGAGATGCGCGCCAGAACGCAGGAAATGCGAGCGAAGGTAGTCGAAGCAGAGGCACAAGTGCCGATGGCGATGGCGGAGGCGTTTCGCGCCGGGCATCTCGGCATAATGGATTACTACCGGATGAAAAATGTCCAGGCCGACACTTCGATGCGCGAATCCATTGCCGGCGGAGAGAAGCCACGGACGGATGGGACGTGATCAGTAAATCTTCACCGACCTTGTAGCCATGCTTGCGGTTAGTCTCGACAATCTACTTTTCTTTCTACTGGTCGCTGCCGCAGCTTTGTTTCAGCTGTTGTCGAAAGCAATAAGCAAAGCAAAAAAGAGCGATTCGAATGACACGCCGAGCTCACCGACGCAAGAAGCCCGCCGATCAACTCAACGTGCGCCAGCCGAATCCGATGCGGATCGAATTCGCAAATTCCTCGAAGCCCTGGGTCAGCCCCCAAGTTCAACTCCTCCTTCACCCGTTGTCCCGCGAAGTAATATTCCGCCTCGGCCACTGGCGCCTGTACAACCCCCACCGTCGCTCCAACGTGTGTGGCGATTACCTCGCCAACGCGCAGAGAAACAGGAGGTCAAAGAACCAGAAAGTGCTTCCCTCGAACAATCAGGCGGATTGCAGCAAATCGTTCCAGTTGCTCCGGCTTTGCCTGTGGCAACGTTCGAGGTTCATGAGACGTTCCCGGTAGGTCCTCAGCAGTCGGTGATGACCAAAACGGCTGTGGAATTGGACGCGAAGGCAAGTCAGATAGTTGCCAAACGAGGTGGCAAAAAAGATATCGTCACCCTGCTCGGATCGAAATCGAGTTTGCGGCAGGCAATCCTCATTCGCGAAATTTTAGGACCACCTCGCGGTTTGCAGGCATTGGATGCCACACTATAATCATCGAGCTAATTAAGCCTGCACCTCAAGGAGATACGACCGCGGCGAGGGACGGCTACTAAACCATGCGCGCGCCGATTCCTAACGACGCATGGCCGGGTTGAACCGCAAAGATAAGCGCGCGGTCGATCTGATTTCCGATTCAAGATTGTTCTGGGGGGAACAGCCGCCCTTCGCGCCAGCGGTGTGGGGGGCGGTCTATTTTTCGGCTGTTTATCGACCCGTTTGATTTTCCGGATGACGAAGTGATTCGGACAGTGATGGCAGCAAGCTCGGCACTCGCTGGGCGGTGCGAAGGGTAAAACGGAAACGCTTGCGACAGGGCTCTAGATTTATGACTAGCCGACACGCAGCCCCCAACGGGATGCGGCTTTGTAGCGATCGTTTGCCAAATACCGCACGGGCTGTCGGATCGCTCCTAACGGCGACTTCGGTAATGCCCGTGATGCCAGTGTTTATGGTGAGGATACCAAATCCAAGTGGCCGAAACGGGTGGCGAATGGATTGCGACCGAGGAATTGATTACGTGTGGCCATTCAACTTTGGGGCTTGGCTCGCAGTTGTAATGGCTTACGCGATTGTACCGCACCTCCCGCGCGAAAAGAAGGAAGCGGCGGAACAGCAGCAGTAAGCTTTCCCGCACGAATTCCCCAAATTCACCGCCAGAATTCTGCGCCCTTGGAACAAAGCGCCCAAACAAGATTTGCAACTTCTCCCTCACAACTCCCTCCAATGTAATTTCGTGGTGCGACGAAATGTTGGCCGTGGCCCGGAACTTAGTTTTATATACGGGGCAATTTAGCGGCGATCTCATGCGACAGGTACGGCAGAAAACGATTCCTTCTCTTCTTGGAAGCGCGATTGGAATTTGAGCTTCGTTCCATGCTTCGTAGTATCAAATTTCGCTGATGCCGGCGTGGCGGAATTGGCAGACGCGCTGGACTCAAAATCCAGTGGCCGCAAGGTCGTGTGGGTTCGAGCCCCTCCGCCGGCAACGAATTCTCAATCGATTTTCGGCATTGGAGCTGCGAGCAACTCCATTCCAGTTTATTTGCTGCGTTCGTCTGGGAAAAAATGCTTCCAGACCGATTGGTAGGCGTCACCGGCTTTGCTTTTGGGATACTTCCTCCGCACATCTTGCAATGTGGTCAAAGAGCCATCTTGACTCGGATCGGAGGCGCTTACTGCGCCGGCAATCTCCGCCAGCCATGGAGGCGCAGGTTTTTGTTCGAACCTTTCAGGTGCAGCTTCCCGCGGCCGATATAACGGACTGACGTCGATGAGGCGAAGGCTGTCGTACACATTCAACATTCCGCCTGATAGAATCAACAATCGTTGGCCATCGGAACTGAACTGTGGAATTCCGATTGAGCCGCGGAAGATCACGGGCTCGGCTGGCTCTTTCCTTTGCGAACCCTTTGCGACGTGAACTCGACCGTAAAGTGAAGTGGCAACCAGCCGCGTGGAAAGGTCGCCTGGTCCGACGACCAGTCGCATGAATTGGTCGCGGAAAGTCGGTGGAGGAATCGGGGTAACTTTTCCATCACCAATATTGAGGATTCGGACACTGTTCCAACTTGTTAGGGTAATTTCGTCATCGCTCGGGCCGAAAGCGATGCCATTTGGCAGGAAACCCTCGGACAATAAAATCGAATCCTTTCCGCTTATAGGGAATCTTTCGAGATACTCTCCGCTGAATGAAAATAAAGTTACTTTGCGCAACGGACCTGCGGGCTCCAAGGACACTGCGGCGATGCCGCTGTGGTACCTGGCGAAGGCAAGCGCCACGATTTTCATTTCATTAAGCCGGCTCGACCGATCGACGAGCTCCAGGAAGGTTCCCCCGACCTGGAAAAAGGCACATTCAGCCTCGTTTGTGCCCCGGGCATTAACAATGACAAGCCGATCTGACTCGTTAGACCAGGCAAAATTTATGCGGGAACCTCGAAGACGCTGAATTTCCAAGTCTTCACCCGTCTGCTCGTACGTACGATTCTGCATCGACCATCGCCAGATCTGAATTTTGCATAGCTCGTGGCGATCAATGCCGGACGCAGGCGGTGCTCCCTGTGGAGGCGCGCCTTGAGCGGCGCTGTCTCCGTCGGCAGCGGATGCAAGCGTCGGTGGAATAACCAACAGCCATCGTCCATCCGGGCTGAAAGAGGCAAAGCCGGATTGCACGATCTGCTGGGGGTTGCCCGGTTTCGGCTTCTCAAACAACAATTTCGTGGGTGATAACGAGCGTCCGCCATTCCAGAACAAGAGCTGACCATCGCCCCCCATAGCGAAAATTTCGCTGTTACTTCCTCCTGGAACGAAGGTCGCTGCCAGCAACGCATCTTTTTGGTAGGTCACGGCTGGCGCGGCCGGTGGACACCAAACATGTTGAAGCAATAGATTGCTGGCCAGCTTTGCTGCTTCCGTATCCCGAGGATTACCAGTCAGAGCAAGAGCGAGGTTCCGGAGCGCAGTGACGTCTTTTATCGGATTCGTCTCATCAGCCAAGTCTGTCTTTGCCTTTTCTCTCAAAATCCGACCCTTCTCGACGAGTTGATCAACTTGCGCCTTCAGGCCTGCGGCGTTTTTTTTCGAAAGCTGCCACGCCCGGTATGACACTAACCCGAGGGCTGCGAAGGCAATCAGCATAATCGTTCCGAGAAGGAAGACCGTGACGCTGAAAATTCGTTCCCGTCTGCGTTTCTCGAGCAGAAGCTTTACGCGTTCACTCTCGGTTTTACGCAGTTTTTCCTGTTCTTCCGCGCGCTGACGTGCTTCCTCCAACTCCTCGGCCTGGCGCCTTTTGGCCTCCTCAATTTGCTTCCTGCTGCGCGTAACAAGCTGCCGCGCCTCCGCACTTGCGCCGAGAATCTTCGCCTCTGGCGAATTTAAATACGCTTCTGCTTCACGAAGCTCCACTTCATCCAGAAGCTCATCCGAGCCACGTGTAGCGTATTCTTCTAGCTCGGCGCGAATTCGCTCCGCATCCTGATAACCGCCAAGCCACTTATGGTTCGACTTCTGTATTGGTTCAATAAAGCGATCATGAGTCAACTCGTGGGTTATTGTGCCGGAGCGGTCCTCACGGCGTATAACGTGAGCTTCTTCGAGTTCTTTTAGCGCCAGGCCCGGGATTCTCCAGGTAGCTCCAGGCGCACCGCGAAAAGCAAGTCCGCGTGTACCGGTAGGAGTTATCAGAGCTGTTCCAAACCAACGTCGCAATTCACCTTCTCCTATTCTGCCTTCACTGGCCGCAGCAGCTTTCTCAACCGAACGATCATAGTAACGCGCTAAAGCGTTATCCACGTCGCCGAAGCGTTCGATGTATTCGGCCGTGATCAGATGCGATCCGTCGCTGCTTGCGTTCGCTTCGTTCTTCCACTCCGAGGGGAGATTTTCCCAGAGCGATTGGCACACCACTTGAAGCTGAACCGGTTCGACAAATTCGCCGCGCGTTTCACGGAACTTGTCACCTTCCGCGACCCGAATCTCGGAAAGCTCCGCCATCAATTCGTCCGCTGCATTCGGATCGAAGGAAAGGCCGCGGTTCTGAAAAGGCTGCACCACTGCGGAACGCGCCGCATTGCCGCGCAATCGCTCTAAGTGCATGCGTGGCCGCAACTTCTCAGGGAGCAAATCCGCGAATGGCTCCAGTTGCGCGATATACTCTTCACGCATGACGAAAGCCACCTTCATCGTTGGCAATTCGTGCAGGGCCTGCGCCAGCTGATCGAAAAACGGGCGTCGTTCCTGCCAACGATGCTGATTGGTCGTAAAGAATTCTTCGAACTGATCCAGGATAACGATCAAGGGCGGGGAGCTCTCTTCGTCTGCTGCTGGCGCAGCAACCAGCGGCTTGAGAAACTCAGACAACGTGGTCTTGGCGTGATCTTTGATCGATTGGCCGTTAGGTATTGTTGCTGCCCAATACTGAAGCGCATGGTACACAAAAATGTT
>JBJMXF010000057.1:0-12048 GCA_045809725.1 Candidatus Udaeobacter sp. | reverse complement strand
GCTCGCACCTGTGCCGAGGCGTTGGCAAAACTTCAGGAACCCCGGACTCGTCTTGATGCCGCCGTCAGAAATATCAGTGGTGAAATAATATAGGGTCTGTGCAATGCCGGATTCGTTGTCGGTGTAACGAATACGCACTCCGAGAGTACTACCGCCTTTTCTGCCCGGTGCGGCTTCGTTAAATACGCCGCCACTATTCAGCGAGCCGACCGCGACGTTGGTGATCGACTTGTTCGCACGTGCAATCCAAGTGTACAGAATCGGTAGCACGCCGTTGAGATTCTGCTCGTGCAGATCGACCTTCATATCTTTTGTGATGAAGTACGTCGTGTTGAGCGCGGACTTCATCGCGTTTTCGAGATTTCCCAACGCGCCGGACAAGTTTGCAATGCGCAACGGGTCCGGCGGTGGACCGAGAGCTTCTTTTCCGCAGAGCACGTACACCGCTGCCCTTGGAAAGAATTGATCAACATATAAAAAATCGGGCCCGCTAAACATGTAAAACACGACGGGTTTTGGTTGAGCTGATTGCGGGAAGTATGTTGCCTGCCATCCCTGCAATTTCTGGAGCTGCCTGAGGTTTACTTTTGAGAATTGCTCTTCGAAGAATGCGGAATGCGCCTGCCACGCTGGATCGCGCGTCAGTGGCGCCAGGGCTGAATTCTCCGACACGGGCATTCCGGCGAGAAAGCGCGCAACTTCGTTTGGATCGGTGCTGACCGGAATTGCTCGTGGTGCAACTTCAGGATTTTCCTGCGCACAAACCGTCAGCGCGGTCATAAGGCCGAGAGCTATCGAGAGAGCGGTGCAATTTGTTTTCATGGCAAGCGATCACTGGATTTGTGCGCGCAAAAATAGAGCAGCAGACCCGACAACGCGGTTGCCAAACCGGCCAGCGATTCCGACGTGTGCGAGCGCAACAGATAAAACATCATCCAAATTGTGATTACCGAAAAAACAACAGGAGGAATGGGGTAAAGCCAAACCCGGTATGGTCGCGCGATTTCTGGACGCCTGAAACGAAGCACAATCACGCCCAGCACAGCAAGCAACGAGCAAAGCAGCAAACTGAATTGCGTGTAGCGGACTACGTCCTGAAAGCTTCGAGTCAGCAGAAGTAGATTCACGAAGAGCAGTTGCAGGAAGATGGCATTTGTAGGAATGCCGTGTTTATTTTTGCCACCGAGCCATCGCAGCAACCAATGATCTTCCCCCATGGACATGGCCACGCGTGGCCCAATCCATGTCATCGAACTGATGGCAGCAACCAGACCGAGACAAATGATAGCGCCGGCAAATCGCCCGCCGTTCTCGCCGAAAATGTGCTTACCTGCGATCAATGCGACGTCGAGCTGACCCTTCAATTCCTCAGCAGGCGTGGCCGCGAGAAAGATGGCGTTAAGCAGCACATAAATCACAATTACCAAGCCGGTGCCGGCCAGCAGTGAACGCGGCACGTTTTTCTCGGGTCGCTTGATTTCGCTGCTGATATACGCCGACGCATTCCACCCGGAGTAGGAATACATAACGTAAACCAGCGCGACTGCGAAGGCCCCGCTGAAGATCGCGGCTTTACCACCATGGGCGGGCAAGAAGCTGATCGGCTGTTTTGATGGAAGAAAAAAGCCTCCTCCAATTAGCGCGCCGATAACAAGCAGCTTCACGAGCGTCGAGATATTCTGGAATGCGCTCCCGATTCGCAGATTTCCCACATGAAAAATGGAGACTATCCAAACAACCACGAACGACAGAACAAGCGGCGAACCAACGCCGAAAACCCCGTTGAAATATTGCCCAAATGCCATGCCGGCCAGTGCAACGGGCGCTGCAAATCCAACCGTCGCAGAGATGAATCCCGCCATGAACCCAACTGACGGATGATAAATCTTCGACAGAAAATGGTATTCGCCACCCGAACGTGGCATTGCCGCGGCGAGTTCGCCGTAACAAAGCGCGCCGCAGAGCGCGGCGATTCCACCAATCACCCAGAGCATCAGCAGCGCGAATCCGGATTGAATATCTTTTAATTGGAAGCCCAGGCTCGTGAAGATCCCTGTGCCAATGATGTTGGAAATCACGATCGCGCACGCAGTTACGATGCCGATGGTCCGCCTGGGCGGAGCAGACTTGATGGCAGCAGGATGTGTAAGCGTGGTCATCTGTCGCAAATTCTGTTCAAGTTTCTTACTGCAGAATGCCGAACATCAAAGGTTCAACGCCAAAGTTCGCTTTATGCTTCGCAGGAGACTGTCGTCAACTGTCAGAAGCGCGTCATGGACGAATTTCGATTGTCGTGCCGTCCGGTGTTACTCGCCAGAGTTCGTCCATCTCTTCGTCGGTGATTGCGATGCAACCGGCCGTCCAATCGTTCCACCGATGAAACGCGCCAATCCAGCCGCGTCCGTTTTGAATTCCGTGGATCATGATGTCAAAACCAGCCGAGACTCCACGCGCAGCCGCACGCTTGTCATCCTCATCTGACGGATAAGAAATGTGCAGCGCCAGATGGAAACTGCTTTGCGGATTTCGGCCATCGATCTTGTAAATCCCCTCGGGTGTTTTCATGTCGCCTTCTTCGTGCTTTGCGCCTAACGGGCTCCGACCCAAAGCTATTCGATAACTCTTAATCTCATCAGCATTTCGAAACACCGACAATCGCCTCGCTGATTTTTCTATAACGATCCGATCAATCGTGGTTCCCGGTGGCAACACATTCCAATTGTGATGCGCATAGAGGTAAGTCGCGAAAGCACAAATCAGAATTAGGCCACGGAATATTATCGTGAGTTTCACATCGTGAGGTTGCGACCTGGTTTTAATCAAAACAGCGGCGTCAGGATTTACACCGCCCGCCATTGCTCATTGCTAACATGGGACCAATGCCGGATAAATGCGCGGCGCGTTTATGACTCACTTACGAACATTTCTCGGTCAGCCGTTTCCTCTGGGCGCAACCTGGACGGGTAATGGCGTGAACTTCGCGATTTTTTCCGAACACGCCAAGGGAGTTGAGCTTTGCCTGTTCGACAGCATGGAAGACGCGAAAGAATACGTGCGGGTCCCGATCAACGCCTCTACGGATCAGGTGTGGCATGTCTTTTTGCCCGATGCACGGCCGGGACAGTTGTACGGTTTTCGGGTATACGGCCCTTACGAGCCAGACAGAGGCCTGCGTTTCAACAGCTCGAAGCTTCTCCTCGATCCGTACGCGAAGGCGATCGTCGGAGAAGTGAACTGGGCGGATGAAATGTTCGGTTATGTCATTGGCGGTGAGCAGGAAGATTTGAGCGAAAATTTGCAAGATGATGCGTGGTGCGTCCCGAAATCACTGGTAATCGATTCTGGATTCGACTGGCAAAACGACACAAAGCCGGCCATTCCACTGCACGAATCGGTGATCTATGAAGTGCACGTTAAAGGCTTCAGCAAACTTTGGCGGGACTTGCCTGAACATTTGCGCGGCACCTATGCCGGCCTCAGTAGTCCGCCTGCAATCGACTATTTCAAAAAGCTTGGTGTGACTGCAGTGGAACTGCTCCCCGTTCACGCCCACATCGATGAAAAACTTTTGGTTGAGAACGGCTTAAGGAATTACTGGGGCTACAACACGATCGGCTTTTTCGCTCCGCATGCAGAATATTCCAGCAGCGGACAAATGGGCCAACAGGTCGCCGAGTTCAAAGCGATGGTGCGCAGCCTGCACAGTGCCGGGATCGAAGTGATTCTCGACGTCGTTTACAATCACACCGCGGAAGGAAATCATTTTGGGCCGACGCTTTGTTTCCGAGGGATTGATAATCTGTCCTACTACTGGCTGCATCCTGAGAATCCCCGGTTCTATCTCGATTTTACCGGTACCGGTAACAGCTTGAATCTGCTTCACCCACGGACGCTACAATTAGTGACCGACAGTTTGCGGTACTGGGTAGAGGAGATGCACGTGGATGGATTTCGTTTCGATCTCGCAACCGAACTAGCGCGCACTCATTCGGGATTCAACACGCTGCATCCATTCTTCCAAGTAATTCAGCAGGACCCGGTGCTCTCACACGTGAAGTTGATCGCAGAACCGTGGGATGTCGGCGAAGGAGGCTATCAAGTGGGCAATTTTCCCCCGCCCTGGTCGGAATGGAACGGCAAATATCGCGACTCGGTCCGCTGTTTTTGGAAAGGCGATGAAGGGCGCATTGGTGACATGGCCTATCGACTTACTGGAAGCCCGGATCTGTACGAACATCACGGCCGACGGCCGTACTCGAGCGTCAACTTTGTTACAGTGCACGATGGATTCACACTGACCGATTTGGTCAGCTACAACGAAAAGCACAACCAGTTGAACAACGACGAAAACCGCGATGGCGACAACAATAATCAATCGTGGAATTGCGGCGTCGAAGGTCCGACAAACGACCCGCAGATCAATGCGTTGCGCGATCGGCAGCGCCGCAATTTTCTCACGACATTGTTCCTTTCGCAGGGCGTGCCGATGGTCTGCGGCGGTGATGAGTGGGGTCGGACACAAAAGGGCAACAATAATGCTTATTGTCAGGACAACGAGATCAGCTGGTTTAACTGGGAGCGCGACGAAAAGCAGAATCGGTTTTTTGAGTTCACGCGACGATTGATACAGTTGCGAAAAGAACATCCGGTTTTTCGGCGCCCGAAGTTTCTAAAAGGCCGTCGCATCCGCGGCTCGGAAATTCGAGACGTGATGTGGTTCAACCCCGGTGGCAATCAGATGAAGGAGGAAGAATGGACGTGGCCGTTCGTGCGGTGCCTCGGCATGCTCTTGAGTGGCGATGCAACCGATGTGGTCAACTTCGAGGGCGAATCAATCCGGGACGACACGTTTCTGCTATTGATAAATGCGCATTATGAACCCATCGCCTTTGTCTTACCTGGCCAGGAACATCTCAAATGGCGATTAATTCTCGACACGACCGACGACGCCGGTTTTGTGGCAGAGCCGAAAACATTTGCCTCCGGTGACGATGTCGATCTCGCCGGGCGAGCTTGTTGTTTGCTTCAACTTGTCGGCGGGACGCAAGCTCAGGCGCGCGAAGAGTCCTGGAAAAAGCGGCACGTAGAATTTCCCGCGTTTAGCGCGGAGGAAGAACGATTAAGACGCAGCCGATGATCGACGCGCTCACATGCGGAGCAGTTTTGAACAAGCGCGATGTTGCAACCGCTAACGATTTTATTTATAGAATAGCAGACACGTGCGCGGTCACGTGCGCCGCCAGTGATTTGCCATGACACCCAGTTCTCTTGTGATCGTCACTGATCGCGGCAGCTTGAAAGCCTATCGCGTAAACGAAACGCCGACACGCGGCCCGAGCCTGCAACTTGTGCAAGCGTTCGACATAACTGACGCGCATGGAAGACTCGTCGATAAGGTTACCGACTCGGCCGGCCGGTTTCCTGTCACCGAAGGCGCAGGTGCACACCGCGGGCCGGCGTCAATTGGTGAGCGCACTCAGTTGGCCACGGAAACGGACCGGCGAATTCAAAAAGAGTTGGCCGACCAAATCGCGAAAATTGTTTCGCAAAACGGAAAGGACGGCTGGTCGTTTGCAGCACCTGCGGAAATCCACGCAGCGATCGTAGATTTGTTGCCGCCGGAGGTGCGACAGCGAATAGTCGAACACGTGAAATCGGACCTGGTAAAGGTCGAATCGACCCGCCTGATCAGCCATTTCAGATCGTTGCGGCAAATTTAAAAGCTATGGTGGATTCGAAATTTTTGTTCCCTCCATGGCGACTACCCCCCTAGTATTTAATTAATTATGCAACTGCCTGTTAACATTTCATATCGGGGTCTGGAAAAGTCTGACCAGATCGACAATCTCATTTTGGATTATGCAGAAAGACTCGAGAGATTTTGTGATCACATAAACCGGTGCGATGTGGCAATCGAACAAACCAATCATAACCATCAAAAAGGCAATCCATACCGGTGCCGCATCGACGTGACCGTGGCGCCGCGCCACGAGCTTGTGGCCGATGAAAGCCAGATGGGTAACGGGACTCACGAACCGATCAAGAAAGTCATCCATGACGCATTTAAAACGATGGAGGGGGAACTGCGTCGTGTTGTAGACAAGCAAAGGCGGGACATTAAAACGCACGCGAACACGCGTTCGCCGAAATAATCCCCGGCTCGAAAGCGAATGCATGGCTGTAGGCGGCGCAGCTTGACGCCAGGCTCGTAAGTTTTTGAGCGTGCGGGGGTTCTTCAGCGGAAAGCTTGGGAAGAGTTACCAATGCCAGTTAACTGAAACCGATGCGCCGCAGAACAAACCCGTCTCACTCAAAGACCGCATGAGCAGGCGAAAGTACTCGACAGCGACGTTCAAACTCTGAGGCTTCAAATCTGTTTGGCAGGTACGGCGGCTGCAAGCCAGTGTCGCATTTCGGAATGATTTGAGCGAAAATAGGCGCCGACTCATGCACATCACGGAAATCATCCGGGAACATTCTCCTACGTTTTCGTTTGAGTTCTTTCCCCCCAAGACGCCACAGGCCGCGGAAACGCTGTACCAGACGATTCGTGATCTCGAATCATACATGCCAGACTTTGTCAGCGTGACTTATGGCGCCGGCGGGTCGACGCGTGAGTTAACCCATGATCTCGTGGAGCGCATTCAACACACCACAAAACTAGACCCCATCCCGCATCTTACCTGTGTCTGCCACAACGAAGAGGAAATCGAAACGATTCTCCGGCGATACGCGACGTCACGTATCGGAAACATTCTCGCGCTCGGCGGCGATCGACCGGTTGGGATAGCTTACGACAAATCGCGCGACTCGTTCCAACACGCGATAGACCTGGTAAAATTTGTTCGCGGCTTCAACGAATCCGGTGGCCATCCGGACCGCCGCGGTTTCGGAATTGGAGTTGCTGGTTTTCCAGAGGGACATCCGGGCACTCCAAACAGATTGCTTGAGATGGATTATTTCAAAGCAAAGGTGGATGCAGGCGCTGATTACATTGTCACACAACTCTTTTTCGATAATCGCGATTTTCTCGATTTTCGGGAACGCTGCGAGCTCGCAGGGGTTCATATCCCCATTATCGCCGGAATCATGCCGATTATCTCGCTGAACGGGCTCAAACGCATGGCGGATCTCGCTGGCGGCGCACGCTTCCCTGCCCAGCTATTACGTACTCTGCAGCGCTGCCAAAATGACCCCGATATGGTGAGGCGGGCTGGCATTCAACACGCATTGGAACAATGCCATGATCTTATGGCTAATAACGTTGCCGGTATTCATTTTTATACGCTCAACCAATCCGATGCCACTCGAATGATCTTCGACACTCTCGGTATTGCGCGTTATCGAAATCTGCAAGCTTCGCGCGTTTAGCTGGAGCAAACGATTGGTCTGATTGTTCACTGGCGTGCTGCCCTTTATTCATGATTCGAGCCGTTTACGCACAGCGGCTAACATTTGCGCAGACTGGGAGGCGTGCGCACACTCTCAGGGTGTTGACTGTCCGCCGCATTATTTTCTGGCAAGGTGCAGCCATCATCGCTGGGGTTTCGCTCGCGCTAACGCTCTCCCGTTTCTTTCCAGTTGTCGGTTTTGTTGGAGCCTTACAAGAGGCTGTAATGAGTTGGGGCGCTTGGGCCGGCTTTTGCTATCCGTTGCTCTTTGCAGCCTGTAATATCCTTTTGTTGCCGGGGGGCGTGCTCGCTGTAGGAAGCGGTTTCTTCTTCGGACTATGGTGGGGGTTTTTGATTGTGTTCGCAGGTAACATCGTGTCGACGGCAATTTCGTTTTCGCTGAGTCGCTTCGTGGCCAGGCGGTGGTTTCAGCGAAAGCTCTCGGCCAACCCGACCTTGAACGCGCTCGGTCCGGCCGTGGAGAGCGAGAGTTGGAAGATAATTCTCTTGAGTCAGTTGCATCCGCTATTTCCTACCAGTCTGCTGAACTACTTTTACGGCCTGACGCGAATCCGCTTTGGCACCTACATGCTCTGGGCTTCGGTTGGCCGCATGCCTGGGCTTTTCTTTTACGCTTACGTGGGCACGCTCGGGCAGCTTGCAGTGCGTATTATGCGCGGCAAAAGTTACCCAAAGACACTTGAGTATTGGATTTGGGGGGGTGCATTCGTAACCACGGTCTTGCTCTTGGTTGTTTTAGGCCGCATCGCGCGTCGGGCGATTCAAACGCCGCTCCACGTCGGGTCCAGCAGCAGCACCCAAGATCGGGTCGAGCCTAGTGTATTCTATCGATAAGTTACTTGGGAACAAAAGTTTATGTTTAGACTACCTACTCAGTATGACGTCATCGTAGTAGGAAGCGGACACGCCGGGATCGAAGCGGCACTAGCGGCCGCTCGAATTGGCTGCCGAACACTGATGTTGACGCAGAATTTGGATACGATCGGGCAGATGTCGTGTAATCCCGCGATCGGCGGCCTCGCAAAAGGACATATGGTTCGGGAAATCGATGCGTTGGGAGGAGCGATGGGGCTAAATGCTGATGCAACCGGAATCCAGTTTCGAATGCTGAACCGGACAAAGGGCCCGTCGGTACGTGCTCCCCGAGTGCAATGCGACAAAAAGGCATACCAGCTTCGAATGAAATCCATTTTGGAAGACGCGCAAAAGCTTGATGTTAAACAGGGAACTGTATCACGCCTCCTTTACGGTGCCGGAACTGCCGTTGGCGTCGAGACTGACATGGGCGTGGCCATTGCCGCTCGCAGCGTTGTAATCACCTCTGGAACATTCTTGAGAGGACTCTTACATGTCGGCGGACATAGTAAGCCCGGCGGACGAATGGGGGACGCGAATTCGAGCCTGAGCACGAGCCTGCAAGAATTGGGCTTTGAGGTTGGACGATTCAAAACCGGCACACCGTGCCGTTTAAACGGGAAATCGGTTGATTTTACGCGATGCTCGGTCCAGCTGGGTGATGACCCCCCGTGCGGATTCAGTTTTGCCCCGGATGAGATTGGCACCGGCCTCGGCGAGATTTTCACGTTAAATCCGCTTCGTGGCGGTGAGTTCCACGTGGAACAATTGCCTTGCTGGATCACTCACACTACTGAAACAACGCACGAGATAATTCGCAGAAATTTGCATAAATCGCCGTTGTACGCCGGCCGAATTAAAGGAGTTGGTCCGAGATATTGTCCTTCGATTGAAGACAAGATAGTCAAATTCGCGGATAAACCTTCACATCAGTTGTTCCTCGAACCGGAAGGACGCCACACTCGCGAGTACTACGTAAATGGAATCTCTACAAGTCTGCCCTATGAAGTTCAGCTCGAATTCTTGCATTCCATTCCGGGGCTGGAGGAGGCTGAGATCATGAGGCCAGGTTACGCGGTTGAATATGATTATTTTCCGCCGACGCAACTTCTGCCGACGCTTGAAACGAAGATTGTCAGCGGACTCTACTTTGCCGGGCAAATCAATGGTACTTCGGGGTATGAAGAGGCCGCAGCCCAAGGGTTGATCGCTGGAGCTAATGCGGCGTTGAAGGTCCAAAGCCGCCCGCCTTTGGTCCTAACCAGGAGCGACGCTTACATCGGCGTCCTCGTCGATGACCTGGTCAATAGAGGCACAGAAGAACCATATCGGATGTTTACTAGCCGCGCTGAAGATCGGTTGTCCCTGCGACACGACAATGCCGATCAGCGTTTGACCGCACTCGCTTTCGACATGGGCCTTGTTAGTCAGACACGGTTTCAGCGTTTGAAACAAAAAATACACCTACTAGAGCAGGCGCGAACGCTGGCTGCGGAAACGAAGTTAAGTGGAACCGCGATTTCTCGCCTTCTCAAGCACCCCGGTTTTGAGGTAACACAATTGCCGCATGACATCCTTTCATGCGTGCCGCTTTCGATTTGGGAGCTCCTCCAAACCGACTTGCGATATGAAGGATACGCAGTCCGCCAATCCGCGCAGAATCAACGGCTTCACAGTAAACGAAACCAGATGATCCCAGCGGACTTCAACTACGGTAACGTTGCTGGATTGAGGTCAGAGACCAGAGAGAAACTATCACGGTTGCGACCCCCGTCATTAGGCCAGGCAGCACGAATCAGCGGAATCACTCCGTCAGATATTTCTATATTACATATCTGGCTGAATCGTAGCAGTTTAAGTGAACGATACTCTGGGATCGCAGAGTTAACCTAGTGGCACCGCGATGGTCAGCTTGGCCACGATCATAATCGTTAGCTACCTCTTGGGATCAATCCCTTTCGGCTATATGGCTGGTCGGATCGCAGGGATCGATATCCGAAACGCGGGCAGTGGTAACGTTGGCGCCACCAACGTGGTGCGTGTCCTCGGCAAGCGATACGGTTATCCCGTATTTGCCTTGGACGTTTTAAAGGGATTCGCGGCGGTGAAGATCTCGATGGCGATTTGCGGACAGCACCCGGAGTGGAATTCGCCCGAGATATCTGGAATGGTTGCAGCGACATCTAGCGTGTTAGGGCACGTGTTTCCACCCTGGCTCAAGTTTAAAGGAGGAAAGGGCGTTGCCACCGCCGCGGGGGCACTTTTGGCGTTAACGCCCATCGCGACGTTCATGGGCGTTGCTGTTTGGATAATCGTGTTCTGGCTAACCCGATACGTTTCATTGGCTTCGGTCGTAGCGACGGTCGCTCTACCGATCCTAATTCTTATATTCGGAGCGCCCGATAGACACAGCGGAACACTTTTGGCTTATTGTTCCGTTTGCGTCGCCGCACTTGTCGTTTGGCGCCACCGTTCAAATCTTTCCCGACTGCTACGCGGCACCGAACCGCGCTTTATTCGAAAAGGGAAATTGTGAACACAGCAATCATAGGTGCTGGTGGTTGGGGAACGGCGTTGGCTAGTCTGTGGGCGGAACATGGGCGAAAAATTGTTCTCTGGGGCCACAACTCGGATCGGGTGGCCTCCATGCAAAAGACTGGCGAAAACAGCGATTATCTGCCGGGGCTGCGACTTCCGGAGTCAGTGCGCATTACGTCAGAGCTGGGTGATTGCGTCGATGCCCAACTGATTGTCTTTGCGACGCCGTCTACCGCATTGCGCAATATCGCAGCGCAGTTGGCGAAAATAACTGGCTCAACTCGTGCGGTATTGCTGAGTTGCACGAAAGGCATAGAACATCGCAGCGGCATGAGGATGACCGAAATCCTGCGCGAGATCTTCCCTAAAAACAAAATCGCGGCGTTGTCCGGACCAAACCTCGCGATCGAAGTCGCCAGAGATCTTCCCACCGCGACTGTGATTGCGTGTGAGGACGGCGCTTGCGCCGAAAGGCTGCAAAGCACATTGGGAAGCGCCCGGTTTCGCATTTACACCAATTTGGATGTCGTCTCGGTTGAGCTGGGCGGAGCGCTGAAAAATGTGTTCGCCATCGCCGCGGGAATCAGTGACGGTCTTGGACTTGGCGACAACGCCAAAGCGGCACTCGTCACCCGGTCATTGGCTGAACTGGTTCGATTCGGAGTAGCCATGGGTGGGACGGCGAATGCCTTTTATGGCCTAAGCGGCGCGGGTGACCTGATTCTGACGTGCTATAGCGAACACAGCCGGAATCACAGCGTTGGGAAACGGCTCGGCGCAGGTGAACCGTTGCCAACAATCCTCAACTCAACAAAAACGGTCGCTGAAGGTATTCCGACAGCGCGAAGCGCCTGGGAATGCGCGCGGCGTTTGAATATCGGCACGCCTATTACCGATGAAGTGCATGCAATCCTCTATGAGCAGAAAAAGCCGGCGGTTGCCTTGGAAGAACTGCTGAAGCGCGAGCCGAAGCCTGAACAGGCGTGACGACGCAGGTTACACGACCTCTTTATCTGGCCAGCCTCCAATTTGCTCGCTCGCCTCCTCATACCTTTTGCAAAATTCAGCGATAACGGCTGGGTATAGCTCGTGTTCAAGAGCTTGAATCCGCGCATGCAGACTCTCCGCGGTGTCGTTAGGCAAAATTCTCACCTCTTTTTGTGCCAGTATTCGCCCGTGATCAATTTCTTCGTCGACGTAGTGCACCGTGCACCCGGTCACAGTCTCGCCTGCGATGAAAGCT
>JBJMXF010000056.1:0-14331 GCA_045809725.1 Candidatus Udaeobacter sp. | reverse complement strand
CTTCGAAACCTGCTTCTCGGTTATGTCGCAGGCCTGACGTTTTTCTGGATCGTATTCTCGTGGCTTACGACGGTTACCGTTCTCGGGTGGTTTGTTCTCGAGTTCTACATGGCGATTTATTTCGCGATCTGGGCGTGGTTTTGTGGCTTGCTACGGCCACGAGAAGGCAAGGGGCGATCAGTTGGCGTAAGCAAATGGGATCAAATGCTCATGCGGGCCCGAAGCACGGCGGCTCCTCCACCATCGCCATGGATAAAATCGACGAACAACCTTCGACTGGCTTTCATCCTCGCGGCAGCATGGACCACGCAGGAATGGTTGCGCGGATGGGTTTTCTCCGGCTGGGGCTGGAACGGCCTCGGAGTCGCACTACATGATTATTGGCCGTTAATTCAAATCACAGAACTCACCGGTGTTGCCGGATTGTCGTTCCTGGTTGCGTTCGCCAACGTGATTCTTCTCACCACCGCGTATCGTCTCATTGTCGAAGCGCGCACACGCGTGATGCGACCGCATTTTGATTTCACTGTCACGATGGCAGCTATCGTGGGCATTTTAATTTTCGGACTTCGCTCGGCGCAGATTTCGCCGCCTACAAAATCGCTTCGCGTTGCTGCAGTACAATCGAACGTTCCGCAATTTCAAAAGTTCGATCCGCAATTCACCAGGAGAATTTTTGATCAATTCCGGCGCTTGAGCGAAATCGCACTGCGCTCAAATCCCCCACCCGATTTGCTGGTTTGGCCGGAGAGCTCCATGCCCGGTCCAGTTCTCGCAGACCAGGAGAGCTACAAATTCGTCATGGATCTGGCCGGGTCGGCGGACACCGACCTTTTGTTGGGAACAATTGATGTAGACCAGCAAGATATTTACAACGCGGCGCTGCTTGTTTCCGATGGCGGCGAACACGTGCAGGTGTATCGAAAGATCCACCTGGTTGCTTTTGGCGAATACGTTCCCGGTCGCGATACGGTGCCACTGCTTGCACAAATCGTAGGCGATCAGGTACCCGGCGATTTCAAAGAAGGAAAAGAATATACGGTGTTCACTCTGACGAACAGCGACATCCATGTCGCGCCGTTGGTTTGTTTCGAAGACACAATTGGCGAACTCACCAGACAATTTGTCCTGCCTAACGAAACAAGTCCCGGTGCGAACGTGCTCGTGAATGTGACGAACGACGGCTGGTTTAAGACGTCCGCTGGATCGCATCAGCACCTGGCGAATGCAATCTTTCGCTGCGTAGAAACGCGTCGCCCAATGATCCGCGCGGCGAATACTGGCGTGACCTGTTTCATCAACCAATTTGGTCGAGTCACACAAATGCTGCGCGATGAAACGGGCAGCACGTTTACTGAGGGCGTGCTTGCAGGCGAAATCAAAGTGCCCACCGAGCAAGAGCTGACCTTCTATGTGCGGCATGGCGAGCTATTCGCGAAAGCGTGCGCAGCAATCACGGTGATTTCAATTTTCGCATTATTCGGCGTACGTCGCTGGAAACGGGTGTAATGCCGTTTGCCAGACTACACTTGCAGAAGTTGAATTCGGCGTCCTGCTCATCTGTCATGTTGAGCGAAGCGAAACATCTCTGAATTTGCCCTACCGCGCGGCCAAAGAAATTATCAGAGATTCTTCGCTTCGCTCAGAATGACAAGAAGGCAGCGTTGACCACGCGAATCAGATAATCGCCAAACCGGACGCTTGCGCATCGCGACATCTTTCGGTGTGTGATACAACTCACCTGTGGCCGTCCTGATTCCGCTCGATCATCTTTCAGAACTTTGGCCTAACAAATTCCGTGGCGCTCGCATCGGCGCGCTCATTCATCCGGCTTCTGTTTCGGCGAAGCTTGTGCACGCGTCCCGAATCTTGGAACGACACAGTGGCGATTTATTTCGGCTGGCCGCCTTTTTTGGTCCGCAACACGGATTTCTCGGGCAGACGCAGGACAACATGGTGGAATGGAAAAGTTACCAGCATCGGCGTTTGCACATCCCGATCCACAGCCTTTACGGCGATCATCGCGAACCCACGGCCCAAATGCTGGAAGGCCTGGACGTTTTGTTAGTCGATCTTCAAGACGTCGGGTCGCGCTATTATACTTTCATTTGGACGATGTATCTCTCCATGCGCGCTTGCGTGAGATGCGGCATCGCCGTCGTTGTGTTGGATCGGCCAAATCCGATCAACGGCGTAACGATTGAAGGGCCGGTGCTTGATCCAAATTACGAGTCGTTCGTCGGCATGCATCCCATTCCCGTTCGGCATGGCCGCACAATTGGCGAACTGGCGCAGCAATTCCGCGACGAAACATTTCACGATTGTGAACTGTTAGTCCTGCCGATGAAAAACTGGGAGCGCGCGATGTGGTTTGATCAAACAGGTCTGCCATGGGTCATGCCGTCGCCCAACATGCCGACGCTCGACACCGCCACGGTTTACCCCGGCATGTGTCTGTTCGAAGGCACGAACATTTCAGAGGGACGCGGCACGACCCGGCCATTCGAAATTTTTGGTGCGCCATTTATCGATGCGGAGAAACTTTGCGCCGAACTAAACCGCTTAAGGTTGCCCGGTGTTTTCTTTCGAGAAAACTATTTCCAGCCAACGTTTCAAAAATTCGCCGGTCAAGTGTGCGGCGGCGCGCAGCTCCACGTTGTTGATCGAAACAGCTTTCGACCGTTTGAAACAGGCATTGAAATCCTCCGCGCGATTCGGAGTTCGTATCCCCGCGAATTCGAATGGAAGCAGCCGCCTTACGAATACGAAAAAGAAAAATTGCCTATCGAAGTGCTGCTTGGCGGGCCAGTGGACAAATTCTTCGACGACTAGCCGGAACCGATCAAATTCCAGTTGATCGCCCGACCTCATCTGATTAACACCTCGCTTCAGCGAGGTGGTTGGCGCGCCCGCAGGATCCAACCGCTTTAGCGGTTTTCATAGCGACTTTGAAACCGCTGAAGCGGTTACGGTGGGTTTATCACAAGCTGCACCGCGCTAAAGCACGGTGTTAATGGAAACGTCGGCACTCGCAACACACTGCGCGTCGGATAGAATTGGCAACACATAACATGAATTCGCCTGCACACATATTAACGCTATCGGCACTGTTGGTTGCCATGCTGTTGTCAGTGGGGTCCCACGCTCGCGCCGACATCCCATGGCCGGAAGTCGTGCAGCGGCTCGCGTACGAAAATGAGAAACTGGAGAGACGTCCGCAAGGACACAACGGTGAATACTTCGTCGTGTGCACGCTCTATTACACGCCGAAGGAATCCGGTTTTACTTTCGAGCGCGGTTTTGACGCGACGCCAATTACGAAACCCGGGTTGCATGGCCGAAAATATCCGCGCGATTTTCTGCGCTCCGTAAAAAAGGAAGGCTTCGGTCGAATTACTACGCCTGTTAACGGGCGAGATTACATTACCTACAACGAGGGCGGTTCGTACGCGTTTGCTTCACATGCGACTAGTGCAGGCGGTGTTCTTGTGCCGCGCTATTCAGCAGCAATGGTGGGAGGGCACGGTGCCTTGCGTCGCGGAGCCGTTATAGAGACAACGTCGCCAGAAGTTGAGAAAATCTTCGGGAGCAATCGGTGGAAGATCATGGATACCGGCGGCGGTCTGCGGCGATGGCAAATCGACTGTTATTTCGGTGAAGATGAACCGCTCGGGCCCGGTAAGCTCCAGGGTCGTCCACGTGCGACTACCTTTGAGTACGCTTACGCGAACGCACGGATCGTGGATTGACGTGAAGCCATTCACGATCCGGCTCCGCTTCCACGGCGACCTTCGTGTTTTTCTTGGGTCAAAAACCGGCGACGCAGTAACCGAGCGATCGCTTGCGGAAAAGACCTCCGTAAAAGACATCATCGAATCGTGTGGTGTTCCGCATCCGGAGGTTGATTTAATCCTGATCGATCACCAGTCAGTCGGTTTTGATCACACGCTGGCTGAAGACGCAGAAGTAGAGGTTTTTCCGGTTGAGAGTCAGAGCACGGTGCGCACGGAGAAACGATTACAAAATGCTGTAATGGAAAGGTTTGTTGCTGATGGGCATCTGGGCGGCCTCACACGTAATCTGCGTCTCCTCGGATTTGACGTCGCCTACCCCAAGAACGCTGATGACCGGCAACTGCTGGATCTTATGACCCGCGAAAATCGAGCGCTCTTAACGCGTGATAAGCGTCTACTCATGCACAGGATCGTTCAGCACGGATATTACCCGCGCTCCCAAAATGCCGACGAACAGACGATCGAAGTTGTTCGCCGTTTTGATCTTTCGGAAGCGATCGCGCCTTTCACCCGGTGTCTGCGATGTAACGCACGGTTGGAAGAGGCAGCCAAGGCCGACATAAGCAACAAACTCGAGCCGCTCACCAAAATCTATTACGACCAGTTCCGTCGCTGTCCTGACTGCAAACAAATCTATTGGCCCGGCTCGCATTTTCCTAAACTGCAAAAGCGGATCGAACAACTTCGCTCTCGGATCGGAGTCAAAGCCTAAGCTTGTCACCGACTCGGTCAGACTGGCAGACTCTGCTCCCGATGAATTTCACTCGTGGCGGACTTTTCATTGCTGCCATTGTCATCGCGTTCCGCGCTTCGATTTTTGCTTACGGGCCGCTCGGACATGAGATCGTCGGCGCCATTGCAGATGAGAAATTGGCGAATACGCCGACAGCCGCAAAGGTCTACGCGTTGCTCGACGGATTAACATTGGAGAAGGCGGCGCTAATTGCAGACGAAATTAAAGGCTGGGATAAAAAAGGCGTCGACGATCCGCGATCATTTCATTATTCCGCTCACCGCAACGTTGACAAACAGTTGCGCGATTTCTGGCGCGCGAACCAGCCAACCCACGATCACAATGCACCCGCGCCTTCGCACCACTGGTTTCACTACACCGACGTGCCGGTGATGCCGGCGCAAGGATATCGTGACGGATCCGCAGGTCGGAGCAAATGGGATGTCGTGCACATGATTCCGTTCTGCATCGATGTCTTGCAGGGTGGAATCCCCGAACAGAACGAGCGGAAGATCACGAAGGCTGTTGCGGTCATTCTCCTGGCCCATTACGTCGCTGACATTCATCAGCCGTTGCATGTCGGTGCGGCCTACTTCGATCCACAAGGACACGCGGTCGATCCCAACAAAGACAAATCCGCGTTGGCGGATGAAGGCGGAAACACATTTACGATTGAACTACGCGATGAGCCGCCGCGTGGACGAGGTATTCGGAAGAGGAAATTCCACGGGTTTTGGGATTACGATACTGTCAACGCGCTCTTTCCCCAGCTGCCCGGCACTATGTCGAAAGCGGAGTTCGACATGCAAATCGGGCCGTATAAGCAACAACTGGTCCATGAGCTGGCGATGCAAGAGCCTCGCAATTGGCGAATGCCATGGAATCTTTCAATCGATAGTTATGCGGGCATTTGGGCGGAGGAAATTCTGCCGATCGCGCGCGAGGCGCATGCGCGTCTGGAGTTTAGGAATGTAAAACCGTTGCTCGACGGCGACCGAGTCGTCGCCATGGGCGAGACAATGGAAAAACCAACGTCAGGTCAAACGCCATATCGCACTTGGGCGACTGCAATCGTGCGTGACGAACTGCACAAGGCCGGCTGGCGCCTGGCCGATCTGCTGGAGAAAATCCTCTAGTCAGCAAATGCGAGCCGTTGTCCAGCGTGTAAGCCGCGCGCGCGTGACCGTGGATGGAAGTGTGACGGGAGAAATCACGACGGGCCTTTTAATCCTGATTGGCGTCGGACACAGTGACACTTCTGCTGTCGCCGCAGCTTTCGCCGAGAAAATCGCAACCCTAAGAATCTTTGAAGACGATCGGCAAAAAATGAACCGCTCGTTGCTGGACGTAAAAGGAAGCGCGCTCGTCGTCTCGCAGTTTACGGTCTATGGCGACGCGCGCAGCCAACGCAGACCAAGCTTCGTTGCCGCTGCACCAGCGGAACAGGCAAAAAAGCTGTACGAAGAATTTGCGGAAGCGTTACGCAATTTGGGAATCAGCGTCGCAACAGGGATTTTCGGAGCAATGATGTCAGTCGAGTTGGTCAATGAAGGTCCAGTGACAATTCTATTGGACTCTGACAAAACGTTCTAAAAGGGATGTTGCCTAACGAATTGCTGCTTGCCTTAAACTGTCATTCTGAGCGAAGCGAAGAATCTCGGATGTTTTTCTGCCGCAACTCTCAAGCAATAGCCAGAGATGTTTCGCTCGGCTCAACATGATAAGACTAAATTGCGGCGATTGAAGTGACCTCTACACTAGTCGGATGCATACGACGCTCGAACCCGTTCGACCGATTGAGCTTTCGGAAATACGCGCTGCCCGCGAACACATCGAGAAGACAATCGTACGCACGCCATTGATTCGCCTCGAACTTGGATCTGAATTCCCAGACATCCATCTGAAGCTGGAGAATCTGCAACCGATCAACGCATACAAGCTGCGCGGCGCAGCTAACGCCGTGGCGATGTTACCTGAGGCCGATCGCAAACGCGGCGTTTGGACCATCAGTGCGGGGAATGCCGGCCAGGGCGTTGCTTATGCGGCGAGAGCGGCAGGCGTGCCGTGCACGGTCGTGGTTGTTGAAACCGCGCCGAAGTCAAAATTGGAGCGAATGAAAGCGCTCGGGGGCAAGCTGATTCCCGTCCCCTACGACATCGCGTGGAAAGCGCTTGATGAGAGATCCTTTCCTGGAGTTGACGGAACATTCATTCATCCGTTCGATGATGACGATTTCATTGCCGGTCATGGCACCATGGGATTGGAAATTCTGGAAGACGCGCCAGACGTTACGGCTGTCATCGCCAGCATTGGCGGCGGCGGGTTAATCGCAGGCGTGGGCAGCGCAATCAAGGCGTTACGACCGGAAGTAAAAATATTCGGCGTTGAACCCGAGACTGCGGCGCCAGCAGCGCTGTCGTTCGACAAAGGTTCACCGCAACAATTTCCAAACTGGAAAGCTTCATTCGTGGATGGCGCGGGCGGTCAAAGCATGTTTCCTCGCATGTGGGAAAGAATGAAACCAATTGTGGACGGCTACCTCGTTGTCTCTCTCCAGGAAACAAAACATGCGATGCGCCTGTTAGCTGAAAAAGCACGTGTGATTGCCGAGGGGGCAGGCGCGTTGCCAGTAGCGGCGGCTTTGAGCGGAAAAGCCGGCAAAGGGCCCATTGTCGCGATCATCTCCGGTGGAAACATTGATCTGCAAAAATTTTGCGAGTTAATCGCGCAAGGCGGCGATTGACTTCTGCGTCCGCATTTGAAATAACATTGCGTCAAACAAACCAGGAGGAAGAACAATGAAAATTGGAGATACGGCACCAGATTTTGAAGCACAAACGACTGAGGGACGGATCCGATTTCATGATTGGATCGGCGACTCGTGGGCGGTTTTGTTCTCGCATCCGAAGGATTTTACCCCAGTCTGCACGACTGAGCTCGGATATATGGCAAAAATAAAGCCACAGTTCGACAGGAGAAACGCAAAGATCATTGGATTATCCGTCGATTCGACTGGTGATCACGCAGGATGGGCTAAGGACATCGAGGAGACTCAGGGTCATGCGCCCAATTACCCAATCATCGGGGATTCCGATTTCAACGTCGCGAAACTCTACGGGATGCTGCCGGCCGATACGCAAGGCGAGGCGAAATCGCGCAAACCAGCCGACAACGCAACGGTCCGTAATGTTTACGTCATCGGACCAGACAAGAAGATCAAGCTGATCCTTGTGTATCCAATGACAACTGGCCGGAATTTCGATGAAGTGCTGCGAGTAATCGACTCACTGCAATTGACTGCAAAGCATCAGGTGGCTACGCCGGTCAACTGGCTGCCAGGAGAGGACGTAATCATCGCTGGCTCTGTCTCGGATGAAGAGGCGAAGAAGCGTTATCCGCAAGGCTGGAAAGCGCCGAAACCGTATCTTCGAATCGTCCCGCAGCCGCAATAACTCGTACGGACGGCGCGCTGCGCCGTGCGGACGCCGCCGCAGCGCGGCCTCCCTACCAGGCTGCCTGTTCTGCGAAAAATTGCACCGGATCCTGCCGGAAATACGTTCGTAACTCAGCATACAGCTTTGGATGATGAGCGCGCAGCACATGTGGCTGTTCAAAGAATGCTTCTACTGATACGGCGAAGAACTCAGCAGGATTAGTAGCTCCGTACGTATTAAGCAGCGTGGGAACGCCGCTCTCGTCAGCTGCACGCAGCGAAGCAAACTCCGATCTCATCACAGCGGTCCAAGCTAACTGCTGTTCGCGCGTCGCCAATGCGGGCACCCCGTCAACTGCGTCATTTTCGAAGTCGAGCTGGTGAGCAAATTCGTGAAGGACAACGTTCTTACCATCGGAAGGATCAGCTGCGCCATGTTTGACGGCGCCCCACGACAGAACCAGCGAGCCCATTCGCCGGCCGGTCTCGCCGAGGCGACTTGCATTCCCTTCTTCCCAAATATGCTCTGCAATTTGTCGTCTTTCTTCCACCATATACGAGGATGGATAAACGAGAATCGTCAGCAACTGCGGAAAATAATCCGTTTTACGATGCAACAATAGAAGACAAGCTTGCGCCGCGATGGTGACGCGGACTTCATCGGTAATCTCGAAACCACCACATCCTTCGAAGCGTTTCTCGGACAAGAACACCTGGATGTGCCCAAGTAATTCGGCGCGATCGCTCGGCGACAGCCTGTGAAAAATTACAACGTGGCGCTGTATCAGCGTCATCCATTTTTCGGGGAAGAGTCGGGCTCGCAAGCGATGTCGCCTGCGCTGTTTGAACGGCGTAAAAATCACAGCCGATTGTAAACGCAACTCTGCCGTCTGGGTAGCGCACGCGTCTCGCGTGTCTGGCGAGCGCGTCCTCGCGAGCGCGAACTTTTCTTCCAAGTTGCATCGTTCGACGGTGGTGAATCCTAAGGAAAGATTGTTTCGGCGCGACGCCAAAACCAGCATGCGAGACGCGTGCGCTACCGGACGACCGCAATTCGATCTCGCCTTACATGCGAGATGATCTATCAATAACAGGTATGAACACGCTCCCTCTTTCCCGCCGCGATTTTGCACGCCTGCTCGGTGCAGGCGCGGCAGCAGCAGTCGTTAGGCCAACGTTTTCTTTTGCAAAATCAACTCAGTCCACTGCTACGGCTTTAGCAGAAGCAGGCACCGTACGTTTGAGCGCGAATGAGAATCCTTACGGCCCATCTCCGAAAGCATTTCAGGCGATAACCGATTCATTCGCCCTCGCCTGTCGTTATCCGGACGAACACACCCACCTCCTGATTGACAAACTAGCAAAGCTGAACGGCGTCAATCATGATGAGATCCTGCTTGGTGACGGTTCGGGCGAAATCCTAAAGCTCTGTGCAGAAACGTTCACCGGACCTCAGAACGGAAAGCTTGTAGCAGCGGATCCGACTTTTGAAGCAATTCTCAATAACGCCAGCTCCAATGGCGCTGAGGTCGTCAAAGTGCCATTGACCAGCAGCTTTCAGCATGATCTGCCGAAAATGCGTGATTCCGCAAAAGCCGGTCTGATTTACGTCTGCAACCCGAACAACCCGACCGCCAGTATCACTCCGAAGACCGACCTGCGAGATTTCATTGGGACGACTCCGTCACAGACGATGATTCTCGTGGACGAAGCATATTTTCATTATGCCGACAGCCCCGACTATGAAAGCGTGATCCCGCTCGTGAAAGATCACGCGAATCTGATTGTCTCACGCACATTCTCGAAAATTTACGGAATGGCCGGATTGCGCTGTGGCTATTGTGTCGCCCAGAAGGAAACGATCGATCGGATGCGCCGAAATCAAATGTGGGACAGCGTCAACTGCATGGCCCTGGCCGCAGCAACTGCGAGTCTCGATGATCTTGATCATGTCCCCACCGGTCAGCGTTTGAACCGTGAAGCGAAAACATTCGTCACCTCGGAGCTGGACAAGATGGGCTATGAACAAATTCCGTCACAGGCCAATTTCATCATGTTCGATTGCAAACGACCTGTCGTGCCGCTGATCCAGGCAATGAAAGAGCGCAAGGTGCATGTCGGCCGATTGTTCCCATCTCTTCCAAACCACATGCGGCTTACGATCGGAAAGAAAAGCGAGATGGAAATTTTCGTCAGCGCCTTCAAGCAAGTCACCGCTTAACGCCAAAAGTTGCAGGGGCAGTTGTGGTCAACCGCCAAACGGAATCAGAGTCCGCCGCTTCCTGTGCTGAGCGACTGTAGCTTTTCAGCAGTTCCGCCGGAGAACTCGTGCAGCGCGAGATAAACAACTCCTAACAGCGTGCACGATCGGCGACTGCTTCTTGCCGTTATCTCCGCGCGCCTCATGCGTGGATACGTTAGTAGTAGATATTGAAGTGCTGAGCTGGCAGAGAGCCTCCAGCGCTTCATGAAGCGAGTGTCGGTCGTCCACTGACATTTCCCCAGCGTTATTGAACTCGGTGCCGTTGACGATGATTTTCGCCTTCAGTTTTGCGGCGAGCCGCGCTCCGGAATGAAGCGGCGGCATCTCGTCAACAGCGCGATCATATGCCGCTCTGACATCTGACGACATCTCATCCGCATTCGCATACTCCCGGCCGTTGAACCGGATATTGGTCTTAATCCTCGCGTTCACTACAAGGACCAGTAGTGAGAACTATTTTTCGCGAAATTCAAGTGCGCCGTCTTTGGCGTCAACAATAACGGCCTGACCTTCGCGGACTTTGCCTTCGAGAATATCGATGCTAAGCGGATCGAGAATTTCTCTTTGAATGGCGCGCCGCAATGGTCGTGCACCGTAAACAGGATCGTAGCCTTCGCGGGCGAGCAGCGCCTTGGCGGAATCGGATAGCTTGAGCGTGATCTTTTGTTGCTCGAGACGTTTTGATAAGCGGCCAAGTTGAATTTCCACAATCTTCTTTAGCTCCTCTTCACTGAGTCGGTCGAAAATGATGATCTCGTCGACACGATTCAAAAACTCAGGTCGAAAATGCGCGCGCAACGCATCCATCACCAGTCGCCGGCGCGCTTCGGGAGATTCTTCCTCCATAATGTATTGCGAGCCGATGTTCGAAGTCATGATTACGACGGTATTCTTGAAATCGACCGTCCTCCCCTGCCCGTCCGTGATGCGGCCGTCGTCGAGCACCTGCAACAGCACGTTGAATACGTCGGGATGCGCTTTTTCGATCTCATCGAACAGCACGACGGAATACGGCTTTCGGCGCACCGCTTCGGAAAGCTGGCCGCCTTCCTCGTAGCCGACGTACCCCGGAGGCGCGCCGATTAATCGCGCTACAGTGTGTTTCTCCATGTATTCGCTCATGTCGATGCGAATCATTGCGTTCTCGTCGTCGAATAAAAACTCCGCCAGCGCGCGGGCCAATTCGGTTTTACCAACGCCAGTCGGTCCGAGAAAAATAAACGAGCCGAGCGGTCGATTCGGATCCTGCAGACCTGCTCGAGCGCGGCGCACCGCGTTGGACACGGCTTTGATCGCTTCCTCCTGGCCAACGACGCGCAGGTGCAAGTGCTCCTCGAGCTTTACAAGTTTCTGGCGCTCGCCCTCCTGCAAACGCGAAACGGGAATGCCCGTCCAGCTCGATACCACTTCGGCGATGTCCTCCTCTGTCACTTCTTCGCGTAGCAAACGCTTTTTAGTCTTGCCCGATTTGGCAGTGAGATCGGCCAATTTCTTTTCTAATTCAGGGATGCGTCCGTATTGAATTTCGCTTGCATTAGCCAATTCACCACGGCGCTGCGCGCGTTCTAATTCAGTGCGGAAACGATCGATCTCTTCCTTCACCTTGCGCTGCTCGTCGATGACTCCCTTCTCTTTTTGCCACTCCGCTTTTAGGGCGTTCGATTTTTCCTTTAGCTCAGCTAATTCCTTCTCGAGCTTCTTCAAACGCTCCTTGCTGGCTGGATCTTTCTCTTTCTTGAGCGCCTGGCGTTCCATTTCATGCTGCATGACCTGACGCTCGATCACGTCGATTTCTGTCGGCATCGAATCGAGCTCGATTTTCAGACGGGACGCCGCTTCGTCGATCAAGTCGATGGCCTTATCCGGCAGAAAGCGATCCGTGATGTAACGCTGAGACAGCACCGCTGCTGCGACTATTGCCCCGTCGGTGACCCGTACGCCGTGGTGCACTTCATAGCGCTCTTTTAATCCGCGCAAGATCGCAATTGTGTCTTCAACCGTTGGCTCGTTCACGAGCACCGGCTGAAAACGCCGCTCCAATGCCGCGTCTTTCTCGATGTATTTGCGATACTCATCGATCGTAGTCGCACCGACGGTGCGCAGTTCGCCGCGCGCCAGCATCGGCTTGAGCATATTTGATGCATCGACCGAACCTTCGGCTGCGCCCGCGCCGACGATGGTGTGCAATTCATCGATGAATAGAATGACCTGGCCCTGGGCATCAGTTACCTCTTTCAGGAACGCCTTCAGGCGGTCTTCGAATTCACCACGGAATTTTGCGCCCGCGACCATGGCGCCAATATCCATCGCGATAATTCGCTTGTTCTTTAACGAATCTGGAACGTCGCCGCTGATAATGCGACGCGCCAGGCCTTCCACGATGGCAGTCTTACCGACGCCCGGATCACCGATGAGCACCGGATTGTTCTTGGTACGCCGCGAAAGCACCTGCATCACGCGACGAATCTCATTGTCGCGCCCGATCACCGGATCGATCTTGCCTCGTCGCGCCAGCTCCGTGAGGTCGCGTCCGTATTTTTCCAATGCCTGAAATTTGCCTTCTGGGTTTTGGTCTGTCACTCGCTGCGAACCGCGCACCTGCTGAAGTCCCTGCATCAGCTTGTCCCGCGTGCCGCCCAGATCCTTCAGCAATTTTGCTGCGGGAACGTTCGCGCCCGATAAGGCGAGCAGATAATGCTCGGCGCTCGTGAATTCATCTTTGAGCTTGGACATTTCCTTCTCGGCGCTGTCCAGCACACTGCGCAGTTCGTTTGACATACGCAGATCGGCGGCGCTGCCGTGGATTTTCGGGCGACGCTCCAACTCCGAACGCAGCTGTTGCTGTAACTGATCAACATTTGCGCCCATCTTTTCGAGGAGCGGGCGCGCTATTCCATCACTTTGGTTCAGAAGAGCGGAAAGGAAGTGTTCGTTCGTGATTTCGGAATTATTCAGTTGCGCCGCGAGGTCCTGCGCCGCCTGCAGCGCCTCCTGCATTTTCTGCGTGTATCTGTCGATGCGCATGGTTCAAAATACTAAACGCACGGCGCTTTCCAATCCGCCGTTTACGTTGCTCTATTCGTAGGGATTTTCGTGCGGCTTCCGGATAGAAAACTCCGGCGACCCGGGCGCATACCCACTCGATGCAGACATGGATTCGCCATTCACGATTCGTCGTTCCTTCGTCATTCGTGCTTCGTCATTGTCCAGCGCCACGAGCAGGAGCATGAGCACGAGCAGGACTAAGACCGCCCTGCGTTTGACACAACCCCCCCGACAACGATGAGTGTCTGCGATGAAGGCGCAGGAAAAATGGGTGGGCTCGCAGTCACTGGCGCTGCTACGACAGGGGCCGTTTCGCCGATACATTATCGGTTCGCTCATTTCCGATAGTGGCACGTGGATGCAGATGATGGCCCAAAGCTGGGTCATGAGCGGACTCACCAGCAAGGCGATTCTGCTTGGGTTGGTTAACTTCGCTGCGGGATTACCGGCGCTGATACTTGCTCCGGTGGCAGGCTCATTGGCTGACCGGCTGGACAAACGCAAGATCCTGGTTGCCACGCAAATTGCGCAAATCGTCTTTGCTGTTGCTTTGGGATTCCTGGTGATGAGCGGTCAGGTCCGCATCTGGCACATTATTTTCTTTGCCTTGCTTTTGGGGATTGCTTTCGCTTACGAAATGCCGGCTATCAGCGCGCTTGTACCGGAGTTGGTGAAGCGTGATGAAATCGCCGCAGCCGTTGCTCTGGATAGATCAGTGTTTCACGGATCGCGTTTGCTCGGTCCATCCGTGGCTGGTCTTCTTGTCGGGTGGTGGGGCGCGGCGTCCGCATTTTTCGTGAACGCCCTCTCTTTTGTAGCATTGATCGCCGCACTTATCTCGTTACCGAAACGGCCGCTGGGAACAGCGGAGGAAGAACAACAACGCCGTAGCGGAATCATGGAAGGATTTCGTTATGTTCGCTCCAATCGCATTATTGTTTCGCTCATCACCCTGATTGCGCTGAACACGGTTTTCGTGTTCCCCGCGATCTCGGTAATGCTCCCGCTCTACGTTCGCGATATTCTTCATCTTGGTGCAAAAAGCATGGGCGGGCTGATGGCA
>JBJMXF010000055.1:0-3699 GCA_045809725.1 Candidatus Udaeobacter sp. | reverse complement strand
GCACTATCTCCGCTCGCTCTGGCGATCTTCGTTGTCGCGGTCTTGCTTCTCGCGCTTGCCATCGTGTCAGTGATTTTCGCGCCCGCGATAATGCGCACGCTCGACCAGCACCGGTCAGCGACGCTGCCTCACCCGACCGCCACAGCAGCTCCTTCGTTGGCCGAGACCATTCAGAGCGCCGTCGCCAAGCAGATCACCGATGAGTTGCAGGGCGAACTTTCTCGGAAGAAAAAGGCTGCGGCCGAACCAACGCCTGCCGATTCGGCGATTCCTGAAAAAAGCATCGCTGTTCTGCCATTTGGCAACCTGAGCCGAGATCCCGATAACGCCTACTTTGTGGAAGGGATCCAGGACGAAATCCTCACGCGCTTGTCGAAGATCGCAGATCTTAAGGTGATCTCGCGCACTTCAACGCAGAAATATAAGAGTTCTCCGGACAATCTGCGCGATGTCGCACGAGAACTTGGGGTGGCAAACATCCTGGAGGGCAGCGTACAGAAATCTAACGATCAGGTGCGCGTGAATGTGCAGCTGATCAACGCGCTGACTGACGCACATCTTTGGGCCGACACTTATGATCGAAAACTGACCGATATGTTCGCGGTCGAAAGCGAGATTGCGAAGACGATCGCCGAGACATTACAAGCAAAACTCAGCGGCTCGGAGAAAACCGCCATATCGAAAAAACCGACGGAGAATCCTGAAGCCTACGAGCTTTACCTCAAAGGCCGGTTCTTCTGGAACAAACGCACTGCGGACGATCTGCGGAAATCGATCGACTACTTCAATCAAGCGATCCAAAGGGATCCGAACTATGCCCAGGCGTATGCCGGTCTGGCGCAAGCGTGGAAGCTGCTCCCGGCTTTCAATGGAGGCGCGCCGAAGGATTGTTTTCCCCAAGCCGAGGCTGCGGCAAAGAAAGCGCTCGCATTGGATGACACCTCGTCCAGCGCCCATGCTGCTCTGGCCTCGCTCAAGGGACTGAACGGCTTCGATTACCCTGGCGCAATCAGCGAGTACGAACGGGCTCTGCAATTGAATCCGAACGACGCGACCGCGCATCAATGGTTCGCCAATGATACGCTGGCGAACATCGGTCAGAACGAGCGCGAACTCACCGAAATGAAACGCGCAGTCGAGCTCGATCCACTTTCGCTCGTCATCAACAGCAATCTCGGATGGGCCTACATCCATTTGGGGCGTCTCGATGAGGCCATCGCGCAGTTGCGAAAGACGGTGGAGATGGATGGTGGATTCTACTATGCCCACTACTTGCTAGGGTTGGCCCTGGAGTTGAAAGGTGCCATTCCGGAAGCGTTCGCGGAATATCAGAAGACCATTGCCATCAGCGAAGATCCCGTTCCGCTCGGAATGTTGGGCCGCCTCTACGCTGCGCAGGGTCGAAAGGATGAAGCCCGGAAAATTCTTCAACAACTGCGTCAGCGACGAGAGCAACATTACACTGCGGCTTACTCACTGGCTTTGGTTTACCTCGGCATGGGTGATCACAACGAGACGCTCAACTGGCTCGAAAAGGGTTATCAGGAGCGCGACGGCTTTAACATCGGGCCAATTCGTGTTGATCCGCTCCTCACTCCGCTTCGTGGCGATCCACGTTTCGAAGCGCTCGCTGAGAAGATTGTTCCGACGCGCGAATTCCGCGCGTCTTCGAAATGAAGAGCGGCAACTTGTTCGCTGAACTGAAGCGGCGCAATGTCTACAAGGTAGCGATTGCCTACATCGTCGGGGGCTGGGCACTTTCGCAGGGAGTCGCGCAAGTTTTTCCAGTTTTCGAGGTTCCCAGCTCTGTCATTCGCGCAATCGTGCTTCTCATTATTGTTGGCCTGCCCGTAGCGCTGGTGTTGGCGTGGATGTTCGAGTTAACACCGCAAGGAATTAAACGAACGGAAACGGCTGACGCGATGCCGGCAGCTGCGAAGCCAAAGAAATATGTTTGGATTTATATTGTCGTGATTGCCGGCGCGATTTCCATCGGGTTATTTTTTCTTGGTCGTTATACGGTTTCGAATAATAGCAGTGCGCTTCGCACCGACACGACCGCAGTTCCTGGCAAAAGCATCGCAGTGCTGCCATTCGAAAATCTAAGCGACGACAAAAACACCGCCTACTTCAGTGATGGAATTACCGAGGAAATACTCAACGCGCTGGCACAGATTCCCAATTTGAAAGTAGCGGCCCGGCGATCGGCTTTTCAATTTAAAGGCACCAATCTCGATCTGCGTAAAATCGGCGAGGTCCTTGGCGTGGCACATATTCTGGAGGGCAGTTTGCAGAGGGCCGGCGATCAGGTGCGCATCAACGTGCAGTTAGTCGATGTGCAAAACGGATTGCAGGCGTGGTCCGAGAAATACGACCGCAAACTCGATAACGTTTTTGCCGTCGAAGATGAAATCGCGAAGGCGATCGCGACCAAATTGCGCGTCCAGCTCACGGGCGGCGCCGGGCAACCGCTGGTCGTTGACAGCACGAACAATCCGCAAGCGCATGAACTTTATCTGCGTGGACTGACGTTGTTGGCTGCTCGAGGTCCCGGGTTGCTCGAAGCAAGAAATTCGTTCCAACAGGCCGTAAAGCTCGATGCGGGTTACGCACAGGCGTGGGGCGCGTTGGCCATAACGGAACTGCTTCTCCCGGCTTATGGATTCGACTCGTTCGACGCTTCGCTCCCGCGAAGCGAGTCGGCCGCGCAACGCTCCCTTTCACTCGACTCCAACACCGCCTCCGCCTACGTCGCCGTTGGCCTCGCGAACTCGGTTCGCTGCCGCTGGCGCGAAGCTAACGAAGCATTCCGTCATGCACTTGCCCTCGCGCCCGGAGATGCGGAAGCGGTCAATCAATACGCTCAATTCCTTTCGGCCGTTGGACAACTCGAGCTGAGCTTGCGCGAGATCGACCGTGCTCAGCAACTTGATCCGTTATCGCCTATTATCGGTCTTATTCGCTCCGGCGTTCTCACAGCTCTGAGGCGCGATGACGCCGCCGACGCTCAACTGAAAAGCGTCCTCGAAGGGCACCCCGAATTCTCGGCTGCGCATGGCTGGGCCGGTGCTGAGTATATCGAGCGCAAAATGTACCCGGAGGCGGAAGCGCAGCTGCGTGTGTTTGGCAAACTGAATGGCCATAATGGAGACGCCAAAGTATTGCTCGCCCGCGGCGTGGCCGACCCGACTCAACGCGCCGCGGCAGTCACGAGTCTGGAGACTTCTCCGGACAACGCCGATATCCGGCGGGATGCCATTCTTCACGCATTCTATCTCACGTCATTGGGAGAACGCGACCGTGCGCTGGACGAACTCGAAAACTATGCGGTCAACCACAACAGCGGCTTCGTGAATTTGCTCTGGAATCCGACTTTTGACCCCTTGCGCGACCAACCGCGCTTCAAGGCGGTTCTTGCCAAATTGGCCCTCCCTTATACACCGCCTGCCGCGATCGACCCATGAGCGACAGACCCTCTTTGGTCGCCGAACTGAAGGGCCGCAACGGTAATGAAGAGGCCGTTCGCTGGATTGAACAAAGTTATCAAGATCGCGCTGGTTCTGACGTAGGCATGGATTAGAGTCGAGTCCCTCCTCGATCCCCTGCGTGCGATCCCCGCTCGCAGAGAAGATTATTCCTGCGCGGGACTTCGCGAAGGCACCCACACTTTCAAAGTGAACAAATTCCTACAACGCCTGA
>JBJMXF010000054.1:0-6765 GCA_045809725.1 Candidatus Udaeobacter sp. | reverse complement strand
CTCATATAACTTTAGTCGGGCGCTGAGCACACCCAGTTGCAAGTTTCGAACTAACCGACCTATCGATGGACGATCATCCACCGCTCCAGGAAGCAGGCCAAGCTGCGGCTCGAAGTGTAGTGTCGCATCGAATCCAAGTTTTCTGTCGTCTTCATTCGGATGCCCAGCGTCTAGTGCAATCAGATATGGTTCGTTGCCGGTAGCGCCACGCACGGCACTCTTCAACAACGTTGTGAAACGAATGGGATCCGGGTGACGGTCCGGGCGATAGAGCAAAAACACCGGCCGATCGCCTACCGTAATATAACGTTCGTCGCGAAACACCGAGCTCAAAAACTCGCTGTGGGCTTCGTCGTCTTCGCTTGAGTAAGTTTGGGCAATTAGAGTGTCTTGCCCCTCACCCAGCCAGCGGCGGGTCCACGGCTCATTGGCCCAGCAAAGACAAAATGGAAACTTTGGCCTGCCGGATTCGAGAACTTCTTGAAATGGCCGTTCGAGAAGTCGGCGGCCGTGAAACCAATAATGATAATAGCAAAATCCGAAAATCCCATGTTCACGCGCAAGCTCAGCTTGAGCCTCGCGCGTTTCGGACAACCTAAGATCGTAAAAACCCAGGTCGCTTGGTAAATGCGGCTGATAATGCCCGCGAAATAGCGGACGTGCTTTCGTGACGTTCGTCCATTCAGTAAATCCTTTGCCCCACCACGCGTCGTTTTCCGGGATCGGATGAAATTGCGGCAAATAGAAGGCGATCGCGCGCACAGATTCATCGGCCATTTCTTAACAAGGTTTTTGTTGAACGAAGACTTCCGGAAATTGACCGTCAATGCCGAATGAACGGTCTCGAATAGTATGAATAATCACGGGGAATCTACCCCAGTCCTGAAGTAGAAAAGGAAACTCCGCGCCCCATTCAGTAAAAACTAATGATCCGGTTTCATCTATCGGGTTGCCATGATAATCGGGTTTTTCCAAATGCTGGACGACACCGTCTTTCAGCAAAGCTCGAACTAACGTTTTATTCCAGCGGACCCAGGGAACCGTAAAGATATGCGCACCTCTGGGTTTCAAGGTTCGCATGATTTCCCGGACTGCTGCCCCGGCATCTGGTAAGTGTTCGAAGACGTCGGAAGTGATAACCAAATCAAACGATTCACTTTCGAATGTTTGCGCCATGAGATCTTCACAGCGAAAGCCCCTGTGGATTTCGCCTCGCGGCGTGTCCGGAAAGAATTGAGTAGGAAAATACGCCGCACATTCCCGGGCCAGCTTGGCCGATAACGGACCGCCGGGCGACGATTCATGGATCTTCAATTCCCGCCATTTCGGATAAAGTTCCGCAATTACAAACATCAACGCTCGCCAACGTGGAATGCTCTGGCAGTCGACGCATTTATAGTCGTTACGCAAATAGGGGCCTTGGATTGCAAAATAGACTTGGCGCTCACAAATAGGGCAGTAACCGCGATTACCTTTTCTCCGTAATATTTGCCACGTTCTGCTGATCTTAGCGCGCGCGCGCCGCAGGCTCACGCTGCGTTTCAACCTTGATAACATACCGAAATTTCTTTTCGTGATCCGCTAATCTAATCGCTCCACTGGATGAAATGTTACCCTCGTCTGTATTGCCCGCTGAGTGCGGCAAGCTGTCCTGTGTTCGCGGATCGATTCCAGGTATCGCCAACTTTGTTTTCGCGGTTCAGCGGAAATCGGAGTCGCTTTAGCAATAAATCTAATCCAGCACCATTTGAATTTCAGGAGTTTTACACTCCCTGTTCTCGTTGCTGCCGCCAAATCAGTCCCTTGAGAGCTGCACCGAAGGCAACAACGCGTTGAAACATTGCGAAGGAAACTCGACATGTTGAGCAGATAACCAGACAAATTGCCTTAACTGAGCAATTTCGTTTTAACAGCGCGATTTTCCATTGCAGAGGGATGCGCGAATCAAGCTGATATAAGCGTGACATGGCCCCCTCTAAAGCCAAAACCGCACTTGTCCTTTGTCCTTCGTTTAACCATCCACGGAAAAGGTATTTCACTTTTAAAACCTCAACAGACCTGCGCATGGCTTCAGACATCGTCCGAAACGCTGACGTTGAGACAACACGGTACTTGGCCGCGGGGGTCGTATCGTAAGCAAACCGGAATATTCGACTAATTCGCATCCACATGTCCCAATCCTCGAAGCAAAGATCTTCATCATAGGTTCCAACTTTGGTAAAACAGTCACGCCGAATCAACGTCGTCATTGCGGGAATAAAGTTTTCCTCCCAAAGCACATCAAACAGAAAGCCTTCTGGGGGAACAACAAATTTGCGATGTGATTCGATGAACATTTGCGGTAACATCTCGCCATTCTCATCGATCTGAAAAGCATCGCTGTAGAGAACTCCAACGTCTCCCGGCATCTGTTCCATCTTCTCCACCTGCCGAGAGGTCTTATCGGACTGGCAAACATCGTCTGCCGCAACCATCGATATGTATTTTCCGCGCGCTAACCGCAGCACTTCATTGAGGCTCGCACAAATACCAATGTTTCGGCCGTGCGGAATGAAGTGCCAATCAAGCCGATGCCTTTTCAGCCAGCTATCGATCACTGCAACTGAGTTATCCTTCGAGCAATCGTCGAAAATGATTACCTGGAGGTTCGGATACGTCTGACGTTTAACGCTGTCGAGACATTCTTCGACGAAGCGTGACTGATTATAACATCCAACAAAGACCGTCACGAGCGGAAAGTTCTCTAGCCGAGAGTTTGTGTCGTTAGCCATGTAGCGGAATTTTCGATCCTATTTATCTCGCGGCAGATCCAAGCTTTCAAAGCCTCACCGGAAAGAACGGATTGCTGCGATTACATCATCTTGGGCTTCGCGGCTCAAGTGGGGCCCGATGGGCAAACTCAATACTGTCCGAGACTGTTCTTCTGCAATCGGGTATGAGCCTCGGCGATGCCCTAAGTGCGAATAAGCCTCCGATAGGTGCGGTGGCACCGGATAATGAACAAGACTCCCTATGCCTGCTTCCGCCAAATGACGCTGGAGTTCATCGCGGCGCGGATGCCGCACAACAAATAAATGCCAAACAGGATCAATCTCTGCCGGCACAAATGGGACCGTGAGGTCCGGCAACCTTTGCAACTCATTTAGATAACATCGGGCAATGGTCTGACGGCGGGCGTTCCACTCATTGAGTTTTGCCAATTTCAGCCTCAAAAAGGCGGCCTGAAGCTCGTCCAGACGTGAATTTGTTCCCGTGCGCTCATGATAATACTTTAGCTTCGAGCCGTAGTTACGCAGCGCACGCAGTTTATCGGCCAACTCGGCGTCATCAGTAGTTACCGCCCCACCGTCGCTGAAGGCACCAAGGTTCTTGCTCGGATAAAAACTGTGCGCCGCGGCGTGCCCAAGCGAACCGACACGCCGTGCTTTGTAGAGCGCGCCCTGCGCCTGTGCGGCATCTTCCAAAACCTTCAGCCCGTGCTTCTCGGCGATTGCATTAATCGGTTCCATATCCGCTGGCTGGCCGTAAAGATGTACAGGGATTATGGCACGAGTGCGCAGCGTGATGGCGGCGGCAACGCGCCCGGGATCCAGATTGAACGTCCTCGGGTCCGGCTCGACCGGAACGGGTGCACCTCCAGCAAAAGTAACAGCGAGCCAGGTGGCGATGAATGTGTTAGAGGGCACGATGACTTCGTCGCCTGGACCGATCTCCCAGGCGCGCAACGCGAGATGCAGGGCATCAAAGCCGGAGCCGACGCCGACACAATGTTTCGCGCCACAATACGCAGCGTATTCCTGCTCGAACGATTCAAGTTCACTACCAAGCAGATACCAACCGGAATCCATGACCCGATGCCAGGCAGCATCAAGCGCATCCTTGAGCTCAACATAGGTCGGCCTGAGTTCCAGAAAAGGAATTCTCATGACCGGACGTTGACCGCCTTAAATTCGGAGTAATCGCGGAAGTAATCCGACTCATCGTAATTTTCTGACGCAAGGACCAAACAAACCGATCCCGACGAGAAATTGTCTAATTCTCGCCAAATCATGCGCGGTATGTACAAACCGTTGAATGGGCGGTTCAGGTGAAAGCGGGCTCTATCACGACCATCATCGAGCACAACGTCGAAACTGCCGGACATGGCAACGATGAATTGCTGTAACACTCTGTGGGCGTGCCCACCACGCTCAGCTCCGCCCGGCACATCATAGAGATAATAGACACGCGCGATCTGAAAAGGAACGTGCCGAGTCGATTCGATAAAGGTTAAATTGCCCCTCGGCTCTGCGATCTTCGGCAAATCGATGATCCTGCAGTCACTGACGTTCATGGAACAGTGCAACCCTCTAAAAACATTGCGGTGTGTCTCCTGTTCATTCTTAGTGTTAGCTCGATCAGATCGATCATCCTCGCCGGCTTTGATCTCGCGAAACAATCTATATTGGCGTAACGGGAGCACGCTGATCGACGTCTAGAGTAAAAAGCGGGCTCGAGACGCACGAAACTATAAAGTCGTTGTAACGTCCGCTCGAGTTCTTAACAGGAAGGCGAAGAAGCTAATTGCAGGTTCGAATGCTAGCGAGGCAGAAATCCCATTCACCTATGAAAAACTTCACGAAGGTCGCTGAATAGGCCAATGCTCTGACAAACCATTCTGACTGATAGCTGTAGTGGTCGGAGATTCCTGCAATCGCTCACCCTGTTCGCACGCCTGCTTCACATCCGCAGATTGGCCGGAGACGGAAAAAATCCACTTTTTCGCACCATTTTTTTCCAGCGAGGCGTTGATGTTGGACACGTTATCTGATTCTTCCCTCGCTCTAAAAAGATTTTTGTATTTATTGATCGGCTGCTCAAAAAAGTTAAAAGACAACCAAGCGACGCCGTAAGTAATAAGGATGGCGCAAGTGGTATGCAGGACGATCCCCATCGCCTCAGAAAACCATGTCGCGTGAAACATTGAAATGGGCAGAATCCGATTGATGTCCGGCTCGAACACACAGTGAAAAACATACATCCCGTAACTCACCCTGCCGATTTTAATGAGTGACCTCAGCTTTAAGACGGCGCCGATCGACGGGGATATTCCGGTGGCGGCGATGGCAATGATCCCGGAGAACAAGAGCGCTAAGATTGACTGTCCGGCCTGCTGCATTGGCTGATTCGCGGTAATCATGGCGCCGTATCGAGCTGCTATGGCAATGAATACTACGAGCGCAGCGGCGGTCGAAATGATGATAAGCTTTCGGTTAGGCAGCAGGTTTCCACGAATCGCCAGCGCGACCAGCGCCCCGGCCGCCAGTGAATCCATTCGGCATAACGTGAAGGCGTAGGCGCCGACCCACCCCCCGTAATGGACGAACGCGAAGCGGAAAACCGGGGCGATAACAATCATGGCAATGCACAGCCTCATCAACGCCTTGAGGCTAAAGGATAGGACTAGCAGTGGCCATAGCAGGTAAAAGTGTTCCTCAACTGCCAGCGACCAAAAGCCACTGAACAGAAAGTGCGGAGAGTCCAACACCGAGAAAGTGTTTTTCAGGGTCGTCAAAATATTCGCGCCGAAGCCCCATAGCCAAGTTTGGTTTTTAACAACTTCAGAATATTGCGGAGACTTGAACGCTCCAAACGCCGGCAAGATAATGAGAATTAAAATGATCGTGCTGTAATAAAGTGGGAATATTCTCAGCGCCCTTCGGCGATAAAAGTTTTTGAAATAAGCCGGATCGGATTTTGAATTGAAAAGGATCCCGGTAATCAGGAAGCCGGAAAGAACAAAAAACAAATCCACGCCGCACCAACCGACCGATGCGATCGACCAATAAGCAGTTCCTGTTTTATGCTGCCATTGCTGGTTGATACCGAAGTGAAAGCACATCACCAGCAACACTGCAATTCCCCGTAATCCATCTAATTCCGGGATGTGTTTTTGGCGCACAGGTTTGAAGTATCCAGGAATTTCAGAGATGGCCGTCATTCTTGTGCCGCCCAGCTGATCGCCTGAAAGCCAGCACAATACTGGCGGATGCGGGCTCGAAGTCCAGGCGGGATCTTCATTGAAGAGGGATTAATCCATCGGCTCTGCGCTCATAGCGCATACCACAGTCGCAGCGCAGGATCTTCTTCCGAAGCGTTTCTCCGCACAAGCAAACCCAACCCTTTCGCCGCGCTGGATTCCCAATGACCAATGCATGAGCCGGTACGTCTCCCGTGACCACAGCACCCGCAGAAATCATCGCGGCTTTTCCAATGATCAACCCAGGCAAAATCGTGGAATTGGCGCCGATTGAAGCGTGTCTGTGCACGCGAGTAACTAAAAGCTTCCGCCTGGTTTTGGATCGAGGAGTCCTGTCATTTGTAAAGGTGGCATTAGGTCCGATAAAAACGTCATCTTCGATACGAGTTCCGTCCCACAACTGAACCCCGGACTTGATTGTGACACGCGAACCGATTACTACGTCGCTCTCGATCAGCACGTGAGCGCAAATATTGCAGTCGCAACCGATCTGCGCCTCGGGGAGGATAATGCAAAACTGCCAAACCCTGGTTCCCGATCCAATGCTTGCTCCCTGTGTCTGAGCCGAAGGGTGGATCTGTTTCCTCTGTAACTTGTTCGCCAGCTTGTTATGTGTTCTCAATGGCTTTGTTCTACTGAGTGCTGCTGTGTTCATTCGATGGCATCGGGTCACGAACTCGTTCTGCTCATCAAGAGACGTCTGCCAGGTGCAAGACATGAGCATCGCTGGCTTTGTCGGCTTTATG
>JBJMXF010000053.1:0-21792 GCA_045809725.1 Candidatus Udaeobacter sp. | reverse complement strand
TGATCACGATTTTGAGCAGACACGAGAGCTGACGTTCGCACTTGTCTCCGATTCGCAGGATGTGGACAAGCTGGAGGAATTCGGGCCGGTGTTTGCGGAACGGTTGCGCGGGCAAACGTGGTGCGCGCGCGCGCTCGCAGGTTCGCCCATGACCACTGCCGATGGCATTCGCGATCTGCAATCCATCGCGGTCCCGTTGCTTCTCAACCTGGAACCTAGCGCTTTCGACGAGGCAATATCCATCCTGCAACCGGACAAGATTCGCGATCGCCTTCATCGCTTGGGGGAGCAGATTGAAGCAGGCTCGCCGCGACCGCAGTTTGAACTTTCGTTTGATCCGCTCGGATTGATCGCGCCAGCGCTCAAACCGTTTGCTCAAAGCACCGCGATCGAACAGGAACAACCGCTCACTTCACCGGATCGCACGATGCGAATTTTTCTGGTGGTGACGAATCAAAAGTCGATTAGCGCGTTTGAATGCCAGCACTTGATGCGGCGTGTAAACGAGTTTCGCAAAACCGCAGCCGACGGATGGGACGGCAGCCGCCCACTGCAAATTCTCGTGACCGGGCGCTCGGCGTTTGTATCCGAAATTTCGTTGAGCATGCGCTACGATGTCGTCGCAACATTGCTTGGCTCAGTCGTGCTCGTGGGCGCGATTTTTTTTGCTGGGTTTCGCCGATGGCTGCCTTTGGCGGGCATGGCGTTTTGCCTTCTTCTCTCGTGTCTGGTAGCGCTAACTGCGGGACAACTCCTTTTCGGTCGACTGAGCATGATCAGTGTCGGCTTTTGCGCCATTCTCGTAGGACTTGGCGTCGATTTCGCGATTCTCACCATCGGACGCTATCACCAGGCGCGCGCCGACGGCGAACCGCATCAGTCAGCGATTGCGACTTCGGTGGCAAAACTTGGACGAGCGGTTTTCTTTGGCGCGCTTACGACAGCAGTGGGTTTTCTCGCGCTGGTGCTGAGTGGCGCAATGAGTTTCGCTGAACTCGGCGTTCTGATTGCCATCGGCATTTTCGTCGCCGGCCTGTTCATGTGTTCGATTTTATTTCTGTTCGTCCGCGATCATAGCCGCAGCACAGGCATCTTGCCTGCCGATGCGAGAGGTTCGGTGAGTGGACCGTCTGCGCAATTAGTACCAGCAGGCGAGACGCCTACTGGCCCCACAGGCAAGATGCCTGTGCTACACCACGATTGGATCTTTAATGTTGTAACGACATACGTCCGAGGAATTATACGCAGACCGCTTCCAGTGCTGCTGTTTTCATGCGCGGTTTTGCTGCTGCTCACTGCCATAGGCTTTTCACCCGTGCCTCCCCTCGAATTCGAAGCCAGCACGCGCTCACTCGAACCAAAAAATATTCGCGCAGGTCTCGCGCTGGAAACAATCATGAAAAAAATGCCGGTCCGGTGGGAACCGGTGCTGGCGATTGTTCGCGCCACAAACTCCCAGGAATTGCACGATTACTGGCAAAAAATTTCCGCGCATTGGAGTGAAGTCCAGGCAGCGGGAAACATAAAAGGCTTCTCCACACCCGCAGCACTTTGTCCGTCCCCGATTTGGATGGAACAAAATCGCGATGCTTTACGCCGGATAAACTTCCAGGCCGCGCACCAAACATTGACCGAAACGCTCGAAGCCGAAGGGTTCAGTGTAGAAGCCTTTGCTCCGGCGTTCGCGTTGCTAGACGACTTACAACGCATGGCGAATCCCAGCGTGCCACTGCCGAATTGGCGGACGCTATTACCTGAGTCATCGAGCTGGTGGTTTTTGATCGACCGCTACTTCGGACACGACCCGTTACTGACGACTGGATTTGTAATGACTAACTGCGCGGTTAGGACACATGAGCAAAGCCAGGAGCTGCAACGCAGTCTATCGTTGCCTGGCATTCCCTTGACTCTGACAGGCTGGGCCTACGTCCTCGCCGATCTTCAGCCGTGGTCGCACCATCAACTCCTGATTATCAGCGCGCTGATGGCTATGTTCGACATCTCATTGCTGGCCATTTTATATCGCGACGTTCGTTTATGGCTGATTCAGATCGTTACACTCGTGTTCGGGATTGGAGCGATGATCGCTACCATGAAGCTGCTGAACATCCATTTGAACCTGCTGAACGTGCTCTCATTCCGCCTCGTGCTCGCCATCGGCGTGGATTACGGAATTTACGTCGTGCTCGTCTGGCAAAAAACGCACAACGTCCAGCATGACGTAGCCGGTGTGGTGAAACCGGTGTTGCTCGCCGGACTGACAGCAATCAGCGGCTTCGGGTCGCTCGCTCTTGCGCGGAACCCAGCGCTAACCGGGCTAGGCACTGCGTGCGCTATCGGCATTTCCTGGAGTCTGATCGCCACGATTTTCTTCACCCTACCCGCAATGGCGGCCCTTAAACCCAAGCGCCAACACCATGATCGCTAAGCGCGGGTTGTTCCGACACTTTCCGTTCAAGTAAAGGCCTGTTAAGCTAGCAGCAATGCGCCGGCAAGGGTTGCTATGGCTAAATGTGGCTTTATCCGTTATACCCGCTTCGCTTTTCGCGGGAGCGGCTGTCGAGGGACACGTGGAACTTCCGAAGTCGCCTCCGGCACCGGTTCAGGCAAAACGATACGAGATCGTAACCAAGGCCGGAGTTCTATCGACGCAGCCACCGCTGGCAGTGGTCTATCTTGAGGGCAATTTTCCGCGACCAACTTCGTTCCCAACAAAAGAAGTCGCGCAAAGGAACTTGACCTTCATTCCAGCCCTTCTGCCGATAGAAGTGGGAACAAAGGTACAATTTCCAAACCTGGACGACCAATATCACAACATCTTTTCTTATTCGCCCGCAAAGCGATTTGATCTTGGGCGTTATCGCCCGGAGGAACGGCCGATACCTTCGGTTACGTTTGATAAGGCGGGTCTGGTGACTTTGCGCTGCGACATTCACGAGCACATGCGTGGATTGATCCTTGTGCTGAACACGCCGTACTTCGTGATGACAGACACGGCCGGCCGCTTTCGATTAGATAAACTTCCCGCGGGTCACTACACGTTGAAGGCCTGGATCGACAGCAGAACTACGCGCGAAAAGTCCATCGAGTTGAAGGACGGTCAAACGCTGCACGTTGATTTGCCATGAGCGCTGCGGATGGGACGAGAAGCAAAGGAGTCGCGAGCTTTCGCACCCGATTGTTCACCGCAATCATGATAATCGTAGCGACGTTGACTGCGCTCGGGTTGTATCTGGCACAGCGCAGAGTCACCGCCGACGCAGAGCGAAACCTGCAGCAGACATTTCAGACTGAGCTTTCTTCGACGCACAGGATTGAAGAATTGCGCCACGCCTCGCTCGTCGACCGCTGCAACACGCTAGTAGCGAAGCCACGAATTCATGCCGCGATTGAGGACAACGCCATCGATCTTCTGTATCCCACCGCAAAGGACGAGTTGCGCGACTTGATGGAAGGCGAGGAACCGCCTCCGGAGCAGGCAGCACGATCTCTGCACGCGAGATTCTATCGGTTTCTCGACGAGACCGGCGCAGTCATCAAGCCGCCCAATCCTTCAGATGTAGGAGAACTCGACGCAGCGACGGAAGCTCAACTTTCCCTCCAAAGGTTGCCCAATACGCAACAGATCGGGTACATCCAATCTGCCGGCCATATCGATGAAGTGATCGCAGTGCCAATCTTTTCCACCGACACAGGAGAGCTGGTTTCGGCGCTCGTCGTCGGGTTCAAGCCACTGGAACTCGAAAACAAAAACACCGGAATGCAAAGTGGCGTCTGGGTAGATGGTCACCTGCACCTGCCGGCACTTACACCGTCTGCACACAATTCCCTCAACGACAAGATAACGGCTGCCCTCACCAATTCTGACTCAGAGCAAAATTATTTTCGGGTGGAGGTAGCTGGTGTGCCTCAGCTATTATTTCATAGACGCCTTAATCCGGGGTCGGTGTTTCCACCCGCATACGAAATTTTTTTGTATCCCCTCGGGTCGTGGGCAGCACAATTGAATCGTTTGCGCTGGCAAATCGGCGGTGCGGGCGCGCTTCTGTTGTTAGGCGGATTTGTTGCCAGCCATTTTGTGGCGCGCAGCATGTCCGCACCCGTGACGAAACTGGCGCTGGATTCGGAAGAAAATCGCGCAGAACGGGAGCGCGCCGAGGCTGCACTTGCATCCACCGCCGAGGAATTGGAGCGATCGACCAGATACTCAGCCGACGCGTCACATCAGCTGAAGAGCCCGATGACGGTGCTTCGGATCGGTCTCGAATCACTGCTGGGACGCGAAGGATTCAAGCCCGAAGTTTATGAAGAGTTGTCGACTCTTCTTCACCAAACACGCAGGTTAACCGGCGTTATTGACGATTTGCTTTTGCTGTCGCGAATGGATGCCGGCCATCTTCAAATCGCCTCAGCACCGGTGAATCTTAGTCAGCTGGTTGATGAATGGCTGGATGATCTTGGCGCGTTGCCTGAATCGCCGGACGTGAAGATTGAAAAGGAATTTCCCGGCGGACTTTTGGTGGCTGGCGAGAAACGTTACACGTCGCTTATCGTGCAAAATCTTTTGGAGAACGCGCGAAAGTACAATCGTGCGGGCGGACGAATTCGGGTCAGCGCAGGTGGCAATGGCCAAAACGTAGTCCTGAGGATCGGCAACACTGGCCGCACGATTCCGCCGGGGGAAAACATCTTCGAGCGTTTCCACCACAGCTCGAGTCCCTCGGCGGCTTCGGGCCACGGGATCGGCCTTAATCTGGCGCGCGAACTCACGCGGTTGCATGGCGGCGAACTGCGCCTGGTGCGTTCGGAAAACGATTGGACGGAATTCGAAGTGCGCTTTTCCGCCGCAAACGGTGTTAATGCAATTACATGAAGGCGCAGATCTTTAGCCTGTGCGTTTTTGCGTGCACGGCGTGCGCTTTCGATATCGATGATGCTCTCGACCGGCTTGACAGCACCCTAACGATGTCCGCGTTCCAGGATAATTTTCGGGCGCGATTGAGCGGCACTGTCGATCTGGAATTTTATAATTTCGAACAGCCCGCGCCGGGACTCATTAATTCCGAAATCGATAATCTGTTCAACCCGCGTCTCACGCTTTTTCTGGACGCGCAAGCGGGCTCGCAAGTGTATTTCTTCGCACAAGCGCGACTCGATCGCGGATTCGATCCGAGCGATCACGGCGCGGACGTTCGCCTGGACGAGTACGCGCTTCGAATTACGCCATGGCAGGATGGTCGTTTTACATTTCAGGCCGGCAAATTCGCGACGGTGGTCGGCAACTGGGTTCCGCGACACTTACCATGGGACAATCCGTTTATTAGCGCGCCACTGGTATATGAAAATGTGACTGCCATTCAGGACAAGTACGGCGGGTATTCACCGCTCTATCTCATCTATGCACCTTACTTCCAGGACAAGTACGCCTTCAATCCCGTTATCTGGGGACCGAGCTACGCCAGCGGTATTTCTGTTTCCGGCCGATTGGGTCGATTTGATTACGCTGTTGAAATGAAGAATGCATCACTCTCCTCGCGTCCGGAATCCTGGTATATCACTGAGAATGGATTCGAAAATCCAACCTTTAGCAGTCGGATCGGATTTCGGCCTAACGAAGCGTGGAATATCGGCTTCTCCGGTAGCGAGGGGCCATATTTTCGGCGTGAAGCGGAATCGTCGCTGCCACACGGGCGGGCCATCCGCGACTACCGAGAAATTGTTCTTGGCCAGGATATCAGTTTCGCATGGCATCACCTGCAAGTGTGGGCCGAATTTTATGAAGCGCGTTTTCAAGTCCCGAATGTGGGAGACGCGGACACGTTCGCTTATTACATAGAAGCGAAATATAAATTTACGCCGCAGCTGTTTGCCGCTGTTCGTTGGAACCAGCAACTATTTAACACAATCGACAGTGGCTATGGCGCTAAAGAACAATGGAGTCCGGACCTTGGCAGAATTGACGTCGCCGCTACCTACCGTCTGACGACGCACGCGCAGCTAAAATTGCAGTACAGTTACCAGCATGAAACAACTCCTCCCGGCGAGGACAACCACCTGCTGGCTGCACAGTTTACCGTCCGCTTCTAATGATCCAATGTTGCCGATAGAGTTGTGAAAATCCTGATCGTTGAAGATGACCTTCCAGTGGCGCGACAAACCGCTGCTGCACTGACTGAAGACGGTCATGATCCGACAACGGTTCATAGTGGAGAAGCCGCATTGGAGACAGTTGGCAAGAACTCTTTTGACCTGATTGTGCTCGATGTTCGCCTCCCTGGTATCGACGGATTCGAATTGTTAGGGCGCCTGCGCGAGCAGCATCTTGCCAGTCGTGTGCTGTTGCTCACAGGACGCAGTGCCGTCGAAGATCGAGTAACCGGTTTACAACTCGGGGCCGATGATTATCTGCCAAAGCCATTTGCCATGCGTGAACTCGTCGCGCGTGTGCGTGCGCTTGGCCGCCGGTATCCGGAAGAACCGGTAATCTGTTTACGCGTCGGTGATGTCACGCTCGATCTATCCACGCATGACGTTCATCGAAATACCCAGCGGATCGAGCTTTCTCCACGCGAGTTAATGTTGTTGAAGGTGCTAATGCGTGAACCGGGGCGCGTCTTTACGCGCACGGAGCTCTGTGAACGCGTGTGGGAGCACGTGCACGAATATGATACCAAGCTGGTCGAAGTGTTCATTGGCCGCCTCAGAAAAAAACTGGGTGAACCTCCGCTAATTCACACCATTCGCCACGTTGGCTACACCATCGGTCGCCCCGAGGGGAAAACTCGTCTTCGCCGCGGGACGAACTCGCAACGCCGAGGCTGACTTTCACCGCGCACGCGTTGCGGTGGCGTCCTGATCGACATGCGTGCCGGTGGCGGCAGGTAAAGTAACAAACGCGTCACCTTTGTGAGATTGCAACCAAGCCCGCATCCGTTGCAATCTCAATCTGTAATATCGAGAACAAAACGCCTCATATCATGAAAGCCTTTTCCTTGCGTGTAATAATTTTGATGACAGCGGCTACTTCGCTGATTTTCTATCCCAAAGCGGCAAGCGCGATGACGGTGGACGTCACTGTTGGTCCCGGCGGTGATTTGGTCTTTTCACCTTCGTCTGTCACGATTCACCCGGGGGACCAGGTGCGCTGGACCTGGGGTTCCGGCGGCCACAGCACAACGTCAGGCTCCCCGGGGCAACCAAATGGGATCTGGGATTCTGGAATTCGTAACCAGGGAGCGACCTTCACTCGCACCTTCAATAGTGCCGGAACATTCCCGTACTACTGCGTTCCGCACGGCGGATGCTGCCAAATGGTAGGTACTGTAGCAGTCGTGTCTGAGACGCCTACGCCTACACCACGGCCCACTGCGACTCCCACGGCGACACCCAGGCCAACCGCGACCGGCACGCCCAGGCCCACGGCTACTGCCACACCCAGACCTACGGCTACTACCACGCCCAGACCCACTGCTACTGCTACTCCGAGACCCACAGCTACACCAGCTCCAGCGGCTGCACTCAGCAACATCAGCACTCGCGCGTTTGTGCAGACAGGCGACAACGTGATGATTGGTGGCTTTATCATTGAAGGAACTGAACGCAAGACGGTGATAATTCGCGCCATCGGGCCAGAGCTCAGTCAATTTGGCATTCCCAATGTGTTGCTTAATCCGACATTGGAACTGCACGATGGCAGCGGAGCTCTCCTGGCCTCTAACAATAATTGGCAGACGACGATAATCGGAGGGATTATCATGCACAGCCAGGTCCAGCAAATTATCAACAGCGGTCACGCTCCGATGGACCCCAGAGAATCTGCCATCATTGCAAGCCTGCCAGCTGGTAACTATACAGCCATCGTACGCGGTGTGAATAACACGAGAGGAGTTGCACTGGCGGAAGTGTACGATCTTAGTCCTGGCACTGATTCCAAGCTAGACAACCTAAGTACTCGTAGCTTCGTCCAGATGAATGACAATGTGATGATTGGAGGGTTCATCATTGCAGGAAACAGACCAAAGAGAGTGATTATTCGCGCCATTGGCCCGGAACTCAGCCAATTCGGCGTGCCCAACGTTTTGGCTGATCCAACACTCGAACTGCACGATGGCAGCGGTGCTCTGATTGCCTCCAACAATAACTGGCAGACGACAATAATCGGCGGGATTATTATGAACGACCAGGTCCAGCAAATTCTGAACACTGGACGGGCTCCCACGGATGGAAGGGAATCTGCTATCATAGCGAATCTACCGGCAGGCAATTACACAGCCATCGTGCGCGGTGTTAATGGCACCACGGGAGTAGCTCTCGTGGAAGTGTACGATCTGCAGTAAACGTTGCCTTGTCGAGCATGCGGATAAATGCGACTGATCTGGTGAGATCGTCACTGCCGGCCTCAGGAATGCGGTGAACCTCCACTGATTTCCTCTATTCACCATGTTCGCTGTTCCATCGGCCGGCCCGAGGGGCAGAATCCCCAGTCGCCTCGATGCGAAGTCGCGCCAGCGAAGGCTGACTGTCCCAGCGCAACTCGGGTATACGGATGCTGCGGGAGCGCCAACCGTGCTGCTGGCAGACGCATTAGTGACAATTGCGTTACTTTTGCGACATTGCGGCCCGTGACGTATCGACTGCATTCTCCGGCGCTGAATCCCTGAATTACCGAACTGCAATGAGAATCTTTTCCTGGCGTCTTACACTAATCGCGATCGCCGCGGCTTCGCTTGTCTTCTATCCCAAAGCGTCAAGCGCGATGACGGTGGACGTCACTGTTGGTCCCGGCGGTGATTTGGTCTTTTCACCTTCGTCTGTCACGATTCACCCGGGCGACCAGGTGCGCTGGACCTGGGGTTCCGGCGGCCACAGCACAACCTCAGGTTCGCCCGGACAACCAAACGGTATCTGGGATTCGGGACTCCATAACCAGGGAGCGACCTTCACTCACACTTTCAACAGTGCCGGAACGTTTCCGTATTACTGCGTTCCGCACGGTGGATGCTGCAACATGGTAGGCACAGTCGTGGTGGCCAATGCTTCGCCCACGCCCACACCGACGGCCACGGCGACACCCAGACCTACAGCTACGCCCGCTGCCACCCCTACGCCGACTCCGGTCGTTGCAACTAATGCTGCGACTAAAGTGGCTGCCTTTTCAGCCACTCTAAATGGTTCGGTTAATCCGCGTGGGGCGGCCACGACGGTCTCCTTCCAATATGGTCTTACGACGAGCTATGGATCCACTGCTCCTGTGCAACCGCAGAATGGCAATACCGTGCGGCCGGTCAGTGCTAATGTTGCCGGCTTGCTCGCCAACCGCACCTATCATTTCCGGATTGTCGCTCACAATAACGGCGGTACCAGCTTTGGGCCGGATAGGATCTTTACCACGCTTACCGCGACCGGACTTCCAGTCGCCTCAACCAATCCAGCGACGTTAATCGCCAGTTTCTCAGCAACACTGAACGGGTCCCTCGATCCTCATGGATTAACCACGAGCGTCTCTTTTCAATATGGAACCACCACGGCTTATGGATCTACCACGCCAACGCAGACTCGAACCGGGAGCACTTATCTGGACATCGCTGCCAACATCAGTGGGTTGACCCCAAACACTCTTTATCATTTTCGAATTGTGGCCACTAACAGCGCCGGCACCAGATTCGGCGCCGACAGGACGTTTACCACGCTCAGCGCGACCGGGGCACCTGTCGCGATAACTAATCCGGCGAGCTTTATCGCAAGCTTTTCAGCCATGCTTAATGCGTTACTCGATCCACATGGGTTACCTGCCACGGTCCACTTTGAATATGGCACTTCACCCAGTTACGGACTGACAACCGCTCCTCAGAATCGGTCCGGAAACACGTTCCAACCTGTCGGCGCAAACGTCAGCGGCTTAACTCCCAATACGCTCTACCATTTCCGAGTTGTAGCTTCGAACGGGGCCGGTACTACAATGGGCAGCGACCGGACGTTTACCACCCTTACCCCGACCGGCCCTCCTGTCGTTACAACTAGCGGAGCGACTAACGTAACTGCGTCTTCAGGCATTCTCAACGGCTCACTCGATCCGCATGGGCTTAGTACGACTGTATTTTTCCAGTATGGAACCACGACCAGTTATGGATCCGCGACCGCTATGCAGAGCCAGACTGGAAACACTTACCGAAACATCACTGCGAGCGTCGGCGGATTGACCTCACACACGACCTACCATTTCCGGATCGTAGCCACGAATGCTAACGGCACCAGAATGGGCACCGACAGGACCTTTACGACGCAGTAGCGTCAGTGATGAATCGAATTACCGTCCTAATCGGAACATTTGTGGGCTTGCTATGATTATCCAGTCGCGTTTTCGCTTGAGCGTAGCTGTATTTTTTACGGTCTTGATCGCCTCTGCGCTCGTCGCACTGAGTGAAGAACCATCGAAGGGAAAATGGAGCGCGCCTGCGGCAGAGGCACAAAAGAAGAATCCCGTTGCCGCCAACGAATCTTCACTCGCTGCGGGGCACAAGATTTATTCGAAAACCTGCGCCATGTGTCACGGAAAGAGCGGAGACGCGGACGGTCCGGCTGTGATTGAGCTCAATATCCACCCGGCGAAACTCTCCGATCCAAAGGTATCCACGGAATCTGATGGATCCCTCTTCTGGAAGGTCACAACCGGCAAAAAACCGATGCCGGCGTACGGCAAACGAATGTCCGAAACAGATCGCTGGAACGTGGTGAATTACATTCGCACGCTCTCGAAGCGATAAGCGGTCTGCTTCCTGACAAGGTTGCGGAGTGCCCCGCAAGCGGAAACGTTCACAAGCTTCCGCACGCGACCAGCGGCGTATTTAAAGTAACAACTGCGTTACCTTATCGAGGCGGATGCAAGCTTCGATTCATGCGATGCATTATCAAAGACATCGGACCTATGAAAACAACCTGTGCTCAGACAAAAACGATTTTGCTTTTGTTAGGAGCAGCGATGTTCACGCTGGCGTCTGCACGCGTGGACACTTGGGGTCTTCTTCCGCTTGGTGACGCTGTTTATTTCACCGCGGGGATAGCGGATGAAGAGCATGGTCTGATTACCGAACATGAAAACTAGTTCGCTGTAGATTTTGGGGGCGCACGTCACCTTGACCGTTGCCAAAAAGGGTGTTGTCCCGGGCGAGGGCGTGCGCTCACCAATTTTTTTCGCTCTGCTCTTTTGGTAACAGTACTGTTACTATTTCGGAGCTTCTGAGCCGGAGAACGCGTTGCTCTTTCATTGACCAGCTTTGCCGCTGAAAGTACGGTTTCGGACACGAGATATGCTGGCTCACAAGCAGGAGATTTCGTGGAAGGGAAGCGGCTTGCGATCGCCGCAGACAATCCGTCCAACCGTGGACATCCAAAGTAAAGCTGATGCGTTTGCGACCACACATTGGAGCCTGGTGCTGACTGCACAGGGTCAATCAGTGGCTGCCGAACAGGCTTTGGAAGAACTTTGCCGCATTTACTGGCGCCCTCTGTACGCTTTTGCTCGTCGACAAGGTTGCGACCCAGAGGAGGCGCGGGATTTGACACAGGGTTTTTTTGAGCTGCTTCTCAAACGTCGCGACCTTGATGCAGCCTCCAGGGAGAAAGGACGCCTGCGCTCCTATCTCCTGGTGTCGTTCAAACATTTTTTGGGAGGCGAACGACGCAGGGAAATGACGATCAAGCGGGGCTACGGGCAGTGGTTGATTTCGCTGGAAGAGTTGGAAGCAACTGAGCGCGCCGGTTCTTCAAGTGGTGGACTGGTAGATCCGCTTAGCGCAGACCGGCTATATCAACGACGTTGGGCTTCGACTCTGATCGAGCACGTTCTTAAGCGCCTAAAAAACGATTACCGCGCGACGGGCAACGCGTTTCTGTTTGATTGTCTAAAACTATTGTTGCCTGACGAACCCGACGCGCCATCGCGCGCGCAGATCGCTGTCAGATTGGGCATGACGGACAACGCGCTTAGACAGGCTTTCCACCGGTTTCGCCATCGTTATCAGATGTTGCTACGGGAAGAGATTGGTCACACGGTGGCCGATCCCCGCGAGATTGAAGATGAGTTGCGTCATCTTATTGCGGTGCTGCGTTCGTAGACAGGCCCGTTACATAACATCTATGACACTCTGATTGCAGGCGGATTCCATGAAATTCGTGTCCAATGTTTGCCCAAAATGCGGCGCGGAAATTTTTGCCGATGCAGCGGAAGGACTTTGTACTGCCTGTTTGCTCGAGACAGGTCTTGGACTGTTTTCAGAAGCTTCAGACCGGATGAATGATCCCGTTCGTGCAGATCAGTCTCCGCGTGTCGATAAACCTGCTGCAAATGGGATAAGAGGAGCTGCATCTGAGGCGCAGATGCCAGTAATCCTAGGCGATTACGAGTTACTGGAGGAAATCGGCCGCGGAGGTCAGGGCGTGGTCTACCGCGCGCGCCAGAAAAGTCTCAATCGCACAGTAGCATTAAAGGTTGTGAGGACAGGCCAGTGGACTACATCGGCGCACCTCAAACGATTCCGGTTGGAAGCAGAAACTGCGGCGAGCTTGGATAACCCGAACATCGTTCCCATTTATGAAGTGGGCGAGCATGGCGGCTCGTGCTACTTCAGCATGAAATTGATTGAAGGCGGCGCGCTAGACGAACTCTTCAAGCGCAATCCGATGCCCACGCGGCCCGCAGCGAAACTGATTGCCGAGCTTGCACGCGCTGTTCACTACGCGCACCAACGGGGCATTCTCCATCGAGACATCAAGCCGGCAAACATTCTGATTGATGCCAAAGGCGAACCACATCTTACAGATTTCGGGCTGGCGCGGCTTATGGAAGGAGAGGGTACCATTACGCGCACGCTCGATACGCTCGGCACGCCGAGTTACATGGCGCCAGAACAGGCATTGGGTAACAACCAAGTCACAAGCGAGACGGATGTATATGGATTGGGCGCGGTGCTTTACCATCTGCTTACCGGCCACCCTCCGTTTGCAGGCGGAACAACCTACGACACTATTCGCCTCCTGTTGGAAACTGAGCCACGGCAACCGCGCTTGTGGAACGCGAAAATCGATCGTGACCTAACAACCATCTGTCTCAAGTGCCTCGAGAAAGATCCGCAGCGTCGTTATTCCTCTGCCATCGCCCTTGCCGAAGACCTTGAGCGCTGGCTGAAACACGAGCCGATTCGCGCCCGGCCCACAGGCATTCTTGGCCGAGGAAGAAAATGGGTTCACCGGAAGCCTACTCTAGCCCTGTTGATGTTGTCCCTCGCCGGATTGGCAGCGGCTATTGCTTGGAATGTTCGGAAAAGCGAATTTGTCGCCAGTACCGCAGTAACAGGTATTGCGGTGTTACCGTTTGAGAATCTAAGCGAAGAAAAAGAAACCACGTTTTTTGCCGATGGCGTCCAGGACGACGTTCTAACCAAGTTGGCAAAAATTCGCGATCTGAAGGTGATCAGCCGCACCAGCGCGATGCAATTTCGTGGGAATCAAAATGTGCACGAGATCGGCGCCGCGCTGGGAGTATCTCACATCCTGCAGGGCAGTATTCGCAAAAGTGGAACACAGCTTCATTTGAACGCGCAACTAATCGATACCCGCACCGACACGCATATGTGGGCGGAACAATACGATTGCGATCTGAATAGTGTCTTTGCAGCGCAGAGTGCAATCGCCCTTAAGGTTGCTGACCAGCTTCATGCCAAATTATCTACGGCTGAGAGATTGGACATGGCGCGTCCCCCAACTGCGAATCTTACCGCCTTCGAGTTCTATACTCGCGCGAAGAATCTTGTGTTAATGACGAGCTTTACCACAACCACGAAAGCGAATTTGCTGCAAGCGACCGATCTGTTGAACCAGGCTGTCGCGCATGATTCTTCATTTTTCCAAGCCTATTGCCTGCTCACACATACACACGACCTCCTCTACTTCTTTGGGTTTGATCGCACCCCTGAGCGCCTGGGGTTAGCTGAGTCAGCAATCCAGGCGGCATTCCGCCTGCGACCGGATTCGGGTGAAGCGCACCTGGCACGTGCCGAAAATCTTTACCGGGGGTATCTTGATTATGACGGCGCTTTGACGGAACTCGAACTCGCCCGCCAGAGTCTACCTAACGACCCTATGGTGTTTGAACTGAAGGGCTATGTCGAGAGGCGGCGAGGCAAGCAACAAGAGGCGCTGCAGAGTCTTGAGCATGCAGTGGATCTTGACCCGCGGAACTTTTTTACCCTGCAACAGATTGCGGCAAGTTACGACCTGCTCCAGCGCTATGCGGACGAAGCAACCATGTTGGAGCGCGCGCTGGCCATCAAACCGGATGATCTCGATACGAAGGTCGCACGCGCGTTGATGGAGGTGGATTGGAAAGCCGATACTCGGGCCTTACATCAATTGATTGATGAAATCCGTACGAAGAATCCAGCTGATATTGAAAATGTAGCCGATTCCTGGCTCATATGCGCACTGGCTGAGCGGGACTCTACTGCAGCAAAAGCTGCGCTAGATGCATCAAGCGCAAATCCGTTAAGTGATGACGTTATTCAGTTCAACCGTCCGTTTGTAGAAGGCCTTATCGCTCGCATGACAAATGACACGGACAAAGCACGACTCGCTTTCACCGCTGCGCGTGTATCGCAGGAGACAACGGTTCAAGCTCAACCGAATTACGGACCACCGCTGTGTGTGCTTGGTTTGATCGATGCTGCTCTGGGACGAAAACAAGACGCATTGCGCGAAGGCCGCCGTGCAGTCGAACTTCTTCCAGTGGAAAAAGATGCAATCAACGGCCCGCGCATGGTCGCGCAGTTAGCGATGATCGCTGCTTGGGCCGGTGAGAAAGATCTCGCGTGCGAGCAGCTCGCAATCGCTATCCGTCCACCCGCTCCCGTCACTTACGGCCAGCTGAAACTGATGCCGTTTTGGGACCCGCTACGAGGCGAGCCGTGCTTTGAAAAAATCCTCGCCTCCCTCGCGCCGAAGTAATTCCTGCAATGCCAGGCGTGCCGCCTGTATCTTGACGGCGCGTGCGAAGCAGCCGACACAGCTGCCTCCACAGTTGATCTGCATTTTGTGCGTAACAAATCGCCGGATTTCGCACAGTACACCAATGAGTGGCTCTAATTCACCAAGCAAGTTCACCAATCAGCGCAGAAAGGAAATCACTTATGTTCAGCATTGAAGAACCCAAAAACAACAACTTATCGGGACGGCGTGTTTCATTATTCATGGCCCATTTCGCGGCAATGGCTCTGGTCCTCATAATGGTGTTCAATCCGTCTACCGTTTCGGCAAAACGGCCAGCGACGCCGCAGAACTTTCGCGTGACGGCGACAACGGCCTACACGGTTACGGTGGCATGGGATCCGGCCGGGCATAACTCAGGCAACTTTAACTATTACCTTTCAGGAGCCTACGGCGTTGAACCGGCCGTCCTCCCACAGACCGCTACGAGCCACACCTTTATGAGACTGCATTCGGGCAATCAGTATTGGTTCTTTATCTATGCCAGGGACGCCGGCGGAAATACGTCCCCAACCGTCTCGACAACGACCCGAACGCTCTCTGATACGACAGTGCCCTCAACGGGGCCGGCGATCACCGTAACGGAAATCGGGTCCAACTATGTCTCTGTTTCATTGACTCCCGCGCAGGACGACTGCCCTTTTCTCTCTTACCAGGTATCGGTGAATGGCGACCCTTATACAGCCCCGAGCTCGAATCTGTCGGCCACCATTCGTTTTCTTCAACCGGCTACGACCTACACCTTGACCGCTCGAGGCCGCGATGAGGGGCAGCACTGGTCACCATTCAGCAATCCCGTTTCAGTCACCACCCTGCCGCCCAATCCAAATGACCACACACCGCCGACGACACCCGCCAATTTGAGCGCGTACAGTTTTGGCGACGGCAGCACCGAGATGCAGATCCAGTGGGCCCAATCCACTGACGATTTCGATGCCCCGGCCAACATTCGTTACGACGTTTATGTCAATGGTTCGTTCGAGGATATCCGCTTCGGTTCCGGCGGCCCGCTTACCGCTTATGGTGTATTCGGAAACAATACGATCGAAGTCATCGCCTCCGATACTGCCGGTAACGCCTCGCCCCCAGCGACGATTACGCTGTTCATACCATAAACGTCCAAAGCAGATCAGAGCGAATCTCGTCAGTCGAGAAACCCATCCCTTGTATCCGCGTAATGCGCGGTTCCTCGGAGCTGAGGCCACATCTTCACGGTTCGTTGACGAAGGTGAGGTATACATCTCCTTATCCAGTCAAGCCGCGGTGACCGGGCTGTTCTAAAGGCCCAGATCACGCTAAACAGGCTAGTCAAACTTCGTTCGTTAGATTGTTAGCTACCGCCAGATCAGCAAAGCCGATTAATCAAGGGAAAGTAAAGGGTGGAAACAATGAACAGATTGGTTCGGCTTAAACAAATAACTCCACCGTTTGTTAGCGCACTCCTGTTTCTGTTACCAGCAGCGTTTCTGAACGCAGGGGTACGCAGTGCGGCCGCACGTGAAATCGAGCTGGGACTAACGACAGTTAAAAGGCAGATCGCCGCCTCTAGTCCCGCAGGCAGTGGCTGGACCGTTGTCCCGAGTCCCAACACCGGCTCACCCCACAACTACTTCTATGGCGTGGCCGCGATCACATCGAATGACGTATGGGCCGTCGGAGGCTATGGCAATCTGACCACCCAGGCGCAGCAGCTCATTCAACATTGGGGCGGTCAGAACTGGACCAAGGTGCCCACGCCCACACTGCCCACCGCGTACAACGAACTTCAAGCCATCAGCGCCGTCTCCTCCACCGACGTGTGGGCGGTCGGTGGTGGCGATGGCCAGACACTCATCGAACACTGGGACGGCACATCGTGGAATGTCGTGCCCAACCCTAATCCTGGCACCTTCAATCGTTTCTTTGGCGTTGCCGCGCTTTCAACTAATAATATCTGGGCTGTGGGTGTAACCAGCGATGGCGGGCTAAGCCAGACGCTGGTCGAACACTGGGACGGTACAAGTTGGCAGGTAATTCCCAGCCCAAACATCCCCGACCAGCATAACCAGCTCAATGCTGTAACGGCGGTTCCGGGGTCGCCTAACGAACTCTGGGCCGTCGGCCGAGCCGACCCTTCCACCCCGTTCATCTTGCATTGGAATGGAACACAATGGAGCATTGTCCCCGGACCACCTGCAGGCTTCGTTCCCCTTCTGTATGGCGTGGTGGCAATTTCCACAAATGACGTTTGGGCAGTTGGGTGGACCGGGGACAAGTCAGGTCCCGTCACTCTCACTATGCACTGGGACGGCTCGACGTGGAGCATGGTCCCGAGCCCCAACCCCGGCGCTTTCAATTATCTGTGGGGAGTCACCGCGACCGCGACGAACAACGTCTGGGCGGTGGGCGATGTCAAGGCCGGCGACACTGGAGAAGTATTGCTCCTTAGATGGAATGGTGCGGCTTGGGTGCAGGTCCCAGGCGACAATACAGGTCCCAGTGGCTTGAGTTTCTCGTTGAAAGCGGCGAGCGCGATCAGCGGGAGCGACATCTGGAGTGTCGGTAGCAACAGCCATACGCTGGCGGAGCACTGGAATGCTAATCAGTGGAGCATCGTCTCCAGCCCGAATGCAGGCGTCGGTGAAAATATTCTCAACGGCGTGAGCGGAAGCGCTTCTACCGAGGTGTGGGAGGTCGGGTACTACAGTTTCGGACTCGAGAAGCGGACGTTGATCGAGCATTGGGATGGCGCGGCTTGGAGCATTGTGCCAAGTCCGAATACGATTAAGCGGCTGAATGTCCTCAATGGCGTGGCCGCGGTTTCCTCGTCGAACGTATGGGCCGTAGGCAACGCGACCAGCGGCGTCCGTCTCGACCAGACCACGTTGGTCCTGCACTGGGATGGCACAGCTTGGAGCATCATTTCCAGCCCCAGCCCAGGCTCGCTCGGGCTTAACACGTTTTACGCAGTGTCTGCGAACTCGGCGAACGATGTGTGGGCTGTAGGCAGCTTTACGAATGTCGACGAATTGGCGCAAACCCTTGTCGAGCATTGGGACGGTACAAGTTGGCAGGTGATTCCAAGTGCGAACGTCCAAGGAGCGAACAACGAATTCTACGCGGTAGTGGCGCTCAGCCTTAACAACGTCTGGGCAGTTGGATACTGGGGCCACGCTGCGTCCGGATTTTCCACACTGGTCGAGCACTGGGACGGGTCCAGTTGGAGCATCGTAGCGAGCCCCAACCCGTCGGGCGACAATTTCCTGAGTGCTGTATCCGCTACGGCCCCGAGTGACATCTGGGCCGTGGGCAGGTCTCGGAACCCGTCTACATTCCAAACGCGCACGCTAATTGAGCACTGGGATGGGAACAGTTGGAGCGAGGTTTTTGGCTTTGGCGTTGAGCCCGAAAGCGCAGCGTATGGAGTGACGGCGATCTCGGCGAACGATGCGTGGGCTGTAGGCGATGGCGGCGGTTTAGCCCTGATCGGGCGCTGGAGCGGTAGCAATTGGAGTGTGTTCCCAAGTCCCGAGGTAACAGGCAGGCTCCTCGCGACTACCGCGATTACGGCTTGTGACGTGTGGGCAGTCGGACTGCGCTATGTGGAAGGAGTGGGCTTTCAAACGTTGAGCGAGCACTTTGTTTCGCAAGCCTGTGGAACACCGTCTCCAACACCTACCGTGACCGCAAGTGCAACACCTAGCCCGAGTCCAACTGCCACAGCTACAATCACGCCTACAGCGACTGCTACTCCGAGTGTAACATCCAGCCCGAGTCCGAGCGCAACACCTGCACCAACGTCTCGACCGCATCCGATGCCGCGACCACGACCGACCCCAAGAAGCTAATATCCAGTAGCTAATCAGTAATCACATCAGAAGCACGAATAAATGAAACCGGATGCAGCAGCACTAGCGACTTCCTTTTATGCAAAGGCAATTTCGTTCTCAATCTTCCCGGCGTTACCTCGATCAACTCGGCTTCTCTAGTCCACGCATTCTCATTGGTCTGCTTCTCGGAATGACCGGTGCGTCGCTCGCGCTCTGGGCGGCTAATCCGTTCGTGCGCGGCGACCCCCGCCCCAAGAATTGCTCCTACACCGAGATCCCGACCGACACCGCTCCCTCGTCATACGCAATGAGTACCTCGATTTCCGGTGCGGTGTTTCGCTTAGCGTAACAATTTTGTTACTAATCCTGTGTTGCAGTTGAGCATCGCCTTTGGTGTCGTTGAACGAATCCTTTGTTAAACACCTTGAGGACACCTATGAAGATTCGTCGTTTCACAATCGTCGATAGAGCTCGCTGCATTGAACCAGACTCGCCGAGCGTTGCCGTGGCAAGCACATCTGAAAGGCGGCGCTACGAACGCTGGGCTTTAGTCGAGATTGCAGCCGCCATCCTTACAACTTTAACAGTTGTTGTCCCGAACATACCCGCTGCCGCAGCCGCTCCCAAGCACACGTTTCCAAATGGAGCAAAAGCACCATGGGAAAAAACAGCTGGACCGCCGGGGATACAGACAAACGTCATCTTAGAAGCGAATAATGTCGTTTATGCAGGCACGGAAACACAAGGAGTATACAAGTCGACCGACAACGGGTCGAGTTGGGTACCAGCAAATGGCGGCATCGAGCGCGCCTCAATCAGCGACATCATTGCTTCAGGACCGAATTTGTTAGCTGCTGCCAAAAGTAGCTGCCCCGTTTACTTAAACATATTCAAATCCACAGATAACGGAGCAACGTGGAGCGGAACGAGCGGGCTAGGTGGAAACGTCGTGAATTCTTTCGCAATCAAAGGCGGCAGCGTGTGGGCATTTTTCTTTGCACTTCCGAATAACAGCGGCATCGCGCGATCAACCGATAATGGAAATACGTGGCAGATAGTTCCTTCCATCATAACAGATGCGGGAGAATCCATCGTGAGTGACAACGCAATCATTGTCGCGGAAGACAACTTTATCTGGCGCTCCACGGACGACGGGATGAGCTGGGATGTCGTGGAACAATTTGCGCTAACGGGCATCGGCTCCTTTGGCAAAGCGGGAACGAAACTGTTTGGCGCAGCCAGGAGCGGCATTGAAACGTCCACCGACAACGGCGCAACCTGGAACTTCGAACCATTTTCCGATGGTGCATACTCCTTCTCTTCGGACGGCAACACAATTTACCTCGGCTCCAATAGCAAGGTTTTCAAATCGACGGACGTCGGAGCGACATGGATAGATGTGAGCACCGGTCTTGGCAACGGAGTCATTGAGGCATTGCTGTTTGACGGCACTACTATTTTTGCCGGGACACCAAACGATGCAGCAGGAATATACAGAAGCACTAACGGAGGCACGAGCTGGCAGCCCGCTGCCGCGGGCCTTCCTGCCGCCTCACTTATTCGTGGCCAGATAAGCTTTGGAGCCTACGTGTTTGCAGGAACACAGGGCGACGGAATATACCGCTCTAGCGATCACGGAAATACCTGGACGAAAACTGACGTCAATAACAGTTTGCTTTCTCACCAGCTAGTGTTCGCCTTCTGCGTAAAAGACAACGCGCTTTATGCCGGAGCTGGCAACGGGATTTACAAATCGACGGACGGCGGCACGACGTTTCAACGGACCCTGAACGGCTTTCCACCGAACATAAACGTGACCGCATACTCGTTAACCGTGAGTAGCGGCAACATCCTCGCGGCGGTTAATATCTCATTCTCGCCCAGTCAGGGCTTGGAGGGAATTTTTTACTCGCCGGACGATGGAACCAACTGGCACCAGGCCAACCTGCCGCTCCAACCAACGTTCGTCTCGGCAGTGGCTTCAGATGGAACATCCCGTGCTTATGCTGGTGTATATGGCCAGAGTTTTTCTGTTACGGGCTTGTACCAGTCTACAGATGCGGGGATAACATGGATCTCCAGGACGGATGTTCTGCAGATCGACATCGAACGTCTGGCGGTAAAGGGAAGCAATGTGCTCGCCTCGACGCTATTTACAGGCTTTTTCTCCACCGATTTTGGTGAGACCTGGGGGTCCAGCACGCCAGGTGTTTGCCTCCCATTTGGCTGCGGGATCGCCACCTATACGCTTCGGGACAATTCGATATTTGCCGGAAATTCGGCGGGCATGTTCCTATCCACTGACAGCGGCGCATCATGGACAGATATCAATCAAGGCTTCCCGACATGCCCCGTGCCTGTTGTCGAGGCCTCTTGCGTGGACAATAATTACGTGTTTGCCGGCACGTTTGGGGAAGCCGTGTGGCGAAAGCTAATTGAGACTGGCACTCCGACGCCAACCCCTACACCTACTGTTACTGTGACCCCGACTGCAACTGCTACTCCGACTGCAACTGCTACATCAACTCCAACATTGACACCTACGCCGACATCGACAGGCACCGTAACACCCAGGCCGTCCCCGACACCGCGGTTTAATCCGACGCCACATGCACGCCCAACGCCAGGGCCTCGGCCGTAGCTATCGACCTTAAAATTTAAAAAACTCACAGGTCACGAAGCGGCGTTCGGCAGTATTTCGCCTGCCGCAGACGGAGATCAGTTTTCGCGTAACAGATTCGCAAATTTCGCACAGTACAAGACGGAGGGGTCTTTGTTTTATCCGGGGTTATGCACGAGAAATCCACGTCTCAATCAGAATTTGTGAATCTGCGCGTTGTAGTTGGGTCCAGTATTTTTCTGTTGGGTGTCTTTCTGGCGTTAGTTAGCGTGGCAAAGCCGTCTGCACCCAGACATCGCTTTGTAGCAACTGCCGGCGCAAGCCCCT
>JBJMXF010000052.1:0-4381 GCA_045809725.1 Candidatus Udaeobacter sp. | reverse complement strand
CTCGCGCAGTACGCGTGTGCGATTTTCAAACGAGCCGCCGTAATCGTCGTCGCGTTGATTGCTCAACGGTGAAAGAAATTCGTGGATGAGATAGCCATGCGCGGCGTGTATCTCGATAACGCGAAAGCCGGCATCGCACGCGCGGCGCGCCGCGGCGGCAAACGCGGCGACGATTTCCCGAATGCCATCGCGTGTGAGCGCCTGCGGCTTTGGATAATTTTCGGTGAACGCAATGGCACTCGGCGCCATGACATTTTTCCAACCGCCTTCGCTCTCCGGAATGGCGCCGTCGCCTTCCCACGGCCGGCGCGTGCTCGCTTTGCGGCCGGCGTGGGCCAGTTGCATTCCCGCGACGCTACCCTGGTCGTGAATGAAACGAACGATACGCCGCAACGGCTCGGCATGAGCGTCACTCCAGATGCCAAGATCTTGCGGACTGATGCGGCCCTCAGGCAGGACCGCGGTTGCTTCGGTCATCACCAGTCCCGCGCCGCCGACCGCGCGACTGCCAAGATGGACGAGATGCCAGTCGTTAGGCAAACCGTCGCTGCTCGAGTATTGACACATCGGCGAGACAAAGACTCGGTTAGCGAATTGCAGATCGCGAATCGTGAGCGGATCGAACAGGTGAGCCATACGAACACTGTCAATCGGCATATCGCGCCTGGCGAATTCGCGTTGACGGAAAACTCGGCGGCCGACGCAAACGTCATGTTCCCGCTCGACATCTAAACGCCAGCAGCGATAACAAAACAATGAGGGGAATTGTTCTCATCAGCGCCGTGCTGATTTGTGGCTCGTTGTTTGTAGGTTGCTCGCGTAAAGCCGCACAGACCGCTCCGCCGCCACCCGAAGTTCTCGTGACTACGGTGACGCCTCAGGATGTGCCGCGTGTGCTTGAACGCGTGGCCACCCTGGATGGTTTCATCAACGCCAACATCAACGCGCAGGTGCAGGGGTACATCATTTCGCGGGATTATCAGGAAGGTAGCGTGGTAAAAAAGGGCGACGTCCTTTTTCACATCGATCCCCGCCCGTTCCAAGCCGCATTGGCGCAGGCCAAAGGCACTCTGGCAAAAGACAAAGCTAACCAGGTGAAGGCAGAAGCGGACGAAAAACGTGCGCTCGATTTGTTTAAGAAGAAAGTCATCAGTGATTCGGAACGAGATACTGCTATTGCGGCCGCGGGATCGAGTAGAGCAAATGTCGAAGCGGATGAAGCGGGTGTGCAACAGGCAGAGTTGAATCTCGGTTATACGAAGGTTACGGCGCCCATAGATGGTCTCGCTGGATTTGCGAACAGTCAGGTCGGCGACCTGGTCGGGCCAACTACGGGACCACTCACGACAGTTTCACAGCTTGATCCGATTAAAGCCGTTGTCAGCGCCGGCGAAGGCCCGTTCACAGATTTTGTCGCGCGCCATCCAGATCCGACTGAGCGCAACGCCTACGTGAAAACGCTCCAGTTCGACTTGATTCTCGGCAACGGTGAGATGTATCCGCATAAAGGTAACTTTTACGCACTCGATCGCAGCCTGGATCCGAAGACTGGATCGATTCGCTACTATGTGACGTTTCCGAATCCAGGAAACATTTTGCGGCCGGGTCAATTCGGTAAAGTGCGTTTCGTCGCAGACATGAAGAAGGGTGCAATGGTGATTCCGCAGGAAGCGGTAAACGAGTTGCAGGGCAGCTTTCAAGTCGCGGTCGTCGATAAGAACAACAAGGTCAGCATTCGTCCGGTGAAAATGGGCGAGCGCATCGGCGCTATGTGGGAAATCACAGAAGGTTTGAAGCCAGGCGACAGAGTTGTTGTTCAAGGACAACAAAAAGCGCGCGAAGGAGCGACAGTCGCCGTCAAAGACTGGACTCCTCCCCCCGACGCGTTGGTTTCAAAAGCGGACCAGCAAACGAAGCCCTAGGCAATGTCCGAGTTTTTCGTCAGGCGGCCCATCGTCGCGATTGTCATCGCTATTTTGATGACGCTGATCGGCGGCGTTTGCATGCTGGCGTTGCCGATCGCGCAATATCCGCAGATCGCTCCGCCCGAAATCCAGGTGCAGACGCACTTCACTGGTGCCGACGCGCTAACAGTCGAGCAATCAGTCGCGGCTCCGATCGAGCAGCAGATGAGCGGCGTCGATAACATGAATTACATGTACTCGATCAATTCGAACAGCGGCGACATCCGACTGATCGTGAATTTCGACGTCGCCACCGATCCGAACATCGATCACGTGCTGACACAACTGCGCGTCTCGCAAGCGCAATCGCAATTGCCCGCCGACGTGAACAACTACGGCGTGACCGTTAAAAAATCGACAACAGCGCCGCTGATGTTGATTGCGTTGTATTCGCCGAAAGGAAGCTACGACGGAATTTTTCTGGCCAATTACGGCTACATCAATCTGTACGATCAACTGACCCGGGTTCCTGGAATTGGTAACGTGCAGATATTCGGCGCGGGCCAATACGCGATGCGGCTTTGGGTGAAGCCCGACCAACTCGCGAAGCTCAACATCACCGTTCCCGACATTATTACCGCCGTGCAAAAGCAGAACACGGTGAACCCAGCCGGTCAGGTCGGCGGCGAACCAATTCCCAGTGGACAGAAATTCACTTACACGGTGCGGGCGCAGGGGCGATTGCAGACCCCGGAGCAATTCGGCGAGATCGTCGTTAGGGCAAATCCCGATGGTTCATTCGTTAGGGTAAAAGATATCGCGCGGATCGACCTCGGCGCGCAGACTTACAATATAAAAGGCCGTCTGAACGGGCAGCCATCTGCCATTCTCGCCTGTTACCAGCTGCCCGGAACGAATGCGGTCAAGGCGGCGCAAGGCGTTCGCAAATTGATGGCCGAAGCGAAGCAACGTTTTCCGGCGGATATGGATTACGCCGTCTCGCTCGATCAAACGCTTTCGGTAACTGAAGGGCTGCACGACATCATTAAAACGCTGTTTGAAGCGCTCGCGCTGGTCGTCATCGTCGTGTTTATCTTCCTGCAAGGGTGGCGAGCTACGCTGATTCCGTTGTGCGCGGTTCCGGTGTCCTTGATCGGAACGTTTGTGTTGTTCCCGCTATTCGGGTTCTCGATCAACTCGCTTTCTCTCTTTGGTTTGGTGCTGGCGATTGGGCTTGTCGTAGACGACGCGATTGTTGTGGTTGAAGCGGTCGAGCGTCATATCGAAGAAGGAATGACGCCGCGCGAAGCGACGCTTCAGGCCATGCGCGAAGTGTCAGGCCCGGTAATCGGTATCGCGCTTGTGCTTTCCGCCGTCTTCATTCCGACGGCGTTTCTTCCCGGGATCACCGGGCGTTTGTACCAACAATTCGCCCTAACGATAGCGATCTCCGTCATCTTATCCGCGTTCAACGCGCTTTCGCTCAGTCCGGCACTCTCATCGTTACTGCTGCGGCCGCGAAAGAAGACGCGCGGTCCGCTCGGCTGGTTTTACGATCGGTTCAATCGCCTGTTCGGCAGTGCGACTCATGTTTATGTAAATTGGTCGCGAGTAGCCATTCGAAAAGCCGTGCTCAGTTTCGCATTGCTCGCCGTGTTCGCAGTAGGCGCGGGCCTGTTTGGATCGCGATTGCCGAGTGGATTCCTGCCGGAAGAAGATCAAGGCTACCTTTATCTCGCGCTTCAATTACCCGACGCATCTTCACTCGAACGCACCGACCAAGCTGCGCGCAAGATCGAAGACATTCTGAGCAAGATTCCCGGCGTTCAGTACACGACCAGCGTGGTCGGGTTCAGTTTGCTCAGTCTGGTGCAAAACACTTACAGCGCATTCTTCTTCGTCACGTTCAAGCCGTGGAGCGAACGTACCAAGCCGGAAGAAAAATACGCGGCCATTAAAGCGAACATTAACAAACAACTCGCCGGTCTCACTGAAGGGCTGGCCTTCGCTTTTCCGCCGCCGGCGATTCCTGGCGTGGGCACTTCCGGCGGATTTCAATTCATTCTCGAAGACCGCACCGGCAAAGACGTCGCTTATCTCGCCGACAATATGAAGACGTTTTTGGACGCGGCGCGCAAACGGCCGGAGCTAGGCACGCTGATTCCGACCTTTCTGCCAAATGTTCCTCAGATATTCGTGGACATCGACCGGGACAAAGTTCTCAAGCAGGGGATCGATCTCGGCCAGGTTTACCAAACGCTCCAGACATTCATGGGTGGTTTTTTCGTGAATTATTTCAACCGGTTCGGTCGCACATGGCAGGTTTACATAGAAGCGGAAGGCGATTACCGCACCGACGCGAAAAATGTCGGCCAGTTCTTCGTGCGCAACGCAAACGGCGATGCTGTCTCGCTTGACGCGCTCTCGACTATCAAGAACATCGCCGGTCCGGAATTCACGTTGCGGTACAACGAATA
>JBJMXF010000051.1:0-3513 GCA_045809725.1 Candidatus Udaeobacter sp. | reverse complement strand
ACAAACGGAAGAGTCGCTATGGCTCCGGCTCCGATGCCCTGGACGGCGCGAGCGGCGATAAACTCCATCATCGTTCGCGCGACGGCGCAGAGTCCGCTGCCAACGGTGAACGCGACAATGCCGACCAGATACGTGCGGCGGCGTCCCCATCGATCCGACCCGGGTCCCCAGATCGGCATCGATACCGCCGCGGCGAGCATGTAAGCCGCAAATGTCCACGCGTACAGGTGCGCACCGCCAAGCTCAGGCAACGCGACCGGCATGACCGTGCTAACGATCGTGTTGTCGAGACCGGCAAGAATGATCGTGAACAACACACTGAGGAAGACCAGCACGCCGCTCTGTCGGGAGGAATCCACCTTTGAGGTTGCGACTTGAGATTGTTTTTCGGCCTGCTTCAGCGATTGGCTATCATCGTTTTGATGTCATCCGTCAAATCAGCGGATACTGAGTACGAAAGATGGATCGGCTTCTCCGATCAAAGATTCGCCGTGGCGAAAGACGATGACTGACGAAACCGCCGAAGGCGCAAATAACAGCGGCACAGCCGCAAACATTTGCCAACGTGTTGAGGATAACGCGTTCCACCTGGTCGGCGAAACGGTGCGGCCGGCAAGCGCACGAGTCGCCTTCAGATCTTTTCCCAAGCCCGCGAGGCGACGGGGTCGCGGCCTTCGTCGAATTCGATGTGATCGATGAGGGTTTCGATTGGTTTACTCGTTAGGCCACTCTCCTGGATTCGCTGCGGCAGGACGTGACTGCGTTCGTCGCGCCAGCCGAGTTTGGCGATGAAGCGATTCCAGACGTGGCATTCTTCGTCGGTGCGCGCCGTGCCATGGGCGTGCGCCCAGTTCAGTACGGCTTCGTCGGCCTCGCCGGCAAGCGTGCGCTTTTTTATCTCCGAATAGGCGACTCCGAGGAAACGGCAGCAGCGCCCGTCGAGCGTGAACTGGTGCTCGCCGAGGTTCTCTACGTAATCCGGCGGGAGCTGACCGGCGGCGTGCAGGCGAATCTTATCGAGCATTCGCCCGAAATAAATCAGACGTCCGACTTTGTCGTAACAACTGCGCAGCCCTGGAATTTTTTGCACAAGAGGAACATGAATCGAAAACAGGTCCTCGTCATTTTCCTGCAAATGCAGCCGGCGGGATCCGTCACCCATTCGCCCAAAATTTTGTCAGTATTACTTGCCAACAGAGGTCGAGTTTCTGTGGAATCGGAGATGTTGTCAGGTGGCTTGAGCGGACCATTTCACAGCAAATCAAGAAGTAAGATCACCGTCATGACAAAATTGCGGCAATGTAACCGGCGGAGAAAGCTTTGGCCGTTCGTGCTGTTGACGGTGTGTTCGGTGGTATCGCCCGTGCATTCACAGCTTGTTTCGGGGACGATGGATGTGCACTGGAATCAGGGTTCTGAAGACTGCGTGAAGAATCCGCAGCCGCCGATTCAAGTTCACCGATATAACGCACAAACTTTTATCCTCCGGGAGAGTCTGTGCGCGACGTACGAGGCGCCGTTCATCTATCTGTTAATTGGCAAAACCAAAGCGCTGTTGATCGACACTGGTGCCGTGGCTGATGCAAAGACGATGCCGTTGGCTCAGACCGTCATTTCCTTGTTGCCGAAAGGTGGATCAAGGCTGCCGCTCATGGTCGTACATACACATGGCCACCTCGATCATCGCTCTGGCGACGATCAGTTTCGCGCCTTGCCGGATGTGGAAATAGTGCCGACGGATCTCGAGAACGTGAAAAACCGGTTAGGCATCGCTGACTGGCCAAACGGGACCGGCCAGATTGATCTCGGCGATCGCGTGATCGATGTGATACCGACCCCGGGACACTACTCCTCGCATGTTGCGTATTACGATCGGCAGACCGGACTGTTCTTCTCGGGAGATTTTCTTCTGCCGGGCCGACTTCTGATTGAGGACACCGATGCGGACCTCGCGAGCGCGCGGCGTGTTGCTGAGTTCGTTGAGCAGCATCCAATCGCTTATGTGCTTGGCGGGCACATCGAGTTGGACGAGTCCGGTAAGACCTTCTCCGCCAGCCGATATCATTCGAATGAGCGGCCGCTGCAATTGACCAAGCAAGACCTGCTGGCATTGCCCGAGACCGTCAAGGGATTCAATGGATTCTATGCTAAGCGCGGCGTGTATGTGCTAATGAACCAGAACCGCATCCTCATTCTGCTCGGTGTCGGTGCGATTATTTTACTCGTAGCAATAATCCTGCTCTTGCGAGCACTCTGGCGCCGATTGCGTCGACGGGCAGTAGCGAAGTGAATCGCAGGGGCGGTTCTCAATTCCCCGCAAATGCCTTCTCTAGCTTTGCAAGATCGAGCTTCCTCATCTGCCACACCTCATGCGTCACCCGTTGCAGCCCGGCCGGATCTTTCACCCATTCGGCGAAAAACTTAGCCGGTGTTATTTGCCAGAAGAGTCCGTACTTGTCCGCGACCCATCCGCATTCGAGTTCCTCCCCGCCGCCAGCGGTGAGTTTCTCCCAGTAATAATCAATCTCTTCCTGCGTGTCGCAGTTGATCACGAACGAGACCGCTTCGGTGAACTTGAAATTCGGTCCGCCGTTCAAGGCGGTGAACTCCTGGCCATTCAGCTCGAAGGACACCGTCATTACCTGCCCATTCTTTTCGGGAAATTCTTCGCCGGCGTAATGCGTGATCTGCTTAACCTTCGAATTCTTTTTGAACACCGAGACGTAGAAATTTGCCGCCTGTTCCGCCTGACCATCGAACCACAACATTGGAGTAATTTTTTCCATGCCTCATGGTGAGCGCAGTTAGATGCAACGCAAATGACGAGAAAGGCTCGCGATATCTAATCACCAAAGGCCACTGTTTGGAGCGCGATCCTAACGAGTAAACTTTCTGGCGTTACGTCGCGGCGGTTACCGACCCCAACACTCTAGGGGAAGCCTGACGGATCCTGGGCGATTTTCGAAACGATCCAGTACTATCCACTCATCCAACGCCGGGTCGTAGAGGTTCTGAAGACCAAAATGAAGCACTTTCCAGAACTTGCTCGAATCTGCTTGATCAACATAGAAATCGCCTGCCGCGATTGGCAATCGAAGCGGAGGTATCAAATCCCAGACAACACTGACTCTGAAATGATTCACGTATCGATATTCGGTTTCTATTAAAATCTCCGGCCCTACGTAACGCGAAGCCAGCAGCAGATACAGGTTTAGCGCTTCGCGGCTGAAACTCCCCACCCTGCTGCATTCGCCTCGGCCCGGTATCGGTGTGGGCCATTTATAAGTGAGCGTATAGAGCTGGCCGTTATATATGATGTTAGTGAAATAAATCGGCTCCGCCCAGCTTCCAGCAATCATCTGACTATTGCCGTCTCTCCCGTTCCATGTGAAATGAACATCGACGTTAAGATCCCGGACGATATATCGGCCTTCCCACGTAAAATCTCGCGGAAGTTGAGGCGGAAGTGGCGCCTCCGGAGCTAAGCGCGCGCGTCCTGCCTTGGGGCTGATT
>JBJMXF010000050.1:0-6022 GCA_045809725.1 Candidatus Udaeobacter sp. | reverse complement strand
CCACCTTTGTGCAGCAGCAATTTTCCGTCGCGATAACGTGCACGAACGAGTTCTCCTTCGTAGGTCTGATCGACGAAGTAGTCTGAGATTGCGGCAGCACGTGCTCTGAAGTCTGGGGCGCTGGATCGCTCTACGCGGACGCCATCCAACAAACCCATTCGGCTGTACATCTCGAGACAGAAATCGGCGACGTTCGACGATCTCGTGTCCTTAAAGTGATCCACCAGGACGTGCGATACATAATTTGGAAGTTGGCGTGCAGTTTTCTTGTGCCATTCCGGAAGGACGCGTTTCGCGTAGAGCGGAGAAAATTGTTTTTGGATCCGATTCTCGAACTGAAAATTCAGAGCTACTTCCCGATTGCTTTTTTGGTCTCGCAAAATGGTACTTGTCTCGCGCGGGTCGTGATCGCTGTCATGACAGAAAAAGACGACTTCTCCGCCGATCTCCTTTTGCAGGCGGCGAGCCGTCACAATTTTAGCGAACAAGAATCGCTTGGGAAAAAATCCGCACGGTTGCTGGCCGAAACAAATAATCGGATGATCCATGGCCCAGAACGAGCTTCATACTGCAGCGTGAGCTTCCGTGCCGCGAAACAGAGTTTGCTGCAGAAGTGGCGCGAGGATTAGCACCGCTGCGCAGCCGATAAAATTGTACCAGAGGTAACCGATGCTTGTGGTCGCGAACAGGACAAAGACGAGCGTTTGCGCAATTAGCGCTGCGAAAAACACTGCTGATCCGGTGACACGGCGAATAAAGAAAGCTGTCAGGAAAAGACCGAGAATGCTGCCGTAGAAGACGGAGCCCAGAATGTTGCCCGCTTCGATGAGGTTCTCGACCAAACTTGCAAATGAAGCGACGCCGATCGCGATCAAGCCCCACGCCGCTGTCAGCGCCTGCGCCGCGATTACATAATGATGATCGCTCGCGTTTGGCCGAATCAATGGACGATAAAAATCGATCGCAGTGGTGGACCCGAGGGCATTTAGAGTTGCTGCCATTGCAGACATGGTGGCGCACAAGATCACTGCGATGAGTAATCCGACAATTCCGTGCGGCATCTGTTGAAGAATAAACGTGATGAAGACGTAATCGGATTCCTTGCTCTTCGGATCCACGCCTGCTTGCACTAGAACTGCCTTGGTTTGATTCCGTAACGCGTGCGCCTTCGCATCCAATTTGCGCAGCGTGTTCATTGCGGTATCCCGCTCGGTTGACGATGCAGTGGCAACGGCCTGGATCGCTGCGCGTTTTCGCGTGAAGACCTCATCGGATTGAGTCTGCAACTGCGTTAGCTGTGGCGAATAGCCGCTCTCCATGGCGCGCTGGTACGCAGCTTGATTGAAATAAACCGGCGGCTTTTCGAATTGGTAAAACATGAAAACAATCGCGCCAAGCAGCAGAATGAAGAACTGCATCGGCACCTTCACCGCGGCATTGAAGAGCAACCCGAGCCGACTCTCTTTCAGCGAGCCGCCCGCCAGATATCGTTGCACCTGCGATTGGTCCGCTCCGAAATAGGACAGGGCGAGGAAAAAGCCGCCGATCAGGCCCGACCAAAATGTGTATCGCTTGTGCGGGTCGACTGAGAAGTTGACGGCTTCCAGTTTGCCCATTTTACCTGCGACCGAGAGCGTGTTCTGAAACGAGAGTTCGGGCGACAACCGGTAAACGGCGACTGCAAAGGCGATCGCCATGCCGACCAAGATCACGATCATCTGGTAACGTTGGGTAATGCTTACAATCTTCGTCCCGCCCATCACTGTGTAGATAATAACAAGACCACCCGCGAGCCAGATGGTCAGGTTCAAGCGCCAACCGAGCAGCGCGGAGAGGATAATCGCCGGCGCGTAGATCGTGATTCCCGCCGCGATGCCTCGTTGGATGAGAAACAAAAATGCGCCGAGTAACTGCGTCTTCCGATCGAATCGTTGGCCAAGGTATTGATAGGCTGTGTAAACCTTTAGCCGCTGATAGATCGGGACGAACACTGCGCACACCACAATGAGCGCGAGCGGTTGCCCAAAATAATTCTGTATAAAACCGATGCCGCTCTCATATGCCTGGCCGGGCATGGAAAGGAACGTGATCGGCCCAGCCTGCGTCGCGAGTACCGAGAGGCCGATCGTGGCCCAGCGAATACTCGCGTCGCCCTTGAGATATTGGCCTAACGAGGCGCTGCCGCGCGTTCGCCAGAGGCCGTAAAGAGGAATCGCCAGAATCGTGGCGATGAGAACAAAGTAATCCAGCCGGTTCACGAGAACCGGAGAGTAAACAGGTAGAGAAGCACTACTTCCAATGCAAAAATTGAAAGCGACACGCTGTACGCTTTGCGCCACGAACGTGTGTCTGCGTTATCATCTCGTGCGCTCATTTCCCTAACGACAACATGTTTGCAAATAAGCGATAAGCTCCGGGAACACCAGCCGGCAACTGCCGAAACCAGGAATAACTGGTGTAGATAAAAAAACCTTTGCCTGATTTCGCAACCAACAGTCCGCCGTCGAGTGGCTTTTCCTTTGGATCATTGCACGACAGGATCGGTGTCCAGGCGGGATTCCACTTGTTAGGAAAATAAAGTCCGCGTTCTTGAACCCACGCGTCGAAATCCTTTGGCGTTATCTTGTTTGGCGTGTTCATAAGCGGATTATCAGGCGCCAGAACACGCACCTGCGCATTTTCGTCAGTGACGCGGTCGCGTGAAATCTCCAATGGATACGGCCCCAGTTGGCTGGTCTTCAGTTCCGCGAGCGTGTTGTACTGCGCGATGACAACTCCGCCTTCGTTCACATAGGCAAATAATTCCGGTAACCAGTTGGAAATTCGATCTTGCGTGTTGTAGGCGCGGATTCCCAGAACGACTGCGGAGAACTGCGCCAGGTTTTTAGCGGTGATTTCCGGCTCGCTCAACATCTTCACTGAATACCCGATCTGCCTCAGGCTTTCGGGAATATCATCGCCGGCGCCCGGAATGTAACCGATCCGATCGCCTTTCTTGCGAATATCCGCGCGAACTAGTTTGGCTTGCGCCGGTGGCATCAGCGTCTGCACGCCGATGTGCGGATAGGAAATGCGCACGCGTTCGAGCGAATAGTCGCGGCCATCGATCGAAACGATTGCTCGCACCGTAGCTTCGCCATTTTCGTTCGGTGGTTTGATGCTGAATGTAGCCAGCATTTCGGCATCGCCTGCCTTCAGGTCTACCGGGATAGACGCCGGAGAGATTTCCCATCCCTGCGGTGCGGTGAGTTTGAGTTCTCCTTTCACAGGGCCGGTGGCCGCGGTGACGTGTACTGAAACGCTCTTCGATTCATTCGTTGGGAACACCAGCACGTTGTTCGTCACGTTCGCAAAAACTGGCGGCGCAATCACCAATGATCGCGGCACTTCAGTTGGGACGGTATCAGCGGGGCGGTACTTAGTGTCCAACGTGTACCGCAGTTCCTGCCCGCTAAGTTGCAAAACTATCTCTACGGGAAGAGCAGGGGGATTTTCAGGCAGACCGATTAGCTTTTGATCGTCGACGGCGAAAGTTCCGAGCGTCTCGGGTTTGCGAAGCCAGTATGGCTGCGAATAGGGAGAATCGTCAGGAATTTTGTACGACAGATCCTTCGTAACGAGTTCGTTCGACGGAAGCGCCGCTTCGATGTTTTTGGAATCGCCAGTGTTTGGGAATCGTACTTCTTGCAGTGTAACCGGAATGTTGGACCGATTGATTGCCTCGAGTTTGATTGTCGCCGTTTGGCCAGGTGTAAACGTTTCCGTCGCTGTCGACGCCTCCACATGCAAGGCCAGACAGGCAGCGATGATCTTGTCCAGTTGTGCTTTTTTTTCCGGTATCCAGGATTCATCCTGAAGTCCGCTCATCGCCTGGCGCAACTTCAATAACTCAGGTACCGACGTAGCCGGATCGGCTGGATTGAACTTTGAAATGATCTGATGAATTTGCGCGGCAACCGATTCGGAATTGGCAACGCGCGACCAGGTCGTGTCCACACCTTCGAAAAGCGAGTTGGTCATCGGCTGACCTTTCAACGGTTTGAAGTATTCTTTTCGCGCACCGCGTCGCGGCGGCCCGCCGACACCCTGGCTTTTGTGCATGCTGATACTGGCCGCCGCGATTTCCGTGTACGCTTTGCCCAGCAGCGGATTGTAACCGCCGGCTTCCATGGCCGTCAGGCCGGTCGGGTCGAACGGAAGATTGCGGTTGGTAAAGAAAAACGGAGACGTGTTCCAAACCAGCCGCGTCGCTTGCCACGGCTTTACGAAAGCCAGTTGTTCTGGAAAACGATTTGGCTCGGCCGCTGCCGAAAATGCTTCCTGCGCGAGAATCGCCGATGCTGTGTGATGGCCATGCGTCTTGTCATCTTCAGGACTGAAGCGTGTCACGATTACATCCGGATGATAATTTCTGATGATCCACACGATGTCGGCAAGAATTTTGTCGTGACCCCAGATGCGCAGCGTTTCGTCAGCCGTTTTCGAAAATCCGAAATCGATGGCTCGCGTGAAGAATTGCCTCGCGTGGTCGATGCGCCGCGCGTCGAGCAATTCCTCTGTTCGTATAACGCCCAGTCGCTCGCCCAATTCCGCGCCGATCAAGTTCTGGCCGCCGTCTCCGCGCGTCACTGAAAGATAGGCTGCGTCGTAAAGCGAACCGTTTGACCAGAACGCCATCAGATTTGTGTTTTCGTCATCCGGATGCGCCGCGATGTAAAGAACTCGGCCAAGCACGTTGAGCTTTTGCAGTGCGAGCTGAATCTCGCTCGCGTTCATCTGGTGTGACGACAACAACGCCGGCGCATCGGCGGAATTGCCCGTGCCTGCGGCGGCAAGGATCGCGAACGCGACGGCTGCTAACCAACAGCGCCTGATTCTGTGGAGCCTTGCGCCCGACGGCGCACTTTCCGGTGAGCGTCGCATCGCCGCTATCGTCCCAAGTCCGAGATAGCCCGCGTTACTTGTTAATGTCCTGCTTCGCCTGAAGCCGATCGATGAGCCCTTGGATCGCCTGCTTCTGTCCCTCACTAGGAGCGGCAGTTTGCGCCTGTTTCGCGTCGTTCAGCGCGCCGTCGTAATCACCAGCAGCAGATTTAATTCGGGCTTGAGCGAGATACCCGAACACTCCGTTCGGAAAGCGTTTCGCAACCTCTTTAAAGATATCCATCGCTTCATCCGCCTTTTTCTGATTCTGCAGTTGCCGGCCATATGTGTAGAGATCCGGCGCTTTGCCAATCTCGAGGGCCTTGTTCCAAGTGGTTTTCGCTTCATCCGGCCGATTCAGCGCTTTGAGAATATCCGCTTTGGTGCTGAGGTTTTCGAACCTTTCCTCATTCTGAATTGAGGCATCAGCCCAACGCAATGCTTCATCCAGATTGATCTTTTTGCTCAAACAAAATTGCGCCCCTTCGTTTAAGGCCTGCCAGGTAAACTGACCGCGACCCTTCAACTGGGCCCGAATATTCTGCAGCGTCTGATCATCATTGACGGAAACAGTGAACGGAATACCCATCTTTTCCCACTTCAGGGTGACCGCCGTCGAATTTGGCTTCAAATCGTCGAACTCAAATTCGAGCGCCTCTTTCATCTCAGCGAGAGGGCGAGGTTTCACATCCACGCGCAAAGCATCTTCTTTCTCGTCATAGCTGTAGCTTCCCCACGCTGTATTGGTTTTTGAAAAGATAACCGTGCACGAATCCTGATTCGGAATCATGTGCAGTCCGTAAATTCCTTTATCCAAGGGCTTGCCCTCGACCGAAACCGGATCACTAAATTCAATGATCGTGTTTTCGTTAGCGCCCGCGCGCCAAACTTTGCCGTAAGGCACGAGGCCACCCCAAATTTTTCGTCCGTTTACCAATGGGCGATGATATTTGATCGCTATATCGGTCAAAGCGATGCGCTGTTTGACTTCGGCAGCCTGGCTTACATCGGGCAGATTCAAATCGTTTTGTGCAGAAGCGATTTGGCCAAGGCCGACGATAGCGAGACAAAGAACAAGCGATTTAAGCGTGATTGTTTT
>JBJMXF010000049.1:0-35743 GCA_045809725.1 Candidatus Udaeobacter sp. | reverse complement strand
GGTGTTATTGCTCATGTCCAATGTCAGACTCTCAATCCCAACCCCCTGCATGTAGGGAGTGCCATCCACCAGCGCCGTCGGGTGTAGTCCACTGAAATCAAATGGACACGGCGGATCAAATGTCACTGTCGTAGCCGTCTTACTGCGAACCTTCAAATACACTCGCATCGCGCGAAGTGAGTCGGGAAAACCACCCAGATTATGGGCCCACACTGGCAACGGATTCGGCGCAATCGCCATGGGCGCTCCTACCACAAACTTGCTCGTGCTTGCTACAGTGATGGTGTTACTGCCTTTGGTTGCGCCGGAGGTGATAGAAATCCAGTTTGCAGGATCCTCGTCAGGTGGAGGCCACGTGGCATCACCCGCCGTAAAAATTGGGTTATTATTCGGGCCGAATAAAGTCGTTCGTCCCATTCCTGCTCCGCGAAGCGTTAGGTTGGGCGTTTTGTTGCCTACGTGGATGGGCGTTGCTATACGAAAACGTCCTTCGGGAATATAAACGACCTGGTCATTCGGGCACTTGTTGATCGCGCTTTGGACTATCGAGGAGCAATCCTTCGCCCCGGCGGGATCGGCACCGAGATCGACCACAATGTTTTTATAAACTTTCGTACGTTTTGGAATACCACCCGGCACGCCGACGTTTCCTTGCCACGGAGCCGTGCGGCTGGCAGGGATTACTTCGGCAAAAGGCACACCACCGAAACCCAATAACAACGCAACAACTGCTATAAGCTGCCATTCTCGATTCGATGAAATGCCGTGTTTCAGATGAATATCGAATCCAGGTGACGCGGCGGATCAACTCAGTACAAGGCGTATTACGAGCCGGCCGTGCGGATTGCCCTCTCACCCACAACAGCTACCGGCAGCACATGCGCGCCCGATTTTTCAGCGTAGCCAACGATTCGCTCAAACAAAGCAGGAGTGCATCCGAAACGGGTTGGATTGTCTGACACGTCGTGTGTGGCAAAGATCAGCCACCCCTTAGCCTTCGCGTTGTCGTCGATAATGTGTTTAATCGCGGCGAAGTCGTCGTGACTTTGCTCGATGAAGAAGGCCTCCAAATAATTCAGGTCCACCACTCCGACATTAAAACTCTGGCCGCCGCCGCGCGCGCATTCGAAAAGTGAAGCGATCCGGCGTTTGGTAGCTGGTCGCGGCCAGGTAATCGGGTAAGAGAAACTTTTGAATGATACGGACGGCACGAGTTGCGCGGCAGCTCGTCGATTTTTTAGAATGGAAGCTTCGAAGTCGGCCGGCGTCGTTTCCCACGCATCGCAATGATCAAACGTATGGCATGCCAGCTCGTGGCCGTGCCGGATAAGCTCCTGCAAGTCTGCGTGCCGGAACATTTCACCAGTCGACTTCTGCTGTCCCATCAATCCAAAGGAGGCGTAATACGTGCCGCTAAAGCCGTACTGACTCAGTATGGCGCCACCATTGGTCAAGGCTGAACGCGGAAAATCGTCGAAGGTGAACGAGATCACCGGCGACTCCAATTCAATGCGACATGGCCGGCGGCCAAACCATCGAGCAGCGCGGCGCTGCAGCGGAGGCGGCAGATGTGGTGACAGCAGATCAGGTATCATAGCCAACACATGGAGACGTCGGAATAAAGCGAGTTGTGATTTCCGGGCGTTTACGCTTCCCCGCAAGGTTCCTGTTATCCTCTTAAATGAACAACCCGTCACTGGGCTTCCAACATCTTGGTGATGAATTGAGACTTCTGAACTCCGACAGCTCGCGTCAGCGGCAGCGAACGGGACTTGCCTTTCGCGCGGCTTTCCCGGTGCAGGCGCCGCCGCATCGAGGATTCCCACAGGTTGGCTAGTCGCCGGCGCAGATAACTGTGCCTCGAGCGCCAGGCGCCTTGCTGTAAATGAATGCCGAAATTTCCAAACTGATGCCACGTGCGTTCATCGCAAACGTCTTCCGGGAACAAGATCGTGACGTCCTTTGCCAGGTGTGGATTTTCAGCTAGCGTACGCGACACCATTCCCGGACCGGTGGTAAAAGGCACAAGAAGCAGGTCCCGAATGGCCCGGGGAACACCCTGCATCATCTGGTAGCCCCAAGATGGTTCCCGGGCAAAGCGGAGGCAATTTTCAATAAGTGCACCGATGAAACTATTCTGCGGAGTGGCGCCAAAGCCGTAGTTAGCCACCTCCCAGTCCATACCGTAACTTAGACGCAAGAATTTGTTGATGGTTAACTCTTCAAACGATAACACACATGTATGATCTAAAAGCGGCCTAATGCTTCGAGCCAGCAAAACATCCAGATCGAAATAAAACCCTCCCAGACGATAAACAGCCAGGTAGCGAAAGAAATCGACACGTTGGATGCGTTGTGAAAAGGAGGCCATGGCAGCTCTAAATTCCGGGAACTCCTTCCGAACGAACTCTTCCATCTCACGGTTGCCAAACAGAACATGGTCGAAGTTCGGATGAAGAGCCCTGGCATTTGCCAGCGCGGCTTGATGTAAAAGCGACAACTCCTCCGACTCGCCAGCCGGCGGGCAGGACACATGAATGATTCGTGCTGGGATTTTGTCGTGCATCGCGCCTGAGCCGTTCAGGACGGAACGAGGTCTGTTGCTTTGGGTCGCACTGCGAAGTCGTAGGAATTCTCCACTGTCAGGTCTTCCTCTGCATGATCGGGCGCACGAGCGAGGAACCGGTAGCCAATCGTAGTCAATAGGAAGGCGCTCCACAACGGTCCGCGCCGGGCAAACACCGATTCGGATATGTTAGTCAGTAGCAGCATGCAGAAAAAAGCCATGGCTAACACACCACCGGGATGGTCGTGCACAAAGCTGCGCACATGATTTTTCCCAGCGTTGATCAGCATAATCACCAGAAAAAGAATGCCAAAGTACCCGCCATCAAGGAAAATCTCCAGATAGCCATTGTGTGCAGTTTTGAGTTCTACTGCCGCCGACTCTCCTAGCTTGATCGGTCCCACGACGTCCCAGAAATTTAAATATCCACAGCCAAACATCGGATCAACCGGGTGGGCTTTAGTGGCAGCCCAGATTTCGGTGCGGTTAGTCAGAGTCGCGTCTCGTCCAAGCAGATTTAGGATTGGTCCCGAAACATGAAACATGTTGTCTAACAAGACGAACACCGGCACTGCAACCATGCAGACCCACACAATGGCCCTTCTTTTGTTCAATACTTGGACCGTTGTGCTAACAAACATAGCTGCAGCGACGAGCACGCCGATCATGGACGTCTTGCTGTCGCACTGACGCAGCAGCCACACACCCATCAGCAGGGTTAGCACCCACTGCAACGCTGGGCTCTTGAGGTAATCGCGTGGTCTATGTCTTGGATAATCCAACAGCTGCCAAAACACCACCAAGCCAAATACCATGACCGCTTCACCAAGCGAGTTTTTCTGCTCGCAGATGCCATGAATTTCCGCAATCCCGCTGTACCGATTGTAATCGCGCGAAATTTCAGGGACGTACTTAATCGTCAGGACTGAAAAGGTGAAGATAACAAAAGCGCATCGCGTGAAGACGGTCTTAATGGCTTCGATGGGATCTTTGTCGGTGACAATGATCAGCAGTACTGGAATTGCACCAAGCTCCTTGGTCCAGCGCTTGAACGTCGGAAAAGGGTATGCCGCCCACAGGATAGTCAGTCCCAAAAAGACATAAAACAATAGAAGTCCGGTGTTACCACGCAACACATCGTTCCACGACAGGCCTCTGCGTATAAGGACAATAAGGGAAAGACAAATCAGTGCCGAATAGAATGCACGATCGAGCGCGTTTCCATCGAGATCGGAAACGGAAGGGCTGCCTACACCAAAGAAAAACCATGACCACCATGACAGCGGCCGAGAAGCAAGTAACAGCAGCCAGATCAAAGGGATCCAGAGCGCCTTCGAAAAATGTGGCCTGTTTTTCCTGTCTTGATGACAGAGCCAGACAGTAAAGATTGTGAAACTTAGGATGGCTAATTCCCGAGGCATTGTTCAGAGAAGAATAACCCGCCGAGCGGCTTCTTTAGCTTGTTGCTACGCTGGCCTTTCCGGAACCTAGGCTTCGCGCTCGCTGATTGGGTTGATCCCCAGCACGGCGAGTAACCGCCCCAAATGGTCGCACAATTTGATGCAATATCGCATAAACCAGTGCTGCCCCAGCAGGAGTAAAACTGGAAGAGCCATACAGTAAAACGGGACGGCCACAGCCGATCGGCCTAGTAATCGAAGGCGGCCCACTGGAAATTTCAGGCTGATTCGGCCACGCAACAAAGCTCGTCTGATCATGCATCTGCGGCTGTAGCGACTAGGCAGTACTGTCTCATACGCGATCGCTTCGTTACACCAAACAAAGACGCGTCCCTGCTCTGTTAATCGTATGAACAAATCCTTGTCTTCACTACCGGTGCCGAACTCTGCTCTGAAGGGCTGTGCCGGCCCTTCGAAGATTCGTCTCCGAAAAAGCACATTGCCCGTGCGACATTGATTCCATCGCATTTTCATCCCCGTTGTGTGTTCAGGCCTTTGGCAAAACCCGCCTCTAACAATCCAGCTTGGGGGCGGTGATTCAAAGTGCGGCCGCACTGGCCCTAACACGCCATCGGCTGCGTAAGTGTCGCAAGCCGAAAGAAGCGACTGAAGCCAATTGGTTACTGGAAATTCATCATCATCGATGAATGCGACAAAGTCACCACGGGCATGCTCCAGGGCTTTATTACGAGCCAGGGCTATGTTCTGTCGGGGTTCACTGCAATAAGTGATGTCGAACCTGGCGGTTTCGCGAGCGGCCGACACTATGGGTGCCGCTGACTGCTTTGCATCGTTGTCGCAGACCACCGCAGAAAAGCTGAAGAGACCCCCGGTTGACTGCTCCTGAAGTTTTTCCAATAACCGCTTCAGGTAGAGTGGTCGCCGGTAGGTGCAAATGCAAATAGTCACGTGAGGCAGGTGAGAACCGACCTGCGATGGAAGCTGTCCGAAATCAGATGAGCAAAGCGAACGCGCCGCGTTTACGTCAGGGCGCGCAGGTATGGAACTTTCCGTGTTCGCTGTCGATATGCTCGTTGCGAACTCATCACTCAGCAGCGTGTCGAACTCAGCGTTGACCTGAGGATGAGCTACGAGCTCCACATCATATGACTCTGCCAATTCAGCGACACGTCTCAGCTGCGAGATCGAGCATTGTTGCGAAAGGCTAAACAAAAAGTCGCCAATGTGATAGCGTTTCGCCAAAGCACGATCAACAAGCCTGCGGTAATAACGATTCACGAAGCTCTTCTCACCGGCGGCAAACGACAAGTTTCGCCGAACCCTTGCGCCGGCAGCGAACAGGCGTTCCAAAACAATGTTAGTGCACAAATGCATGTGCTGATGACCATCAAGCCGCGAAGGCACCCGGCTGTATAAGCGGACGAATTCTTCAAACTGCGCTGCAAACACTTCCCGGAAGGCGCTTCGCAAAAATGGATTGTAGATGACGAGCGCGTACTTGTTTCCACGGAGAAAACGACCAAGTCGCTCCTGACTATGGCGTAATGAGCGCGGGATATTAGAATCAGTAAAGGCCTCAGTGAAGTTGATATGCAGCCCAACGTTGAGCCCCGACGCGAGGGCCAGCCCGGCCGCGCGTTCGGAGTCTTCCATAAATACCATGGCACTAACCGAGTTGACTCGATTCGCGGCAAGACACGTCATAGTGCGGTCGGTAGCTAGCACGCAACGTCCAAAATCATCGGCATTTACAGTAAGCATGAGCTTGGAAAAATAAATGGCGCGATCGGCTCGCAGGAATACTCGCGCAACAATCAGCGATGAGTTCTTAGTCCAGCAGAGCCCGGTGGAGTAACTCGAGCGATAAAAGCTTGTGGATTTCTACCGTGTAGTTGCGCACGCCGCTAACGTGGGCATTCACACACGCTTCGAGGTTAGTACCATTCACATAGGATCGGGAGCGCGAGCGAGGGTCGAGCAACATCTCCCTAACATAGCCTGACAGCTCGTTCTTATACCAAGTCCGGAAGTGACAGAACTTCTGCCGACCTAGAAACAGTCGCTCTAAGCGCAACGGCTGCAACGCACGGTCAATCCGCGCCAACCAATTCGGCATACCGTAGTCGTAGGCGTACTCGGCTTTAGTCAGAAAGTGCTCGACTGACTGGCGTAGCTGGTTTGTGATTCGATGGGCAGAATAACTGAAGCCACGGTCGGTTGGTATTTGAGATAATCCGGGAGTGGATTCGGCACCAACATCCAGAGAGAAGACTGGAGTCTCTTTCACTTCGGCCGGTGCCTGGAACGCAAGGGCCACAAGTTCGTTGTCCAGAAATGGCGAGCGAACAGTAATCTGTGACTGCTCAAGCGCGAAGCGAGCATAATGGTACCAAGGTACTTGCTTGAATGCGATGAACGAAAGCGGGTTGCCGTGAGCTTCTTCGGAGTAGGTGCTCGCAGCGGCGACAATGTGTCGATTCAAATCCGGCGAAAACATCTCCGGCGTAAGTGCACGTGGTTTGAAGGCAACGTGGCGGCGCAGAATTTCCGAGCCGTAATTGCCGGTAAGCCGCACCGGAGCGATCTGTCGCGCCAGACGGTTCACATATAATTCAGCGGCACCGGAGACGTCCATTGCGCCGTCCGTTATCTCGATCGTCTCTTCGGCAAGTCTCGGGAAGTGGCCAAGGAATTCTTCACCGACCGCAATTGTTTGATGTGGTTGATCACAAGCCGCGGCGACCTTGCGCGCGATGCGGACATCGACACAATCTCGGTATGAACCGTTGAAGGTATAACAAGGAAGCTTTCGACCATTTACATGCGCACAGGCCATGATCATCCGGCTATCGAGACCGCCGGTAAGCGACATCGCGACTGGGCGACTACCATTGGTGTAGCGGTCCAACACGCGGCAAAACACTTCTCCAAATCGCTCTGAGAACTCCGACGGCGAAAGCAGCGGCTGATTTTCCCACAAGTCAGCCCTAAAATAGGTCTGCTTTGTCAGAACACCGTTTGCAGAGAAAATCCACGCGGATGCCGGTGGCAGAAGTGACACGCCAGGAAACAAGCTTTTGTTGGCTAACACACAACCGCAACTCAACCATTCGCCCAGGCTGCGCGAGTCCAACTCACGCGACTCGGGAACTGCGGCCAGGAGAGATTTCGCTTCGGTCGAAAAGAGAACACAGCAATCTCCCTCGTGGATGTAGATGCGCCCGAGACCGTAGCGGTCATTGAACAGGATTGCCTGTCGATGTTGCAGGTCAACTAAGAGTCCAGAAAACCAGCCGTTGAGTCTTTCGAATGCGGACAGGCCGAGTTGCTCGTACAAATGAATCAACTGAACCTGAACGTCTGACGATGCAATAAACGCATCGCCGGAAATGAAGCAGCCGATCGTGCGCGCTTTGTTCCAGGCAAGGTTCGGAAGCTGGCGACCGGCGCCGGGACTGCTTGCGAAGAACACCCCCAGTTCTGGATTCGCGTACGTGCACAAGGACGATGCGTCCGGACGCATTCGGGAAAGCAGCGCCTCGTTTTCTCCTGCCTTACGTAACCCAAAGATGCCAGTGATCCCAGTCAAGATAGATGTAAGCTGACGTTTTTAGCCGGCGGGAGGACTTGAACACTCCGTCTGCTGATTACAAATCAGCCGCTCTCGCGTTGAGCTACACCGGCAGAAAATTAAAAATAAAGAGAATCCGATCAAATCCGATTCGGAGAGCGCTGAAGGCTGATTTTGTTATTAAACATTCTCCTGCAACTCAATCCGTGGCGGTAAATTGCTGCCCGCATAGTGAGAAACCGGGTGACGATGGCTTCCGGCACAACTTCGTTAATTTCGCGGTATAACCCGTATCGAATCGCAAATGAACCCCTGCGCGTCAGCGGCACGTAATACCTGGGAAAGTCGAGTCGCTCAAAGCCATTGCGACGTTTGAACTCAGTTACGGGGCTGTTTTCCTTTTTACCATACACGTGCTTGCCGTAAACGAAGTGGCTGATGCCTTTCTGGCAACAGATTTCCACCGCTTTTGCCAGCAGCGCGTTCGTGGGTCGCTTGTCTGCATGCGCGTCTAGCGAAAGGATCTGCATTACACGCGCTATATTATTAACCACCACGAACTTCATGAAGCCAATCAGTTGGCCGTTAAGAAACGCACCAATAAACTGGCTCCGATCCAGATAGGTTGAGTTAGCGGCCTTTACCTCTTCGAAACTTTTCCCGTAATGCCAAAACCTGCGTCCCTGTCGAATCGGCGTCTCGTTATAGATGTTCAAAATTCCGTCAATCAATTGGTCGCAAAACACTACCGACCTGACCTCAACACCACGACGCTGCGAGCGCCGGACATTCTTGCGGGTTTCCTGCGGCAACGAGTCCCACCAATCAGTAAAGTCGGCCGTTCTAACAGCGGCTGCGTTATCCCAATCAAAGTGAAACGGGTAACAAGGCTCATAGGCTGGAAGTGGCCGCGCGAAACTAAAAATGTCAGCCGGCGGCGTCTCCCTCATGCGCCCAACGAACATTTCTGGGTCGGTGATGAGTTCGCCCTCGATCCATTCCTCATCATGGATCGTAACAAGTCGTACTAGTCCACGTCGGGATGTAACAAGGCGGTAGGCCAGGTCGCTGGCGAGCGTCTTCGAGCGCAATTCGTTTATCGCTATCGGTTCCAAAGCTAAACGGTTGAATGGGCGATATCACCCGGTGAACACAGTGCGCAGCCGCGCCATTTGTTCGGCACGATGGAATCGAATCAAGTCCTGCGACACCGCACGCTGGGTGCGACGTAAGGCCGCATACGTGTAACCAGCAATGAAGCAAAGGCCGCCGACAACGAAAGGGCGCTGCCGCATGCGAAACAAACCACGCGAGTACTCCCATAGCGGGTGACCACCGACAAGGTAGGCTTTGCGGCCATAATGAAAGCACATGCGAAGCTTGCCACGAGATCCGGAGCCGACGCCTAGTTCGCGATGGTGAAAACAAACTTTTTCTTTGAACGTCTGTGTTTCCCACCCTTTCATCCGGGCCGTCGTAACAGCCGCCCAGTCAATTGCCCCTGTCTTGAACGGTGCGTAACCACCCACCTCTGCCAGACATTCTTTACGAAACATCTGGCAGGCTCCGGAGACGTGCACTGAATTTGCGAATCGGTGCGCGTAACTGTGGCGGTCGAGCCGGTCATGATCTTCTACAAATGGCGTGCCTGCGACGCCCAGCCGCGGATTCGCGCTGAATTTCTGCAATAAGAACTCAAAGTATTCCGGTTCAAAAGTGATGTCGGCATCGAGGTTAGCGATAAGCTCCCAGGAGGTTGTTGGTTCCGAAGCGACAGTAGTTAGGCGTGAGTACCCGGCGTTGAAAGCCTCAGCTTTACCGGCGAAATTGCGCTCCCGTCTCTCGGGTAACTGTAGTAACTCGATCCAATCATATTCTGTTACATAATGGCGCACGATCTCAGCTGTATTGTCCGCGGAACCATTACTTACAATGAGCCATTTCCGCGGCAAAACGGTTTGCGCAATAACTGAGCGGATCGTCAGCTCGATCAAGCCGGCTTCGTTGTGCGCCGGGGTGATCAGCACGTACGACAACTGAGCAGGTGTGACACAGATGTCTCCGGAGGGACCGGTCAAATGCGTCCGGCAAGCAACTCCAGAATTAATCCGTGATGAGTGGTCTGTCGGGATCATCACGTGATCTGATGGCGTCTGCTGATTTCGTTTTGCCCGTTGTGGCACAGGCATCAGGCTACTATTGCCGGACGGAACATTTTCTCTGAACCCACATAGTCAAAGTCAGAGTGCAATTCAGCAGGTTCACGATCTTGCGTTCGCCGTTCACCGCACGCCGCCGCTGCCAATAGCAGATGCGACAGCGCCTTGAACATTGTCGCCTGGCCCCAATGAAAGTAAGGCGTCCGCGACGTGACAAAGGGATATTTCCGATAATGAAAATATCCGGATTTATCAAACAAGTTAGCGACTGTCCACCGCGCCACGTCCGCGGCCAAGTCCAGGCTGCCGGGACATTCATCCGACAACAAACACAACGTGTCGATGGCTTGAGCAGCACTTTGAATATCGACAGGGTAAGTCTTGTTATGATAATAGCGTGGGCAGCCAGACGGCTCGAAAAATGTTTCAATGAAGTAGCGGTAACCGCGGCGAAGATTGTTCTCGAATAGGTCATGACCGGTTGCTTCAATGTAGCGTTTGATGCTATCGAGATTGTAGCCGGTGTGGAAATTGTCGATCCAGTGATACTTCTGTTGCTCGCCGTACCACCACGCGCCCTCTGGCAATTGATGATGACAAGAGTAACGCATGGCCTCGCCAGCAACGGAAAGTAGCTCGTCGCGTCTCGTGTGTTTCCAAGTCTTCGCCAGGAGCGCCGCGCCAAGCAGATTGGAATTGTGAATCGAGGATTGAAAACGTCCGTGGTAGCTAATGCAACTGCCTACCGGCGTCTGCTCGCGTGGTAATGTCAGGATCCAGTTACAAATGCTCTCGGCAATAGCCAGATACCGCCGATCGCCCAATTGCTCGTATGCTTCAAGGAACGCTTGCCCGATCAAGCCGCTCCAGACAATAGTCGGCTCCTGCGCAGGGATGCGCCCCGCGCGGCTCGTAAAGTCGAAGTGGTTGCCCCAGCAATAGCCGGACCGATTCGGCGACGTATTTGCGATCAGCCAATCGAGACATGCAACAGCCTCATCGCGAAATGCGCTGTCACCCGTGAGCTTAAATCGTAGTAAATAACCCCAAGCCATGAACCCGCGTCCCTTGCTGGAATCCAGTGGTTTGACACCGGCCAGCGGCCGAAGGTTCCATGGTGACTTCCATATAAGTTGTTGCAGAAGGCGTTCGGCAAACAGGTTGCGCAAGGTAAGGGGTCGCAGCCACGAGCTAAGACCGTCGCCCGGATCATACCCTTTGTAATCGTGTGCCTCGACCCATTCTTGTACACGGCTCAAACTCTCTGCCACTGATTCCAAAACAGGCGATGAAGGTAACAACTGCCTTCGAATTAATCCGAGAGCATTACTGGTCGTCTCCGGAACGGCGTTTCGCTTTTCATCCCTCCCGGCGCAGAGTGAATCTACCAGCCGCAGGTAGTCGCCTTTCCGGTTCTCCCAGCAATGAGTGGCAACATACTTGAACGCCTGAGCAGTCATCCGTCTGCGTAATTCATCGTTTTGTAGCACGGCTACCATTTCCGTTGCGAGAGCGTCAGGGTTTCCGGGCTCAAAGAACCGGATGACCGAGTCGTTGAAATAATAGCGATCCACTTTCGTGCTGGAGACAATCACGGGCACACCCACGGCCATGAACTCCATGATCTTGGTACTGTAAGCCTCGTCGCCAAACGAGTCTGCTCGTTTCGGAACAACACCAACATCCGCGTTGGCCATGATCGACGCGATCTCCTGGGCGGTCCGAGGTTGGAAAAAGCGGACTCTTTCGTTCAATCCCAAATCATGAGTTAGCCTAACGAGTGATTCCCTGGCGCTGCCGTCTCCGTAAATATGAAACTCAGCGGCTGGCACATATTTAACAACCCGTTTAAAGGCGCGGAGGGCGATATCGAGGCCCTGATGCCATTGTAGCCCACCCGGATAGATAACGATCTGCTGGCCGTTCCACCGGGTTCGCGGAATGCGCCTGAAGAGCTTCGCATCAACATGGTTGATAAAAACCGTGCAACGGCCGTTCAGTCCTGTTCGGCGGGCGTACTTGTCCAGCCACAGGTCGTTGGCGATGATGACGCGATCAGCGAATGCGCCTGAAGCACGTTCCATCCACAGCAACAACCTGCGTCCAATTCCAGTTGAAGCCGTCTGGAATTTGCTGGCAAACAACTCCGGAACAATGTCATGGATGTCGAGAATCACCGGAACCCCGGTCAATTTTGGATACCATGCCGCAAACACGAGAAAATCGGGGATGTTATGAACGTGAATGACGTGATAGGGCCGTTGGAGGTGACGACGAGTTAGCCGGATTGCAGTTAGCAAGAAGAAGCGCAACAAAGGCCACAGGTACGCCAGCTTCGAGCCTGCCCTCTTAGCACCACGGCGTTGGACGTGGAAAATATGGACGCCGTTAATGGTTTGCTGACTGCTTGTGTCTCCGCTTTGACAAATGGCGAAAACATCGACGTGGTCTCCACGAGCAGCCAGGGACTCGGCATAACGTCGCACACGATTGTCGTTCGTGTAAATTGAATGGCTGATCATGGCCACGCGCTTCGGTCGGAGATTTGTAGGGCGGCGTGGCAAAGCGGCACTTCGCACAAATTGCGAAATCAGCGACTTAAGGCGGTAATTAATTACCTTGCTTACCATCGACTTGGATATGGTAAAACGCGCAACTAACGGGCGCTTTGACCCGTCACGGGATTGCGCGTCGACGCGGTCTGAAATTGCGCAGGTCGGGAACCGCAGCTCACAACTAGCCGTTGCCCTTCGGTTTAGCTCGCGCGAGAATCCGCGCTGGGTTTCCTGCTACGACGGAGTTTGCTGGCACATCTTTGGTCACCACACTTCCCGCGCGACAGTAGCGTTCTCGTCAATGGTAATCCCGCCTAACAACGTCACGCCAGAACCTATCGACGCGCCACGTTTGATGAAAGTACGCTGGCAGTGCCAGTCGGCTTCGCTTTGTAGCTCGCCTTTCGCATTCGTCGCGCGCTGATAGCGATCGTTGATGAATGTGACGTTGTGCCCAATGAAAACGCCTTCTTCAATGGCGACGCCTTCGCAAATGAATGTATGGCTGGAGATTTTGCAGCGCGGCCCGATACCCGCGCCTTTTTGAATTTCAACGAACGCACCGATCTTCGTTTCATCGCCGATTTCGCACCCGTAAAGATTGACGAATCCGCTGAGCCGAACATTGCGCCCGAGCTTTACGTCGGGCGCTACTAGCTGATGCGAAACTCCATCTCGATCCACGCGACGACGGTTTCTCGCGGAACCATGCCGATGGTCAGGCTCATTCGGCGGTCGCTTCAAGCTTCGGAGTCCAGCAACTTGGGAACGTATGACCGCGTTTTGTTAAGTACCACGGCAAGGTTGGGTCGTTCGGCTGTTAATTTTGCGTAGCCCCGCCTTATAACATCACGATTGTTCTTCTCCGCTTCGACGACCAGCAAGAGCTTGTCCATAAAGGCAGCCATGCCCCATGTGGGACTCGTCTGATGCAGCGGCGGCATGTCGAAGATGATGTAATCGAAGTCGCTGGCTTTCATATTGGGCATCATATCGAAGAACTTCTTCAAGCCGACCTGTGCTAGGCCGCCCGAAGTTGGTGATGCCACGGTAGCAAGGTACAAGTTGTCGGAAGCGGACGAAATGTCGGTGCGCGGCTGGAGGGCTGCCGCAAGAGAATAGGCGGGTTTCCCTTTGAAGAAGGGATGAACCTCTTCCGGCCCCAGGCTAACATCGACAAGCAGTACCTTGTCTTCGTTTGTTTCTGATAGCGACGAGGCAAGCCCGGCAGCAAGCGTAGACGCTCCCGCAGCGTCTGAAAATCCGGCAACGCCTACCAGCTTCGGCTTGTGCGTCAGATTATTCAGTTCAAAATAGAGTCCCAATCGATCGCGAATCGCGTCGCAATACGGCCGGATGAAATGGCGGCCGTCCCAAGGCGCCATATTTGAATGACGTGGCGCCGGCGATTTGACATGGGGTGACGTGCCGTTAGGCAGCAGAGGTGAGTGGCCGTTGCGAGAATTCGTATAGGGTATCGAAAGCATAAGCGGTATACGCAACCGATTCTCCAGCTCGGAGGGACGACTAACCGTTCGGTTCAAGACTAACTCTCGTAACAACACAACCGCTATACCCAAAGCGAGACCGCCGCCAGCAAGTCCCAACGCCAACTTATCGCGCCGCTTTGTATCCAATATGGGAGGTGAAGGTCGCTGGACGGCGCTGATATTAGGCATTTTGGCTGGGTCCAACGCTTCATCCACACGGGCCTTTTCGAGGGATGCAGCGAAATACTTATAATTGGCCTCATCCATTGCGCGTTTTCGTTCCAGGTCTTCAATTTGCGGAGCCACTTCTGAAAGTTCTTTGATGCGGTCTTCAATATCGTGCAGCCGCGACTTGAGCGACTCCACTTTCGCTTCCACCCCGGCAACCCGTGCCTTGCCAGAAGCCGGCGTTTTGTCAGCCGGTTCGCTTGCCTTCCACCTCTTTGCTTTGGTTTCACCGCTTTGCCTAACAACTGCTTGTTTTTCGGCCAGCTCTGCCTCTGCAGCATTCAGCGCCTCACGGGTTTTGCTCTGCTCAGCCGTAAGTGCTTCTCGACCTTCTTTGAGGGAAGCGATTCCTGTCTTTTCCTTCAGGCCTTGTAGCGCGTCCTCCGTCTGGCTCAATCGGGCGCGCACCTGATCGGTTTGTTGAGTTACAAAATCAAACGCTCCAGCTGACCGATGCACTTCCAGATGCTTGACAAAATAACGACTCAAGAGCTCCTGCAACACAGCAGTCGCCATCTGCGGATCATGGTTCTTATACGATATGAAAATGATGTTACTTCCTTTGTCAGGAATCACTTTGAGACCCGAAAGCACGTTCATGGCAGCCGCTTCCCTGGATGATGCCCCCAGCCTCTTGGCGCCGATGGCATCGGCGACCTGCACCGCCAGATCCCAACTCGTCAAAATTTCGACTTCCGCGCCGATCACTCTGTCACCTTCGGTGCTGGACGCGGTTACGGCTTTCTCCGCCTCGACAGGATCGACTCCGCTCCGCTCCAACACATAACGCACGAGCAATTTGGCTCGGGACTCATAACTCGCAGGCCAGAGAAGACACAGGGCGACAGCGGCGATGATGCCCAAAATCGCGCAAAGCAGAACTGTTGATTTGCGCTTAAACAGAGCGAACAGAATGTCGTCCAGATGCACCCCGGATTCATCTTGAAGCTGGCGTCGATTGTCAGCCATAGTTCAACTTCTTGATTGCAGCGCCGAGACCGACGACATCCCCTACAGGTTCGCCGAGGCGATCGACGAGGTCCAGTTGCAACGATCGGCCCCGCGTACGCGCTTTGTTAGCGGGAGACCGGTCCTTATCGGCGAAATGGTCATGTGCCTTGCAACAAAGCCGCGGCACGATTCTTGGCAGCGCTCGGTACCTTTCGCCTTTTGCCCGTTCCAACCGAATGAGACGACCCATTTCTGCTCAATGCCGCGACCGCTGAAGAGCCGTTGCCGGTCGAAAATACAAACGGCGCGCCCCTCATCTTGAGCGACGCCGAAGCGCCCTCAAGAATTCTGATCATGTCGAAGCCCTGGCGTCCACCAGTCAGCGGCGAGGAGTTCGTCTCGATGCAATCAATGAAATGCCGGCAGGCAAGATTTAAAGGTTCCTCCTGCTGCAAGTGTGGGATGTAGCTGTCGCCGTAATGATACGAGTATTGAAACTCAGCAAACGTATCGTAGTGCGGCGGGCGGTCTACCCGCACATCGTAGATGCGGATTTTTTCGTGCGTCTGCAAATCGTCGTAAACGATCATCCGCCTCGAACCAACAATGGTCATATCGCGAATTTTTCTCGGCTCAAGCCAGCTACTCTGGATCGTGGCGAATCGGTTATGGGGAAAGAACAGGGACATGTTAGTAACGTCCTCCACCTGGGGAGTAACATGCGCGTTTCCCTGGCAGTTAATGGAAACGGGAAATTCGCCGAGGATATGCAGAATGATAGAAATATCATGCGGCGCCAGGTCCCACGCCACATTGACGTCCTTCTGGAACAAACCCAGATTGAGTCGCCTTGAATTAATGTAGCGAATCTCGCCAAGGTCTCCGGCCTGAATTATCTCAACGATCTTTCGTACCGGAGCTGAATACAAAAATGTGTGATCGACCGCCAGAACCAGGCCGTTCCGGTCGGCGATCTCGATCAATTCCTCACATTGCTCAGAAGAAGTGGCCAGGGGCTTTTCCACAAAGGTATGCTTGCCCGCGAGGAGACTCGCTTTTGCCAGCGGATAATGACTGGTAACAGGAGTCGCAATGACAACCGCATCCAAGTCGCTTGCGGCGATAAGTCTTTGCGGTGCCGTCATTCCTTCGACGTCTGGATACAATGCGCAAACATGTTGTACGCGTCGAATGTCTAGATCGCACACTGCCTTGAGTTCGCAGTGAGCAACGCCTCGGAAGTTGCGGACGAGAAGAGGCCCCCAATAACCGCACCCAATCAAACCAACTTTAATTTGCCTTTTCATTCGTTTTGCCGGCTGTGAATTGCTTGGCGCCGTTTAGCAGCTCAGCGCCTGTTCGTTCGGCCTTTGATTGTTCAGTGTATCCCGCGGCGGTTGGCGAGATTCGAGCAACTGCCGGGCGATTGCACCGCCGGTCTTAAACATGATCCTCAAATCAAGCAGAAGGGACATATTGTTCAGATAACAAAGATCCAGCCTGATCATCTCGTTAAACGTCGTCTTATTTTTGCCGCTCACTTGCCACAATCCCGTCAGCCCCGGCAAGCCATTCACCCTTTGGCGCTGCCAGGGCTCATATCTTGCAAATTCGTTCGGCAGACTCGGCCGCGGCCCGACCAGGCTCATCTCACCGCAGAGAACATTGAAAATTTGCGGCAACTCATCCAGTCCGCTTGCGCGCAGAATTCGCCCAAACGGAGCCAGGCGAGGGTCACCAAAACTGTCCAGCTTAGTCATCGGACGATTTTCTCGCATAAGCTCTTCCAAATAACGCTCGTGAGTTTGCGTTCCGGCGTTCGATTTCATGGTTCGGAATTTCCAGATCAAAAAATGTCGCCCGCCAAGGCCAACGCGTTTTTGGCGATAAAAGACAGGACCTGAAGAACAAATTTTCGTCAGCAGCATCAGCGACAACATCAAAGGCGCCCAGATCGGCGTTGAAAACACAATGCAAACAAAGTCGAGACACACCTTCCAGGCTGGCACCTCATGCGTGTGGGCTGGGGCAAGTTCTCCCGGAAGGAAGAGAAATTTCGTGGTTGAGTTCAAAGTACAGGCTGCCGCCCTTGGTCAGTCGCCCCAAGGTGCAAATCCCTTGGGGTATTGACGTTTTTCAACTCCTCCAACTGCCGGCCTGCGTCACCATCTGGCGACGAGAACAAGGAGCAGGAGGAACCCGCATTCAGTATCCTTTCTCTCACGGAGGTCCGGTCGAGGAGTAGATCCTCGAACAGTTCACTCTCGAAAATGCGAAAGACCGTAGAGCGAGACCAAATTCGGGCATGTTTGTTCCCAACCACGCTGCACCGAAGCAGCGAAAGGGAGTAGGATTTGTCAGGATTGACGCCTCTGGATTTCGTTCAATATCCCGCACGCCTATCCTACGAGAGTCGAGGGGTCAAAGGCCCTACTTTGCACGCCATCAGGCTGCCGTTCAGATGGCCGCCGTAGCTTACGCTCAGCTAATTTCCTAGGAAAACGGCGCGCGCATTGGTTCGCCTCTGCGTGTCCTTGCGATGAAATGGTTCAGTCGATCACGTATGCCTAGGTTCTTGACGGGTCCTTTCGGCGGAATACTTCGTAGAAGTCGTGGACAAAAGCGTTTGGCAGTGAGATTCTCAACCGCTTTCGAAGATAAAACGGGCTGTGGCTCAGCTTGGTAGAGCGCCTGGTTCGGGACCAGGAGGCCGTGGGTTCAAATCCCACCAGCCCGATTTAATCAACTGCGGTAGCCGGCAGGACAGGCGTCGCTTCAAATCCTACTAACCGGATTTTAATCAGATGCGTCAAACGAAGCGGTGCTTGTATGAACGACAGGCGTTTGGCACAAACGCCGCTACGTTGTAGATGTCGACACTGGTCTTTCCCTATGCATTCATCTGCCACAATCGTAGGCGTAGTCATCGGCGTGGTGATTTTGTTCTTTGGACGAAAGTTGTTCTGGCTGTGTGTTGCCGCAGTCGGATTCGCTGCCGGCCTGCAGATTGCGCCGTTGCTGGTTAACGAGGCGTCATCGGTGCTCGCGCTAGTCATCGCTATCGCCTTCGGCATACTCGGAGCTTTGCTCGCTCTTTTCATTCAGAAAATTGCGATAGCAGTACTCGGTTTCTTAGCAGGCGGAAAGCTGGCTACGGCGATCGCCGCCGCGTTCTTTGTGCAGCATGCGCAATACTCGACCATCATCTTCGTCATCGGCGGTATTATTGGGGCAATTCTACTGCTGGCCGTGTTTGGTTGGGCACTGATCGTTGTATCGTCTTTCATCGGCGCCTATTTGATTCAAAGCGCAATCGTGTTGCCGCCGACCGGCTTGACCCTCGTCTTCATCGGCCTCGCAATCCTTGGCATATTTGTGCAGGCAGTGTCGTTCCGCAGACGGGCTATATAAAGGCGCATTGTGTCTCAGAATCGGTGGGCAATTTTACACTTGCGAAGAACTCGCCTTCACCAGCCTCGCGAAACATCGACGTAGCTTTCATTGAGCTCGGCGACTGACGCACACCCGAGCAGCTTGAGTGTGCGCATGAGGTCCGCGCGCAAAATCTCAATCGCGCGTGAAACACCCGCGCCACCCGCCGCGCCTAGTCCGTAAGCGTACGCGCGTCCGGCCATTACAGCGCGAGCTCCCAAACAGAGCGCTTTAACAATATCGCTGCCGCGGCGGATGCCGCCATCCAGCAGGACCTCAATGCGATCGCCTACCGCCGCCACAATTTCGGGCAACACGTGCAACGTCGGCGAGACGCCATCGAGTTGGCGACCACCGTGATTGGAAACGACCAATGCATCTGCGCCGATTTCTACTGCGCGTCTTGCGTCCTCGGCGGTGTGAATTCCTTTGATCACGACAGGCCCGTTCCATGCCTGACGAATCCATTTGAGATCGTCCCAAGTCACGACGGATTGCTCAAGGGCAGCAGTGACGTCGGCATATAACATTGGTCCTTTTCCCGGGATGACGACATTTTCGAATTTCATCAAGCCGCCGTCGGCAAGAAGAGCCGCCAGCCAACGTGGCCTAACGAGAAGCTGACTCACAAACGGCAGCATTTCTCCGAGCTTTCCACTGAGAAGTTCTTTCGCGCCATTACGAAGGTCGCGCTCTCTCATACCTGCGACCGGCGTGTCGATGGTGACTACCAAAGCCGAAAATCCAGCCTTACGCGCACGGTCGATACCAGCCAAAGCACAGTCGCGACCGCCGACAAGATACAGTTGGTACCAGACCGGCCCTCCCGATGCAGCTGCGACCTGTTCGAGCGGACATCCCGAGAGCGTTGAAAGCGTACAAATGAGCCCCGCTTCTCCGGCAGCCCGTGCGGCTGCTTCTTCGCCGCGCGGAAACATTAAACGGCAGCTGCCGACCGGCGCGAGAATGAGCGGCATACTAACTGAAGCGCCGAGCACGGTCGTGCACAGATCGCACAACGGCGTAGCGACCGCACAGCGCGGCCGCAATGTCACGGCTTCGAACGCACGGCTGTTTGCGCGCAATGTCGATTCGCCCTCAGCGCCGCCGTCAATGTAATCGAACACAACACGAGGAAGCCGCCGCTTCGCCTTGCGCCGGAGATCCTCGATGTTCAGAACGCGCGGCGACTCAACCGATCGAGTGAGGCGATTCATATTCGTGCCGAAAGTGATACATCACTTTCATTAACACCGGGCTTCAGCCCGGTGCAATGCATGAAGACACCGCAAAACCGTTTCAACGGTTTCATCAAGGGGAAAGCCGTTGAAACGGCTCGCGGTCTCCGGCGCGGTGCACCCGGCTAAAGCCGGGTGTTAATGAGAACAGGCCACGCAAAATTAACCCGGATTGATCCGCGAAACAGCTTAGTGCCGAAAATGCCTTACGCCGGTGAAGATCATTGCCATCTTTCGCTCGTCAGCGGCAGCAATCACTTCTTTATCACGAACCGAGCCGCCCGGCTGAATAGCGCAGGTTGCGCCAGCGTCGGCCGCCGCTATCAGCCCGTCCGGGAACGGAAAGAAAGCGTCGCTCGCGACGGCGCTGCCTTTGAGCGAAAGGCCGCCTTCGTTCGCTTTCCAAACCGCAATCCTCGAAGCGTCGACACGCGACATCTGGCCGGCGCCAATTCCAAGCGTTCGATCCGCCTTGGTGTATACGATGGCATTTGATTTCACGTGTTTGACGACACGCCAGCCGAAGAACATCGCGTTCAATTCAGCCTTGGTCGGCCTCCGCTTTGTCACGACGTTCGTGGTCGTCAGCTCTCCATCGACATCTGCTTGTTGGACTAAAACACCGCCGCAGACCGACCGCATGTCGGTCGTTGGTCGTGCTTCTTTCGGCGGCGTCAATAAACGAATCAAACGCAGATTTTTTTTCTTCTGCAGAACCGCGCGCGCTTCGATTTCGAAATCAGGCGCGATGATCACCTCGCTAAAAATTTCGCTGATCACCTTTGCCAGCGACTCGGTTAACGGTCGGTTGCACACTATGATCCCACCAAACGGCGCCTGTTTATCCGTCGCAAACGCTTTCTCCCACGCCTTGCGCAGATCTGGATCGGAGCCGACGCCGCAGGGATTCGTATGCTTCAAGATGGCGACGGTCGGCGCATCGAATTCGGCAATCAAATTAGTTGCCGCGCTTATATCGAGAATGTTGTTAAACGAAAGCTCTTTGCCCTGCAGTTTCTCGAAACATTTGTCGAAATGGCCGTAAAGCGCAGCGTCCTGATGGGGATTTTCACCGTAACGCAAGCGCATCGCTAATGGCAGTGAAAGTGGAAACGAGGCGTCAGTTTTCTGCTGTTTGTTCAGGAAATTGGCAATGACCCGATCATATTCCGCGGTCCGGTTGAAAGCTTTGATGGCAAGGCGCTCCCGCAGTTTTAACGTCGTCTCACCGTCGTGTTTGCCCATCTCTTCGAGCACCGCGTCGTAGTCTGCCGGATCGATGACGACCGTGACCGACTCGTAATTCTTTGCGGCGCTTCGAATCATCGACGGGCCGCCGATGTCGATGTTCTCAATTGCTTCCGCGAGAGTTACGCCCTGCTTGGCGACCGTGGCTTCGAAAGGATAAAGATTGACCGCGACCAGGTCTATCGGATCAAAGCCGCACTCACGCGCTTCCGCTTCGTGTTTAGTATTGCCGCGCTTGTAAAGAAGACCGCCGTGCACGCGAGGATGCAATGTTTTTACCCGGCCATCGAGCACTTCAGGGAATGCGGTGAAACTTGAGATTTCGCGCACCGGAATTTTTTCATTCTTTAGCAGCACCGCTGTTCCGCCCGTGGAAATGATGTCTACGCCCTGGCCTTCCAGCGCGCGAGCAAAGGCTGCGACACCGGCTTTGTCAGAAACGGAAATGAGCGCCCGACGAATTTTCATGAGGACTACGCGTTAAAGGGTTGAAGTGTTAAAGCGGCAAAGCAAAATTGATCGAAGCATCATTGTCATTCTGAGCGAAGCGAAGAATCTCTGGATCCAATTCCTTTCCCGGAGCTGAAATCATAATCAGCGATGTTTCGCTTCGCTCAACATGACAAGCAGAGCGTTGGACGCTTCAGCCGTTCAACGATTCAACGCTTCAACGATCAAGAAGAACGTTCTTGGCCACAGGATACAGCACCGGGCAGCAGCCGATGGTTTCGCAAAATGCTTTGCTGAAATGACTCAAGCTCGAATAGCCCACTTCTGTCGCGGCTTCAGTGACGTTGTAACGACCGGTGCGCAATAACTCGGCCGCGCGTTCCATGCGAACGTTCCGCAAGTATTGCGGAATTGTGTAACCGACTTCGCGCGAAAAAATTCTGCTCAAATAAAACGGGCTACAGCCCACCTCTTGCCCTAACACTTCCAGGGGCGGCGGATTTACCAGATCGCGCGTGAGAATCTCTTTCACCCGATCAACACGTTCGCGTGCCAGGCGCTTCTGACGCATGCAGAAGAATTCGGGATCTTTCGACGCAAAGAAAAACTGCGCTACGAGTTCCAACGCCTTTCCCTGGTACCAAAGGACCTGCGCCGCTTTGGTGACTGGAGGCTCCGTCAGGCTCGCCACCACGCTCCGTTGCTGCATCGTCATTGGACGCGCAGGCGCGACCACGTTCTCTTCTTTCTTGCCGAAAAGGGTGCGGCGAATCTCCGGTTCAAGATCGGCTTCGTTCTGCGCAAGCTGGTTGCGCAAATGCTCGCGCGAAAATTCAAGCGTCACGAATTGGTGATGATCGTGTGCGCGCCGTGACGCGGGCAACGGCCCATCGGCAACAGCATAATAGCCGCAATTTCCCGGCAGATAATCGCTGCGTGTGCCGCCAGCTCCCCCAACCGCTCCACGTCCATTGAGGTTCAGGCAAAATTCCAGGCTATTCGGATGAAACGTGCGTCCCCAGTTAAACGCACGCTCAACGCGAAAGTCATGCCACTCGATCGCGACACCGATTTTATCGACGTCTCCGTACAAGGGACGCCATCCGCCTTTCACTTCGCGCCATGCAGCTTGTTCCGCTGCGCAACCGGGATTCATCGGGCGTAAACTACGGGTGCAGGTGGGTAGAACGCAAGGAAGGTTTGACTTCCTGTAACGCAGCACGATCCCATTTTCCGAGCGTTGAGGCTGCGTCATACGTGCTGTTGGCGAACTCGACCAAAATTTCATCCGGTCTTTCCGCTGTGCGCACCGCGTCATATGGCAGCATGAACTCGCGGAACTTTGGTTCATAGAAGGCTGCTGCGGGCTGGACCTTGGCTTCTGTGAATCCCGCCGGTTCGGGATACGCGTACGAATAAAAAATCGGTGTCGGCGCCAAAGCATTCCCGGGCCAAAAACCAAGGCTACTCACCTCCTGTGAGTACGCCTCTCGCGTAATTGCATCTGGCAGATGCGGGATGCCGCCAGGATGCGGTGGCGCCGGTCGCCCGGAAAAGCGGGTCACAGCGAGGTCGAAACTGCCCCAGAAGAAATGCACCGGACTGCATTTGCCACAAAAGCCCGATCGAAACTCGTTGAACACCCGGTCGCTCTGCACCAGAACCCGCCAAAACCGATTGGCGTATTCCCGATCGTAAGCATGATGTTCTTCGTCTTGATCAAATGGGATTGCTTTTTCAATCTCGTTAGGCCTCAGATTAATGTTCACAGGCAATTCCATGTCGGCTAGCGCATTCATTACTTCGCCATAAAATTTCGCCACCGACTGCGGCCGCAGTTTCAACACTCGCGCCGCACCGTCGCTCTTGAGAATGCGCAACTCGTGATCGATGAAATCGAAATGAATTTCGAATGTCGATGTGCCGTGCGGAATCGGAGAGGTCGTTAGGCCTCGCGAGGTTACGTAGAGCGTCACATGCCATGAGTGATTCGTCCACGGACTCAGCGTGAGACGAATTTTGCCCACGATCTGCGTCCACATGTGCAGCGTAGTCGCAGTGTCCTGCCATTCTGCAAAGGGCAGAGCGGGCCACGCGTTCGACATCTCCTTCACTTGTATTGTTACTCCCGGTTAATGAAATCGGAAAAGGACCGCCGCACTCGCTCGAACATTCCACGGGCCTCTTCCTGTGCTCTGTTGAACGCGTGCGTGATCGACCGTTTTGCATCCCTAATGACGCCTTTCGCCTCTCCCTGATCGTAGTCGCCTTCCACGTCCTCCATAGTGGCCCCGGCAAACATCCCTTCCGTTCGCCTCACCGTGCCTCGCCTTCCGCCAATGTAAATCGTGCCAATGGGACGTGACGACCTGTTTTGGAGAGTCACAATCCACATAGGTTCGCCGCGCTCGTCTGTTCGCAACACGTAATCCGCTGTTGCAAAACTGATGTGCGACGCTTCGGCCGTATGACGAGCCACAGCGTACGCGCCGCTGGAATCAAGGTTTAACTGCGAAACATCGATCGTGGCTCCTTCAGTGGAACCTGCTACGTCGCGTTCTGCTTCGTTGTCGGATTCGACCCTGCCATCGGCGATTTCCACTTCGCGCACGCCGCCACGTTGGGGATCCTGCAAAGCAATTCTCCATTTCTGCGGCTCCGGGTCGCCCCTGGTGCCGCGAATCGATACAATCTGGTGTAGCGCGTCGCGACCCAATTCGCTGCCGAGCACACGCAGCGCTTCGTACGCGGAGGCGTTTCGCTCGGCGCAGACCGGCGTTGCCAAAAGCAAAAGGCCAACCCACACTCGCCACATCCTGCAAAATTGAACAGCGCTTTGACTGACTGTCCATCGGCATTTTGCGTTGCGGCGACATGTCAGCGCATTTCAAATTACCCTCGCCCTTGAATCGAACGCTGAAATCTGCTCACGTCTTCGCAGGCTCGGATGAAAAAAAGCAAAGTTGAATTTAGCAGTCACACTGCGAACCTCGCGTTGCTGAGGAAGTGCGTTCGGGAATTCCTCAACGGCTATCCGTTCTCGGAAAAACAGCGAATGTTCATGGTGCTAGGCGTTGATGAAGCATGCACCAACGTCATCCGCTACGCCTATCGGTTGCGCGACGATCGACTCATCTCGTTGCGAATGGAAGGATTACGCACATGCGTGCGCATGCGTTTGCGGGATTATGGCGAGAAAGTTGTCCTGCACGAAATGAAAGGCCGCTCGCACGACCTGGTTAAACCCGGCGGGCTTGGTCTACACTTAATTCGCTACGCATTTGACGAGGTATCTTATGTGCACAAGCGCCGTGGCACCGAGTTGGTGCTGACGAAAAAGCTGGAGTAACGGAGTCTTGGAGTGCTGGAGTATTGAAATTACGAGGCCATTAGTCCATCACTCCACTACCTGTGAAACCGCCGGAGCCAGACGCTGCTTTTGAAATCTCGCTGCGACCACCCGCGTTCAGCGAGTTCACCGGCCAGGTAAAGGTACGCGAACGGCTGGAGTTGATGGTGGAAGCGGCTAAAAAACGCGGCGACGTGCTCGAGCACATTCTGTTAAGCGGCCCGTCGGGCCTCGGCAAGACGACACTCGCGTACATCATCGCCAATGCGATGAGCGTGAATATTAAAAACACCAGCGGCCCGGTGATTGAGAAGGCCGGCGAGCTCGCAGGACTTCTCACCAGCCTCGAAAAGGGCGATGTGCTCTTCATCGACGAGATTCACCGGTTGCAGCCAGCGATCGAAGAATATCTCTACCCGGCAATGGAAGATTACCGTCTCGACATCATCATTGATCAGGGACCGCAGGCACGCAGTCTGCGTCTCAATTTGCCAAAGTTCACGTTGGTGGGCGCAACGACGCGGGCGGGAATGGTAAGCGCGCCGCTTCGTTCGCGTTTCGGAATGACGGCGCGGCTCGATTACTACAACGCGGAGGAAATGCAGAAGATCATTGTGCGCAGCGCCCAGTTGTTAGGCGTGGAGATCGATGCGGCCGGCGCGGCTGAGGTCGCAGCACGCTCGCGCGGCACCCCGCGCACGGCGAACAATCTGTTGCGTTGGGCGCGCGATTACGTTCAGGTCAAAGCCGAAGGTAAAATCACTGCCGAACTTGCAGATCGCGCACTCGCGATGCTCGAGATCGATCGCGACGGATTTGATCAATGGGATAAACGCATCATTGAAACGTTGATCCATAAATTTAACGGTGGGCCTGTTGGACTGACTTCACTCGCAGTCGCCGTGGGCGAAGAGGCCGGCACAATCGAGGAAGTCAACGAGCCGTATTTGATCATGGAAGGCTACATCAAACGCACGCCGCAAGGACGCGTTGCCACCGCAAACGCCTATCGCAAGCTCGGACTGAAAATGCCGGGCGGCATGCAAACAGAGCTTCTGTAGCGCACTTTTCTGAGCGGCCAAATTCTCCGCCCAGGCTAACGTCGGCTGCCATTTCATGTTCGGATCGATGCCCGCGCTGACGAGCACCGCTACACCGCATCCACAGCCGCTGCGCGCACCGCGATCAAAACACGGAGAGGATGCCGTTATTGTACGTTCCGACTCGCACCCATATGTAGTTGCTGTTGCGCAGTCGCACCGCCCAAAAATCGAAATCGCCATTTAGCCGGTCGCCGGCAGCGTCGAGCTCTGTCGATCCAGTAATCGCCCGATAATGGGCCGCTTCCTCGACGAACGCCGCTTTGAAGTTACCAAAATGCTTTTGTGGTTTCGCATGTACTAATGCCAGGTTCACCACGAAAAGCGCATCGTAAGTGGACAATGCGAACGCATCGGCGGTGATGCCGGTGCGCGCCTCGATCTCATCTGCAATCGGCTGCCAGCGATTGCGCAGCGCATCGGGCAATCCAAAAATCGGATTTGGATAACCAACTCTTGCTGCAAAAGCGGCCGCATCCGAATCGCTGGTCAACGCCGCGGAAAGAGCGACGCCGTCGCTGCCGTACCACGCGGTATTTTCGAGCGGCGGGCTCCCTTGTGCTGAATGGAATACGTCAACGGCCTCGTCGAAAGCAGCGAGATAAACGGCAACCGACGCCGGACTGATTCCGCCCGCAATTAAGCTGGTGATCTGGGAGGCAACAGAGTTCGTTGCTGGGGAAAAGTTCGTGGTGGTCGGCTCGTAACGAAACCCCGGAGCCACTCTGCCTCCAAAAGCCTCAAACCTTATCTTAACGGAATCGTGCAGACCGTTGTTGCCTGCGTCGTTGCGCCAAAGCGGAACTATGGCGCGAATGCCATCGTGCTGTAGCAATGCCACAAGCGCTTCAGCCTCGCGCTTATCGTTAGGGCAAAACCTCAAGATGTTGTCGCCAGGGATGGCTAGAGAAGACGCCGTGCTACCCTGGCTGATCACAAGAATATTATGCGCATCCGCGAAAGGTTTGATCATAGCTACTTCGGAACTGGTCTGCGGCCCGATAACGATCTTAACGCCGCGCGCATTAAGGTCCTGAATAGCCTCCAACGCCTTTTGCGGATCATGCTGCGTATCGCGAACAAGGAATCGGAATCGGACCGGGCGATACTGGGGACCAATGTTTTTGAGATCTCGTGCTGCAATCTGCAATGCGGCGACGGTGTTCCTGCCAAGTGAGAACCCCGATCCAGTTAACGTCGCGAGCACGCCAACCTTGACGAGCGATTTCGGAGTTTTACCAGCTTCGACTTTTACTGGGGGAGTAAGCAGCGCCAGAAGCAGCACACAGACAGTAACACGAAGAATCACGCGGATTTTCATAGGCGGCGATCATCTTCGGAGTCGCGTTGGGCAGTCAAGAACGATTACGATCTGTAGCGGCTGTCTTCGAACAGTCAGACTGCTCCAAATTGTACGGCGTTTTTGTGAAACGCCTATTCAAGGACCGGCGTCTGACACAGACGCCCTACAGGACTTCGAAATAAACTCTGCGCGCTCTGTGCTCTCTGTAGGTAATTTACAATCCGAATGCAACTGACCGCAGATTTCTTTCAACAGACCGCCAAAGTCTTCACTGTCTCCGAGCTGACGCGAAACATCCGCGGCACGCTTGAGACAAAGTTCGCTGCGGTCTGGGTACAAGGAGAAATATCGAACTACAAATCGCACCCGAGCGGTCATCAGTATTTCACGCTCAAAGATCAACGGGCACAGATCTCATGCGTAATCTGGCGAGACACCATGCTGCCACCGCGACAACCGTTGGCTGATGGCGCGCAGGTGCAAGCCTTCGGGACGGTCACGGTTTTCGAAGCGCGGGGACAATACCAGCTAAACGTTCAAATCATTCAGCCGCGCGGTGTCGGCATGCTCCAGGCAAAATTTGAAGCGCTGAAGCGCAAGCTTGACGCAGAAGGATTGTTTGCTGCGGAACGGAAACGGCCGTTGCCAAAATTCCCGCGTCGGATCGGAATTGTGACTTCACCAAGCGGCGCAGCTGTCCGCGACATGCTCAACGTGCTCCGTCGTCGAGCCCCTTGGCTGCAGATTCTGATAAACCCCGTGCGGGTGCAAGGAATCGGCGCGGCGCAGGAAATTGCAGTGGCCATTCGCGAGCTCGCCACGCCTAACGAGGGATTTGCGCCTGTCGATCTCATAGTGATCACGCGCGGTGGTGGCAGCATTGAAGATTTGTGGGAGTTCAATGAAGAGATCGTGTCGCGCGCGATATTCCATTCTGCCGTGCCAATCGTCTCGGCTGTGGGTCACGAAATCGATTTCACCATTTGCGACTTTGTCGCAGATCTGCGCGCGCCTACTCCGAGCGCAGCGGCCGAATTGATTGTCCCTGACATCATCGATCTGCAGCGCCAGATCGATCGTTGCGCGCGCACGCTGGGCCGGCAGTTACTGAATCGAGTACACGACGCGCAACAACGGCTCGACCATGCGCGCGATACCTTGCACCGCTGTCTTGCGCACAAGATTGAAAGGTACAAGCGTGCCCTGGACCAAGCTCTTCGTGTGATGCAAGCGCGCAGCCCGATGCGCGAACTGATGATGCGCCGCAACAATCTCGCCGATCTGCATCGGCGACTCGTCGCCTGCCCCCGGCGCTTGATGGAAAAGGCAAGACACCGTTTCAGTAGCATCGAAGGTATCCTGCGTGTGCTGGGACCGGAGGCGACGCTAAGCCGCGGCTACAGCATCACCATCAATGATCGCGGTGAGATCATCCGAACAACTGCAGTAGTTAGGCCAAAGATGAAAGTCCGAACCCGCGTCAGCGACGGCGAATTCAGCTCGGAAATTCTGTAGAGGCAGCTCGCAAAGCAAGCGCGCCGTCTCAACAAATCCAGTTAGCTTTTCCCCTTCCGTGCAGAACGAAAAGCTTTCCGTCGTCGCCGATGTGCGTCTGCAATTCAGATCGTTCGCCGTTGGAAATCATGATTGAGACGCAGCCTCGACTCCGACCGGTTCAGTTAGAAGCGATTACGAACCACAGCCAGCACTATGACCAACAGAACAACGATCCCGCCGACGATGCCTTTCCAACTGATACCGGTCTGCCCAACTATTACTACCCTGCCGGCCCGATCAGCCTGCGGACTTACCTGCTGTTTCGTCTCTAACTTATTCGCCTCATGCTCACGCTGCGCTGCGCTCGACGTCGCTGGACTGCGACGAAACTTTTGCTGAACGTCCTGAGGGAGTTCGAAGAAATATACCTTCGAAATTCCCGTTTTAGTTCTAAGCACAATGCCATCCGCTTCCACGCGGGTGATCGTGGCGTCTTTGTATTCCTTGCCATTAATCGTCTTGAAGTCCTCGGCGAGTGCTAGCGACACAGATAGCACCGCGAATATCGAGAGTGCGGTTTTGCAGTACTTCACGCGGCGAATCTTGGCTCGTTTGCTTTCGATACTGCAACGACAAAGTGATATGACGCAGGGAACGTGATTGAGCCGGGAAAACCAAGGACAGTGTTGCAGGTCTGAAAAGGAGAAGAAGCTCCGGAGAAAAGCTCCCGCGCTGACGCGGTTCCAGACGCCGCCAAACGCATGAACGGTCATACAATTTCCGACCAGACGAACGCGAATTGAAGTCCAGAAGCGAATCAGCTTTTCATTCGCGCGTATAATTAAACGCTTTCCGCTAACAACAGGCGATCGTGCCGAATCCAGAATCCTACGGCTTTATGATCACCACTGTGCCAAGATGGGCGGAGCTAAAAAACTGTCGCGCTTTCCAATAAGGCATCCTGATGCATCCGTGAGAGGCAGGCACGCCGGGCAGGTAGCCCTGGTGCAATCCGTAGCCTGGAGAAAATTCGAGAAAGTAGGGCATCGGAGCGCCCGCGAAGTGCGAATGCGGCGGTCTGCGGTCACGCCTGGTATCGACATTGGCCTTCACCACGTGGCCTGAATCATCAACGTAGTCACCATAAACATTGGAGCGGTGATTTTCGTCCTTACGAATGACTTGAAAGCGGCCAATCGGCGTGCGGTATCCTTCACGACCACTGGATATGCGCGACGACGCAGTTCTATGGCCGCCGCGGTATAAATAGGCCTCCTGTGCCCGTAAGCTCACGACAATAGACGAACGGCCCGAATGTCCCTCGGGTATGTTCGAAGTGACCATATCAGTCACAGTGCTGCAGCCACTCACAACCACGAGAGTCGCGCACAGAGCGGAAAATTGTGAAAATCCGTTCACAGACGGTGCTGACAATTAGCGGCTGATGACGCCTAGTTCGTTTTGTCTTTGGGGCTCAGTGACCTTCACAGCTTTTCTACGACTGTTGATGACGAACGTGTTGTTTTCTCCCAAACTGGCCCATGGTCCACGCGGCACCTCGTTGACGTCCACAAAACGCCAGTCGGTGACATCTGTTTCTTGCAGCCCGAGATAATCTCGCACAGCAGGTGAGACGTCGAGGCCGGCGCCCTGATTGAGGTTGGGTCTCGGACGTTCATTGCCAAATACGTATTGCCAATGGTCTGTTCGGAATGGTCCTGCGTCTTCCCACTGCGCATAAGCGATTCGATTGCCTTTGCGGATGGCGACCCATCGGTCCTTGCAGGTGGAAACGGCCGGACCCTGGTACGCCTCTTGAAACCAGGGAACAACACGAGGCGCCTCCGGCCGATGGCCAGTGTGTGCTTTGTCATTATACGGGAGGGCGCAGTAAAACGGGTTCTGCTGCGGCTTGAATTTTATCGGGACGTAATTACGCCGATGGGCGGGATTTGGATCGTCAAAACCACCGTAGTTCTTGGTCCATTGTTTGTCCCAGGCACTTGTGCGATTCGGCGTGAGATTATTTCCACCTGGCAGTTCCCCGATCCAAAAGACGGTTGTTACGATATTTGTTTTCCACGAAAACCCCCGCGCAGGCCGAGAGGCTGAAGATTTTCTGATACGAGGCTTGCTCTTTTCACTGACCGCTTCGATTTGAGCGAAGGCGGGATCGAATCCGATGAAGACAGCGAAACACAAAAGACCAAGCGAGCAGCGTTTCCCCATTACTTTGCTTTCGGTTCCCATTCAAACGCTGCATGAGCCCTTGAGGCTTACGCCGCGTTTCGCGGTCTAGGTTATCACCTTAGGCACGATTACAAACCGATATTTTCGCAGGATTCAACGCGGCACTGAATGAACTTCCCGCGTTTGCTGCCGCCTCAAGGCGTGAATTTGTAGACGCAACCGTCGTCGTCTGTGCCGCCGTGCACAGTAGCGCCATAGAAATTTCCAAGTCCATCGACAACCATGCCGTTGTAGGAAAAGCCACCGTCGGGCGGTGCCTCGAACGCGTGGACCACACTCTCACTCCACTGCCCGCCGCCAACAGGAGTTAGCTTGAAGATTGTGCCACGGCCTAATCCGCCTTCACTCGTGGTGCCATAAAGATTGCCGACTGCGTCGGAAACAAGGTTGCTGATCGGACTGTTGCCGTCGCTTCCTGTTTGGAAACTATAAATCACTCTTCCACGCCATTCCCTGACGTCGTCGCGCCCGGGCGACAGTTCGTAAACAGCACCGATTCCGTTTTCACCACCGTAATAAGTAGTTCCATAGAGTTTACCCGAAGCGCGAAGCAGCGCTCCGTATGGGAAACTCCCGTCCGGCTGTCCATGAAAAGAATACAACGCCCTGAAATCCCATTTCCCAACCCCTCTCGGTGTGAGCTCGAAAACAACTCCGCTTCCGTACAAACCACCTGCCGTAGCTGCACCGTAGAGCCGGCCATACTCCAGAAGCATTCTTCCGGCTGAACCCGCTGCTCCATCCGCACCGCCAGTAAAAGTGTGAATCACCTCAAAATCCCAACTGCCGGCGTGGGGATGGATTTTGTAGATCGTGCCTACGCCGTTTGTGCCGCCGGTCGGTGCCATACCGTAGACATTACCGCTTTTATCTACGGTGACTCGCGCTCCCGGGCCAGAGCCATCGTCGCCACCGGTGAACGCATGAATGACTGTCTGGTTCCAGGTCCCGCCGGACTTGGTGAGCTTGTAGACCACGCCGCAGCCGCCTTCACAAGCACCCGAACCGCCCGTAACCGCCGTGCCATACAAATTGCCGCCTCCATCGATTGTGACGCCTTTGTACGGCTCGCCTCCGTCCGCACCGCCAGTGAAGCTGTAAAGCACAGTGTGCTTCCATCCGTTAGGTGTCGGACTAAGTTGAAAAACTGTGCCGCCACCAAACTCTCCTCCGAGCACTGTCGTGCCATAAATGTTTCCAGCGCTGTCCGTCTCCAAGTCGGTGTCAGCATATTCGCCTTCCTGTTCTTCGAAGCTAAAGATCACGTCCGTCATCGTTGCACTAGCCGTGACCAGCGACAATGCGATCACGAAAACTGGAGCTGCGTTTTTAATGCGAATCAGAGCATTCATTGCTTTTTCCTTCCCTTCCCGCTGGAGTTAGTTTTTGAAATTGCGGGTCCGGAAGAGGCAAAGAACCTGGCGGTTTTCCGCCTGATTCAGATCCGCTTTAGCGACGCCGAGCCTGCCGAAAATTCGACGTGCTTGTCAATACAATTCGCTTCTCATCCCCCTCGCACCGGCAGCGACTTCAGTGTAGCGATTAGATATCGGGGATACTACGGTTGCTGATTCTTCGACGATCGGGTTTGCTCGCGGCACAACAGCAATGTGCTATTGCCGATCCTGTGATTGTTCGCGCAATTTTTCGCCCTCGCTCTTCGTCGGGTCTTTGGTCACATCACGGTTCAACTCGAGCCGTTGTTGTTTAGCTGGTGAAGAACGAACACGCGGACTTCCGAACCGCATACGAATGTCCCGCCACGCGAGCCTCGCATCGCGAAGCAAATGGCCAGGTGGCTTGTATCCAAACGCGCGATATTTGCCAGGCTCGACTTTGCCTTTCGCGTGGACGAAGCGGGCGAACTGGTCGGTCCAGGCGTCCAATTCAGGAAACACCTCTTTGTGACGTGACAAATCTTCGGCCTGATTGTCGCTATACGCTTCGTCTTTTCCAAATTGCACGTATTGCCACAGCGCATCGGGAACTTCCACGCCGCCATACCTGAATTGCCACACCAGCGGCGCGTAGCTGTCGCGCTCGTTTTCGAATGGTTCCTTCTCGGGATCGAAATAATGTTTGTGCGTATCCTTGAGTAGCTTCGGCCGACCTGTCGGATCAAGCTCGTTTCCGCCGCCGTCACCATAACAGAAGAACGCTGCCGTCCGACCCTCGAGGTGATTTAAGCTCATCGTCTCCCACTCGCGCGAGTGCTCGAGTTTCATCGCCAGTTCCGGATCCTTGTGTTTGATGGTGTCCTCGCACGGATTACCGCCGTTCATGCACACAAGCCGATCGAACATGAGCTTGAGATTGCTGGTGGGCGCGTACCAATTTATCGGTCCGATGAACGCCCATGCGTCCGCCAGATCGAGCCGTGCATACATATCGAGATCCCACATGAGGTCTGGCTCTGCCTTGTTATTCTTCTCGTAGCAGTTACACGGCCACACGCACAAGGCCATCGACGTGGAAACGCATGCATTACAGCTCTGAATTCGAGCGCGCCCGTAGACGTTTCCCAGGTCCTCATAATCGATCTCCCATTGTTGCGGAAGCCGGTCGGCCATTCGGAGCATTAGCGTCCGCGCCTTCGAATCTACGCCGGGGCAATTGTATTGACGGCGATCTGACCCGGCGACGATAAACACACGAAACGGCCTCTCTGCTGTCGGGAGGTTTGCGTTCTGGTCATTCGGCCGCACTACGAAGAACTTCGCACCAGCGGACGCGATGGATTCAAAGAAGTGCGGGTCGCGTAACGTTTAAGCGCTGAGCTCACCACCGCTCCTTCAACAAAAAGAGAGGACGGAGATCTATGTCTTCTCAGACAAGGCACTATTTTTTGAGGCTTCGGCGACGGGGCGGCGCTTTATCTGTTCCATGACGTCTCCAGCGATCATGTTGAGAAGCTCCTGCTCCTGTCTTGTCATTTCCCGTGGTTTGGTGTCGAGGATACAAAGCGAGCCAATCGCAAAACCATTCGGTCCGCGTAAAGGAACGCCTGCGTAAAACCGAAGGCCATTTTCTTTCACAAATGGATTGTTTGCGAAGCGGGGATCTCGCGCCAGATCGCGCACGATCAATACCTCATCTTTAGCGATAACGTGACCGCAAAGAGAAACGTCGCGCGAAGTTGACCGCGCCTCGGCAAGATCGGCTGGCAGTCCGGCCTGAGATTTAAACCACTGCCGATCCTTATCGACCAGAGTTACAAGCGCCATCGGCACGTTGAAAAGTCTCGTTAGGCGGGCCGTAACTTGGTCGAAATCTGTTTCGCTGGCCGTATCCAAAAGATTTAACCCATCGAGTTCTGCCAGGCGCTCTTCCTCGTTAGGCGGCGTAGGCGCCGGCAGCATTGCATCGGTAATTGCGGCAGTCATTTTATAAACCCGTTGCACGGCCTCCTCCAGAGAAACGGCTACATCACTCACGTGCGCTCCACGCAAACGTTCTCGTAGTTTCTCTGCATCGAATCTCACACTCCAGACGCCAACCAGGATTGTTACATTCTTAAGTCGGTCCCGAATTGCTGAAGCAAGATGGCGGGCCTGGGCTATGCTCGTCGGCGGCACTACAGAGACACAGATGCACTCGGGTTGAAGTTGAACGGCGCGATCAATCAACTCCTCATGTTTAAGCCGCGCCGGCACGTTCTCAGCTTCGAATCCCTGGTTTCGAAGTAGCTGTGCAAGCATTTCGCCGGCGAGTTCGTCGCAATATGCGCTCGCGGGAAGACAAACAACACGACTGCCAGCGGCAGCAGCGGCTCTAGCGTGGTCGATTTTTTGTTCCTGTGCGTCATTACGTGAAGCCTCCGAACCGCTGAAATCGTCTATGATCTCGTGTACTCGCTGCAAAGCGGAGGTGCGTTGTTCCGCCGTGATCGAACCTCTGTGCCCGTCGATTTCGACCGCTCCAATCGCCGGAATTAAAACGTTATCGTAAAGCGCGGTCCGTGACTCCGTCTCCACATATTTAAGGACGAACTCTTCTGCGCTGTCCATCGAGAAGGACAGAAGCCGATGGTAAAACTCTTCATGAGGCGCCAGTGCTTGATCCTCGCTTAATAGCACACCGAGAAATTCGAGCCGCGGAACGTGTCTTCCCATCACCGCCAGACACACGGTTAGAGGAGTAGACAGCACGAGACCGATCGGACCCCAGAGCCATGTCCAGAACACCGCTGAGATGATTAAGGCAATGGGAGAAACGCCTGTGTTAGCTCCATAAACCCACGGCTCGACAAAGTTCGATACGATCGCCTCCAGAACGACAAACAAACCGATCGTCATAAGCGGTGTGAACCAGCTGGTCGAGATCGCAAATGACAGCACCACCGGCAAAAGCGCGCCCACCCATGGGCCGACGTAGGGAACAAATCGCAGCACTCCAGATAACACTCCCCACAACGCGGCATTTGGAACTCCGATAAGTTGCAGCCCAACAGCAACACAGATGCCATAACAGGTGTTGACGAGGAACTGCATGGAAAGATAACGCGATACACGACGTCCAGCGTCTTCCATCGCGCGCGTAGTTGTGCTGATTCTGCCCTGCCCAATAAGTCGGATCAGTCGGCCGCGAAGATCGTCCCGTTTTAGTAGCATAAAAATGACCAGCAAGAGGACCAACGCAGCGGTACCGAGCGGACTCAGAATTGCGCCGAGCGTCTCCTGCATTAACTGCGGAATTGCGTTTCGTCCTTCGATCACTTTCACTGGGATAGGAGTCGCCACAGGCGGAGCCGTTTTCGCTAAAGAATTACCGCGGTCTCGATCCGTCTCCGAAGCAGTGCCCGGCGCGATAACTTCCTTTTGCAGAGCGTGGACGCTGGATGAAAATCGGGCCAGCGGTCCAGCAGCAGGAAGTCTCAGTGACCGGATTTTAGCCACAATGTTAGTTTGATAGTCGGGTAGCTTGTCAGCCAAATCG